>NZ_JAIMIA010000006.1 GCF_019966495.1 Tateyamaria pelophila | reverse complement strand
CCCCACAATCCGCGAAACAAATCCTGACTACGCGCAACCCACGCCACAAGCGCCCCTATCGCGAAGCGATTTAGTGCCAGAGCCCAATGTGTTGGACGCTGCGGACTCTACGAATTGGTGGTACCGGCGCATAGCAGACGCTGCCTCGTGATAGGTGCGGCACAAAAAACGAACTAAGGTCGCCGATTTGAAACAGATGAGAACTGCTCGATTTCCGACCCCAGCCACGCTGCCGGACATGTCATTCGCCCACCTTCATAAAGCAGCCGAAAGAATGTGCAGATAGTCGGCTTCGCTCAGAGGGACTGCATTTTTCTGACTTGATGAGGCGGTCATGCCTTGTGTAGCGAGAGAGGTCAGATCGTCTTGAGAGACTGACCAATCTGCGAGCCGGGGTAGGCCTTGGGTATCGAGCCATGCTCTAAAGCCAGAAAGCAGGTCGGTTTTTTCAGTTTCGGGAAAGACTGTAGCTATGTGAGCAACACATGATGTGAGCCGCGCGTGCACTTCTGTCCCTTGTGGCGCGCGACTCAGATTTTGATGCACCACGGGAAGCAGCAACCGCCCGCATAGTGCACCATGGGGTGCATCAAATCGGCCACCGATGACCGAGGCCAAGCCATGGGCCGCCCCAAGGCCGGAATTGGCCAGCGCAAGTCCACTGACATGGCTGATCCACGCCAGATCATCCAAAGCAGACATATCAGCATCGTCCAATGCCCGTTTGAGGGCTGGCAGCCCTTTGTCTTTGACTGACTGCGTTAAGGCGTCAGAAAACGGCGTGGCCGCGTTTGAAGTGAAACTTTCGAAGACCTGCGTGACCGCATCCAGACCTGCGTGCAGCACAACGGCATCCGGCGCGCCGCGCATCAGATCAGGGTCGACGATGGCCACGGTCGGGCAAAGCCCGCGGCCGCGCAGGCTGATCTTGGCGCCTTTTTCGGGCACGCCAATGACCGCGTTGGCCGTCACTTCGGCGCCGGTGCCTGCGGTTGTGGGCAGCGCAACGCAAGGAATGAGGCATGGGGTATCCATTTGCCCCGGCGTCAGTTTGGCAAAGTCGTCATAGCCGTGCAGATTGTTTGACACCCCAAAGCATACGACTTTGCCTGTGTCTATCGCAGCGCCACCACCGCACGCGATCACTGCGTCGGCCTTTATGGTCGCCAAAATGTCCAGTGCCGCGTCGATGGATGCCACAGTTGGTTCGCCGTCGCAGCTCAGTTGCGTGACATCAAGCCCCGCTGTTTCCAGGAGCATCAGAACCGGCGCAGAGGCGTGCCCGCTGCGTCCGCGCACAAGGATCACGCGCTTTGCGTCCGCAGGCAGCAGGCTTGCAAGTTTCCCGCATGTCCCAGCGCCAAAATGCACTCGTGTCGGGCACGAGAAAGAAAAGTGAGGCACGTCTGATATCCTTTGATACTTCCGTTTGGAGATGATCGCGTCCTGCCAGTTCGCGCAATTCTTTGAACGTGTTACCTGATGCAACTTCGACAGAAACCGCTTCTCAAGCGCCATTTTCCGGGCAAACAGATTCTATTTGAGCATGAGGTTGGCTTACATTCTGATGAGCACGGCCAACGCATAGTTGTCTCGATCGTCGCAGGGCCGTCATGCAGCGCGCCCACAGCGAAGGTTGGTACAGTTTTCACGGTCCTGCCTCTGGACTGACGGATGGGTTTGGGAGAAACAGACACCCGAGATGGCGCCAAGAGTTGGCCTTGGCCCAACCAATGCAAAATGAGGTGGAGTGACATGGGGCGCCGAAGCGCCCCATGCCTTTGACGTCCGGCTTACTGCCAGGATTTGATCAACTCGTCATAGGGGACGGTCATCGGCTCTTCGTCCTCGTTCTCCAACTTGGCGTAAGGTGCGCCAGGTTGAGCGAACCAGTGGTCGGCACTCATCTCTTCGTTCAAGACGGGGCCAAGATCACCTTGAACGCCTGCACGCTCAAGACGCTCAAGCACACGTTCCTGATCAGCACACAGTTGGTCGAGCGCTTCTTGGGGTGTCTTTGCACCGGACATAGCGTCGCCGATGTTCTGCCACCACAGTTGCGCCAGCTTGGGGTAGTCAGGCACGTTTGTGCCAGTTGGTGACCATGCCACGCGTGCAGGGGAGCGGTAGAATTCTACCAAACCCCCCAAACGAGGTGCACGCTCGGTGAAGTGCTCGGAGTCAATGGTGGACTCGCGGATGAAGGTCAGACCCACATCAGACTTCTTGAGGTCGACTGTCTTGGACACAACGAATTGCGCATAGAGCCAAGCAGCCTGGGCACGGTCCACAGGTGTGGATTTCATCAACGTCCAGGATCCTGCGTCCTGATAGCCGATTTTCTGACCCTCTTTCCAGTAAACGCCATGTGGCGATGGTGCCATGCGCCACTTGGGCGTGCCGTCAGCGTTCATCACAGGCAGGTCAGGCAGAACCGTCGCTGCTGTAAAGGCCGTGTACCAGAACATCTGCTGGGCAACGTTACCCTGTGCGGGGATTGGACCCGCTTCTCCGAACGTCATACCAGCCGCCGCAGGTGGCGAGTACTTTTCAAGCCATTCGATGGCCTTGGTCACAGCATAGACAGCCGCAGGCGAGTTCGTCGCACCACCGCGGGCCACACAGGAACCAGTTGGTTGGGAGTTTTCGTTGACACGAATGCCCCATTCATCGACGGGCAGACCGTTTGGCTCGCCCACATCGCCCATGCCAGCCATGGACATCCACGCGTCCGTATAGCGCCAACCCAAGGACGGGTCTTTTTTGCCGTAGTCCATATTACCAAAGACTTCGCCTTCGACGTCGAGATGGCTCAGGTCACGGCCTGTAAAGAACTCGGCGATGTCCTCGTATGCGGTCCAGTTGACCGGAACGCCCAGATCGTAACCGTACGCGTCGTTGAAGTCGGTCTTGTTCTTTTCGTCGTTGAACCAGTCATAGCGGAACCAATAGAGGTTCGCGAACTGCTGTGTTGGCAGTTGGTACAGTTTGCCATCCGGGCCGGTTGTGAAGGATGTACCGATGAAATCATCAACGTCCAACGTGGGCAGCGTTACGGCTGCACCTTCGCCTGCCATCCAGTCTGTCAGGTTACGCACTTGCTGGTAGCGCCAGTGTGTCCCGATCAGATCGGAGTCGTTGATATAGGCGTCGTAAATGTTCTCGCCCGACTGCATTTGTGTTTGCAGCTTTTCAACAACATCGCCTTCGCCGATCAGGTCATGTGTCACCTGGATACCGGTGATCGCGGTGAAGGCAGGCGCAAGCACCTGGCTTTCGTATTCGTGCGTTGCTATCGTTTCGGAGACAACTTTAATTTCCATGCCTTGGTACGGTTGTGCCGCATCCACAAAGAACTGCATCTCTGCTTCTTGCTCTGCGCGTGGCAAAACTGAAAGATCACCGATTTCGCTATCCAGGAATGCCCTTGCGGCATCCATGTCAGCGAACACAGGTGTGCTCAGAATGCCAAGCGACAGCGCAAGTGCCGTGCTTGATTTAAGTGAGAATGTCATTGGTTCCTCCCTATTCGGAAATGACGGTTCAGCAATTTTGCGCGGCGAGGTGTTGCCCCTTACCGCGTTCGATCCTTGTTTCAGACCCAGCGGAACACCGCGAAAGCGTAAACAAGGCAGACAATCAGCGCGAGCGGTTGGTTCGCGCCGACAACTCCCAGCCATGCCAGATTGATAAAGGCAGAGCCGAGAAGTGTGATGAAGAGACGATCGCCACGCGTCGTCTCAATCCGTAAAATCCCCTTGCGGGGGGTTTCAGGAAACTTGATTGCAAGCACTGTGAACACGGTCAACGTGCTGGCGATGATAATAAAAAATATTGCCGTGGGCCAAGTCCATGCCATCCAGTCCATATCAATATCCTCTCTTTTCTATCGCGTGTTTAGACGCGACCCAGGGCAAAGCCCTTGGCGATGTAGTTGCGTACGAAGTAGATGACCAAAGCACCCGGTACGATCGTCAGCACGCCGGCAGCGGCTAACACGCCCCAATCAATCCCGGCGGCCCCTTGGGTCCTTGTCATAATTGCCGAGATTGGCTTGGCATCGACAGTTGTCAGGGTCCGGCTGAGCAGCAGTTCCACCCATGAGAACATAAAGCAAAAGAACGCCGCGACCCCTATGCCGGATGCAATCAGCGGCATGAATATTTTTACAAAGAACCGCCCGAAACTATAGCCGTCGATATAGGCCGTCTCGTCAATCTCTTTGGGCACACCACGCATGAAGCCTTCCAAGATCCAGACCGCGAGCGGCACGTTGAACAGACAATGCGCCAAGGCAACCGCGATGTGCGTGTCAAACAGGCCAACGGAGGAATACAGTTGAAAGAACGGCAACGCGAACACCGCAGGCGGGGCCATGCGGTTGGTCAGCAGCCAAAAGAACAGGTGGCTGTCGCCCATAAAGCGGTAGCGGCTGAACGCATAGGCAGCGGGCAAGGCAACGGTCAGGCTGATCACTGTGTTCATCACAACATAGATGATCGAGTTGATGTAGCCGGAATACCACGCCGGGTCGGTCAGAATGGTCGCGTAATTCGCAAATGTCAGGTTGCGCGGCCACAGAGTGAATTCATTCAAAACCTCGGTGTTCGTCTTGAGGCTCATGTTCAGCAGCCAGTAAATCGGCAGCATCAAGAACAGCAAGTAGAGCGTCATGACAACGACAGAGACTTTGATCTTGAGCCGCTTTTTCGGTTGCGAGGTCGTCTGGCTTACAGGGTGTGCAGTTGCATCGCTCATGGCTTACCCCTCCCTCTTATCAAGGTTGATCATGACCGTGTAAAACACCCATGAAATCAGCAAGATCACCAGATAATACATGATCGAGAACGCAGCAGCCGGTCCGAGGTCAAACTGACCCAAGGCCATCTTGACCAGATCGATGGACAACAATGTCGTGGCGTTGCCCGGCCCACCACCGGTGACCACAAACGGCTCGGTATAGATCATGAAGCTGTCCATGAAACGCAGCAGGATGGCGATCATCAACACACCCATCATCTTTGGCAATTCGATGTAGCGGAAGATGGCCCAACGGCTGGCCTGATCGATCTTGGCAGCTTGATAGTACGCATCAGGGATCGACTTGAGACCAGCAAAGGCCAACAGGGCGACAAGCGACGTCCAGTGCCAAACGTCCATGATTATGATCGTAACCCAAGCGGCAAATGTGTTTTGGGTGTAGTTGTAGGAAATACCCAAGGCATCCAGCGAATAGCCCAACAGACCAATGTCGACCCGTCCGAAAATCTGCCAAATCGTACCCACCACATTCCACGGGATCAGCAAAGGCAGCGACATGACAACCAGACAAAAGCTGGACCAAAACCCGCTTTTGGGCATGTTGAGCGCCACGAAAACACCCAAAGGTATCTGAATCGTCAGGATGATTGCCGAAAACATGAGCTGACGCCCCAAAGCGTCCCACATACGCTCCGAGTGAAGCATTTCGTCGAACCATTCGAGTCCAGCCCAGAAAAACTGGTTTTGTCCAAACGTGTCTTGAACAGAATAGTTCACCACCGTCATCAGCGGGATCACTGCCGAGAATGCGACAAGTACCAGAACCGGAAGAACCAGGAACCACGCCTTTTGATTGATTGTTTTTTCCATCAGGCGACCTCTCCGGATTTGAGCCAATCGTTGACGTAAACGTTCACGCGGCTTGTGTCGAAAGTGATGTGGGTCATATCCGGCGAAATTGACTGGTCTTCATTTGCCAGAATGTTGATATCGTTGCCGAATAGCTCTGCGCGGACAATTTTGTGTCGTCCCACATCCTCGACCCGGCGCACCTTTACCGGCAACCCATCGCCTTGGGTCAGTGTCACGAATTCAGGCCGCACGCCGATTTCGGTTTTGCCTTCAAGTGCGCCGTATCCATTGGCGAGCGGGACATCGATCCCGTGAACGACGGCGTTGTTGCCAGAAATAGTTGCAGGAATGACGTTCATCCCCGGCGAGCCGATAAAGTACCCGACAAAGGTATGTTGCGGTTTGTCGAACAGTTCTTCCGGGGTGCCGATCTGTACAACGCGTCCGTCGAACATAACCACAACTTTGTCCGCAAAAGTCAGCGCCTCGGTTTGGTCGTGGGTCACGTAGATCATCGTGTGGCCAAATTCGTGGTGCAGTGATTTCAGCTGCGTGCGCAGTTCCCACTTCATGTGCGGATCAATCACGGTCAGTGGTTCATCAAAAAGCAAAGCATTGACGTCTTCGCGCACCATGCCACGGCCAAGGCTGATCTTTTGCTTTGCATCTGCCGTCAGACCCCGGGCGCGTTTATCAAGTTCGGCTTCCATGCCGATCATGGCGCCGATCTGTTGCACGCGTTGGGCAATGTATTGAGGATCAGCGCCCCGGTTTTTCAAAGGAAATGCCAGATTGGCCCGCACCGTCATTGTGTCGTAGACCACCGGAAACTGGAAAACCTGTGCGATGTTGCGGTCAGCCGTTGAGGACTGCGTCACGTCCTTGTCGTCAAACAGGATACGTCCCTGGCTGGGATGCAGAAGTCCCGAAATGATGTTGAGCAGTGTGGATTTCCCACAGCCAGAAGATCCCAGCAGTGCATAGGCTTCGCCGTCGGACCACACATGGTTCAGCTCCTTCAATGCAAAGTCGTCTTCGCTCTTGGGGTTCGGGTAGTAGGCGTGCGCCAGGTTATCCAAAGTGATTTTAGCCATTGTGGTGCTCCCTCAAGCCGCCAGCGCATAGGCGGCGGGTGCCACCAGATCGCCGTCTTCGCTGAACACATAAACATGGCGCGGATCGATATGGACACTGAGCGTCGCGCCAAGTTCAAGGTCATGGATGCCGTGTACAACGCCAACCCATTTGTCCCCAGCATGGTTGAGGTGAATGAATGTTTCGGATCCTGTCAGTTCCGTGACAAGAAGCTTTGTGGCAAATTCCAGTGCACCCGCGGCCGGTTGTTGCAATTCAACGTGGTTGGGGCGGAAACCTGCGAGGTATCGGCCATCCGCCAAGTTGGCGAGTGGCCCTGTGGCGGCAGCGGACTGGCCGTCACCAAACGCGATCTTGCTGCCAGCTTTGCTGATCTTAAGAAAATTCATCGGCGGGTCGCTAAACACCCGGGCTGTTGTTGCGTCTTTCGGCTGGCGATACACATCAGGTGTCAATCCGAATTGGCGCACCTGGCCTTCCCAAAGAGCTGCCGTGTTGCCGCCCAATAGCAGTGCCTCTTCGGGTTCTGTGGTGGCATAAACAAAGATCGATCCGGCCTCTTCGAAGATTTTGGGTATCTCGACACGCAGTTCTTCGCGCAGCTTGTAATCGAGGTTGGCCAGCGGCTCATCCAGCAACACCAATCCGGCATCCTTGACCAAGGCCCGCGCCAGCGCACAGCGCTGCTGCTGACCCCCAGACAATTCCAGCGGTTTCCGGTCAAGCATCGCGGACAGCTGCATCAGGTCGGCGGATTTTTTGACAGCCACATCAATTTCCTGCGCAGATTTACCCATCAGGCGCAGAGGGGATGCGATGTTGTCGTACACGGACATGGATGGATAGTTGATGAACTGTTGATACACCATCGCGACTTTGCGGTCCTGAACGCGCATGCCGGTCACATCATTGCCTTGCCAGAATACCTGCCCAGTTGTTGGCGCATCCAAACCCGCCATCAATCGCATCAACGATGTTTTCCCAGACAAGGTTGGCCCGAGCAGAACGTTCATAGTACCCTTGGTAAGCGTAAGATCGGTGGCATGGATGTGCGCCAGCCCGTCAACGACCTTTGAGACATTGCGCAATTCGAGTGTCATCGTCTTTTCCTTACTCAGCAGCCGCGGAACGTGTCCCGCTCAGGTTGTCTGCCATCCATTCATCAAGGTGCGCAATCTGTTCCGGACTCATGCGCAGCCCCAGTTTGGACCGGCGCCAAACAACGTCATCTGCGGCTTGTGCATATTCATTCTGCATCAGCCATTCGACTTCGCGCTGCGTCAAACTTGCACCAAACTCCACGCCCAAATCTCTACTTGAAACTGCGGCGCCAAGCACGTCGTTTACTTCGCTGCCATACGCCCGCACCAGACGCTGTGCCCATCCATCTGTCAAGAAAGGATATGCGGTTTTGGTTGCAGCAATCAGCGCGGCCACACCATCCACTGGAAAGTCGCCGCCCGGCAATGGGACACCCGCCGTCCAGGGCGCTTTGACATTCGGCAGTGCTTCGGAGATTTTCTCAATCGCGCTTTCAGCGAGACGCCGGTATGTTGTGATCTTGCCGCCAAACACATTCAAGGCTGGCGCGCCGCGGCTTTGATCCAGTTTTAGCACATAGTCGCGCGTGGCCGCCGATGCGCTGCTGGCGCCGTCATCATACAACGGTCGCACGCCGGAATACGTCCAGACAATGTCATCCGTGGCAATCGGTTTGACGAGGTATGCATTGATAAAGTTGATCAGGTAATCCCGCTCCTGCGGCGTGCAGACGGGCTTTTGTGACGGGTCAGCGTGGTCAGCGTCCGTGGTCCCGATCAGTGTATAGTCCGTCTCATAGGGGATGGCAAAAATGATCCGTCCGTCAGTGCCCTGGAAGAAATAGCATTTATCGTGCTCAAACAGGCGTTTTGTCACGATGTGGCTGCCGCGCACCAAACGGACGTTGCCTTGCTGATTGCTTTTCAATGATCCGCGCAGCACACTACCCACCCACGGTCCTGCTGCGTTCACAACCATGGCGGCTGTGACCTTTGATGTTTCGCCAGAGGCCGTGCTTTGCAGCGTCACGTCCCAGACACTTTCAACGACATCAGCGCTGATCACCTTCTGACGTGTTCGGATCGATGCCCCTCGTTTTTCAGCATCCCGCGCGTTCAGCACGACAAGGCGCGAGTCCTCGACCCAACAATCGGAATACTCATAGGCGGTCTCAAAACGAGGGGCGAGCGGTACACCCTCCGGGGCATTGCGCAAATCCAGACGGGATGTTGCGGGCAAAACCTCGCGGCCACCAAGATTATCATACAGGAACAGGCCAAGACGGATCAACCACGCGGGCCTGCGTCCCTTCATCCAAGGCATGACCATACTGAGCAGTTTGGAAGTTGGGGTGGTCAGGTCAAAGCGCATGCTTTTGTGGTAGGGCAGCACAAAGCGCATCGGCCAAGCGATATGCGGCAACGCTTTCAGCAAGACTTCGCGCTCGATCAACGCTTCGCGCACAAGGCGAAACTCGAAGTACTCAAGATAGCGCAGGCCACCGTGAAATAATTTGGTCGATGACGCGGAGGTGGCAGACGCAATGTCGTTCATCTCGGCAAGACAAACGGACAAACCTCGACCGCTTGCGTCACGCGCGATGCCACATCCGTTGATGCCGCCACCAATAACCAGCAGATCGAAATCCGGCTTCACGAAATCCCCCCAACACAGGTCCTCCACCCGTGTAGGGAAAGAGTGACGCAAAGCGCGCGCCAAAGGAAGAAAAAATGTTCACTTCTGATCGTTTTCTGCTACCTATATGAAACTATTGTGTTAAATACTTCCGCCATTCGCCAAGTTGCTTTGGCCGGACGGAACTGAAGGTCCAATGCGATGTAACCGAAACTCGAACAGCGTGACTTTGATCAGCTTCGCGCTGTAAAAGGCGGCCAAACGAAAGCAGGAGATGGTTGACGGTATGGTGAAGACCCTGCGGAAGCCCGAGATCATAAATATCGCCAGACGTGAAGGCAAAGTCACTGTGGATGGGCTTGTCGCTTACTTTGGCGTCACACCCCAGACAATCCGCCGAGACCTAACGGATCTGGCAGACTCCGGCCAGCTAGAGCGGGTACACGGCGGTGCCATCTTACCTTCTGGCACCATGAACATCGGCTATAGCGAAAGACGGGAACTGAACCAGTCAACAAAGGTCGACATCGCTCGCATTTGCGCACGGCAAATCCCTAACAATTGCTCGCTGTTCCTGAATATTGGCACCACAACCGAAGCCGTTGCTGCTGAATTGCTACATCATCAGGGGCTGCTCGTGGTCACGAACAACATGAACATCGCGAACATCCTTTCGGTCAGTTCCGAGATCGAGGTCGTGGTCACAGGAGGGCAGTTACGTCGTTCGGACGGTGGATTGATCGGTGATCTGACCAAGGCCACCATCAAGCAGTTTCGTTTTGATTACGGGGTCATTGGATGTTCTGCCCTGCATCAGGATGGCGACATTCTTGACTATGATATCCGCGAAGTCGGAGTGAGCAAGGCAATCATCGAGCAAAGTTCATCAGTTTTTTTGGTCTCGGACAGCTCCAAATTTGAACGCAAGGCCCCGGCACGAATAGCGTCGATCAGCGAAGTCGATGTTTTTGTGACGGACAAGGGATTGCCCCCAAGTTGTGTGCGTTTCTGTAACGAAGTGGGCACTCAGGTAATGTACGCTGACGGCGTTATTTAGTATTTCCACAGCCAGGAAGGGCGGGCAAGACATCCAGTTTGTTGTGCAGCACAGCAGCGATGGTGAGCGATGGCCAACCTCCGTAAGTGGCCGAAAGCGGTGGTTGACTTTGATTGAAGGAAGGTCTGGAAAGTCCCGCGTCTTACCAGTTCGTGCACAGTGCGGCGAAAGGCGGTTCATCCTAGACCGGTCGTTCGTGGATTGCGCGGCGAAAGTGCAGAGTGAGCCCAGAGCGGAACCAAATATTAGTCCGTCAAGCCATTCGCCTTCCCGAAGTCGGAATAGCAAGTTTCGCTTCTAAGCTCTTCGAGCATCTTCGGGTCGGCGGTGTCCGGATCAAGATGATATTCGTTGATACCAGTGCCCTCCAGAATTCGGTTCATCATATTGAAAAGACCGCAAACCTGAACTGCGTCAAAGAGTGCTGCTTCCGACCAACCAGCTTGATAGACGGCTTCGGCATCAGCTTCAATTATTCTTGTTGGGGTGTGCGTCAGCTTTGTGACATATGCCATGATTGGTTTTAGCTTTGGGTCGATGGGTGCCGAACTTAGGTCATCCATCATCGCCTCCATGGTGCTGATATCGATGCCAAAAGCTCTGGCATGTATTTTATGAGCCCCATGGCAAAAGGCACAGGCATTTAGTCCCGAAACATATGCTGCGATAAGTTCTCGCTCTGCTATGGCAAGTTCACTTTTGCCTCTCATCAGTTGGTTTTGATATTCTGACAGTGGGCTGAGTTTGGCTGGAAATGCACGGTAAACACTGCCCAGAGTTGCGTCCACTGGAAGTGAAGGGAACAAACGCTTCATAGATATCTCCTAACTTTAACCATAGCCATCTTGGACGAACACCAGATTGAACTGAAGATTAACACAGGTTGGAGAATATTGATCGCACTTGAATGGCAACTATGTCCGCACCGTGTGAATTCGCCTCGCTCCTGATTTTGCAGATGCAGCGAACGGCAGGTTCGACGGGCCGCATCGTACCATACAACTTGCCCAGCGAGCGGCAGGTAAGGGCCGTTCACGTCCTGAAAGACCACAATGGTTCCACACGGGCCGTACTGATTGTTAAGCTCCCCGGCATGATCATGACCGATGGATCGTTGCCCATCCAAAGCTCATGAATCACCTGTGCCATTAAACGCAGAACGTCACGTGTTCGCTGGAACTTCTCTAGAGAACGCTCGATGGCGCTCATCACCTTTAGCCGATCAAGGCTGATATGGCCTGCATTGGCCATGCGATACGCAGCACCATAGGTGCGGACCCCTCTCGGCAGATTGCTCCGCAATCGCCTGCCGGGCAATGGATATCCGCGACCTCCAGTTGTCGGCGCGACAAGGCGGGCTACGAAGACCCGGTCTTGCGTCTCTTGTGTTTGGCTGCCTGGTTCAGGTTGACCAGCGGGCTCTCCACGGCGGAGATCATGCCAGTTGCGACACTGGCATACCGCGCTGTCGTGGTCAGTTTGGTGTGTCCGAGCAGGGCCTGGATCACCCGGATATCGACACCGCTCTCAAGCAGGTGGGTCGCAAAACTGTGCCGTAACGTGTGCAGCGTGACCGGCTTCGTGATGCCTGCCGCTTTGGCCGCCTGCTTGAACAGTCGCGAGATCTGGCGCGGTGACAGGTGCTTGCCGTTGTATCCTGGAAAGATCACTCGGCCCGGGCCCGCCACGCCCGCGTCTTGGCTGGTGGGACGGTCTTTCCACCAGTCGCGCAACAGGCCCAGAATATCGTCAGGGAGCATCACATTGCGATCCTTGCGGCCTTTGGATTGCACGATACGGATGATTTTTGCTCCCCATCGATATCACCAACCTTCAGCCGCACGACCTCGCCAGCACGCATCCCGCACCCGTAAGCCAGCGTCAGCCACTGCCCGGCAGGGGTACCCAATGGCGGTGCTTGTGAAGCTGGCATCTGCGCTCGTATAGATGCTGCAGCGGTTCTGTTGATCGCTTTGATTTACCCAAGAGGACCACACACCATGGACGTTGCTTTCAACTTCGAAAAAAAGCGCATCATTCTGACCATTAATTCAGTTGTTGTTGCCGGGTGGACAGGTCGAAATATGATAGCAGTTCAACACCATATCGACGAGTTGACAGCCTTGGGTATCGCACCGCCGAGCCAAGTGCCACTTTACTATCGTGTCGCAAATACACTGCTGACCCAAGGCCCAACCATCGAAGTGTTGGGGGACAGCTCGTCTGGAGAGGTCGAACCTTTGCTGATCCAATCAAGCGGCAAGATATTCTTTGGCTTGGCGTCAGATCACACGGACCGAGATCTCGAAGCGCATTCCGTTGCGGCCTCCAAACAAGCTTGTGCCAAACCCATCGCTCAGGAAGTTTGGGATTTCGACGAGATCAAAGGACACTTGGAGGATATCACTTTGAGATGTTGGATCGAGGAGAACCAGCGCGAAATTCTCTATCAAGAAGGCACTTTGAGCAGTATACGCCCATTGGCAGAGCTTTGCGAAGGGGCCAGTTTTGCGGACGGGACCGCGATGCTCTGCGGAACGTTTGCGGCCATCGGCGGTGTACGCCCGGCCGGTGCGTACCGTATGGAGGCGTCTGACCCGGTCACGGGCAAGACACTTGCGCTGTCTTACGGTGTCTTGACGCTTCCGGTCATTTCCTAACGCTGATACCTCACGCACCGGATGAAATCCGGGCTTGCTGTAGGCATAGCCGCATCGCGCTTAGTCGAATGCGCAGCCATGTATCAGGTTTTCCCGAATAAGCCGCTGTTCCAATGATCCCCGCGGCACCGATATTTGCTCAAGATAGCGCGTTTTCTGCACCGTGAAATGCCTCACATCCTCAATAGCTTGCGCACTTGAAATGGATGTAAAGCGCACGGGCTGACCGGCGCGCCACTGCGCCAACCTGTCCGTATCGCATGAGATAACTGTTGCAATCTTGGGGTATCCACCGGTCGTTTGATGATCGGCCAACAGCACTGTTGCAACACCATCGCCAGACACTTGCACCGATCCGCGAACAACGGGCTCAGAGGGGATCGACAAGGCGCCGTCCAATCCGAGCAAGGGACCCTTTAACCGCATGCCCATGCGGTCATAGGCGTCTGTGACCGTGAAGACGTCAGCCAAAAGACACGCGACGGCGTTCTCCTCAAAATGGTGATCTTGGGGGCCGGTGACTACGCGAATGGGGCCATTTGAGGGAAACTCCGGTTGAGGGATCGCGCCCAACCGATCGCCGCGAATTGCGGCTTCGGAAATCTCTAGGGATTGCCCCGTTCGTACCGCCCCACCACCGAAACCGGAGGTCGAATGGGTCGCCTGGCTGCCAAGCCAGTCTTCGGAACCCAACCGACCCGCAAAGGCGAGATAGGCCCAGCTTCCCGCTGTTCCTGCCCGGATCGCAAGCCGTTCGCCCTTTTGCAGGGTCAGGATCGTCCAAGAGCTGGTTTTTTGCCCGCCATGCTCAACCACGAATTCACCGCCCGTTATGGCAAGTGTGACGGCCCCCTCTTTGCAATGCAACATCAAGCCGCCAAGGGATATTTCGATGGCGGATATGCCTTGCGGATTCCCAAGAGCGGCGTTCGCGGCGTCGAATGCCAGACGATCCATCGGGCCAGACGCAGGCACACCATAGCGCATATGGCCGGGGCGCCCCGCATCCTGAACAGTGACCAACGGTCCGGCGAACGAAACTGACAACACGGCCTCACTCATGAGACGTCTCGCTGTTGAGGCGCTCGAACGTCGCCAGATCGATGCGCTGAAACGTTACGCGATCCCCGACATCGAACAAAAACGGATGCTTCGGATCACCAGTCAAGATCCGCGTCGGCGAGCGCCCGATAATCGACCAGCCCGTTGGCATCGTGAGGGTGGTTATCAGGCATTGCGCGCCTGCGATGATGACGCTGCCTGCTGGAACATCGCGGATCGGCGTCTGTTTTCGAGGTACTTGGATCTGTTCCGGTGCGCCGGACAGATACGCATAGCCTGGTGCAAAACCGTACATCAAAACGTCGAACTTTGCCGCAAGATGGGCATTGATGACAGCTTCCGTTGACAGGCCAGTCGCCGATGCCACCGGTTCCAAATCCGGCGCAAAGGGCGCTTCGTAGCATACTTTTACCCGCCGTACGGTGCCTTCGGTTGCTTGTATTTCTACGGCCTCAAGACATTCGCGGACATGTGCTTCCACGGCAGCATGGTCTGTCACGACGGGATCGAAAGACACCAAGAGGTTGACCAATGCGGGCACGGTTTCAGTCACGCCAACGGGCATGTTCGCAGCAATCGCCTTGTCTAACGCAATGACGAGATCGTGGGCGTCATCGCTGATGTCATCTGCAAGGGTCACCAGCAAAGCGTGATCTGCGATAGATTTGAAACGGGCGTTCATGAGGGGCCCAAAAGGTGTGCGAAACTGGTGGCCTGAACGCCAATGCCGTGCAACCGCGCCCGGATTTTACGTGAACGCATTTCGGCATCAGCGCCCATGATCAAAGGGCCTAAGCCTTCACCAAGGCCGGAATTAGGAATGATCCACATCGGTCTCAATCCTTATTGCAGAGCGTTTGGCAAGAAGAGCGCGATATTCGGAAAAGCGATCAATAGAAAGGCCATTGCCAGCATGGTCAGGCAATAGGGCAGCGCTCCCAACATGACCTCGTTCAGGGTGCCGGATTTGCGCGCGCCCTGCACCACATACAGGTTCAACCCTACAGGCGGTGTGATCAACGCCATTTCAATCAGCACGATCATCAGAATGCCAAACCAAACCACGTCATAGCCTTGCACCAAAACCATCGGAACGATGATCGGGATCGTGACCACCATCAGCGACAGGGTTTCGATGAAAAAGCCCAGAACGATGTAGAGCACCACGACCACAAGAATGAAGCCCAGTGGCGACAGGCCGAGCCCGTCCATGAATGCGGTCAATTCGCGGCCCAATCCGGCCGAGGCGAGAGTGAAGTTCAGGAACGAGGCGCCAATGACGATCAGCATGATCATCGAGGTGATCTTGACTGTCCCTGTCAGGCTTTGCGTCAGCATGGACCAAGACACCCCGCCAAAGGCGAGCGCGATGAGAAAGGCCCCCGCGACCCCTACGGCAGCGGCTTCGGTCGGCGTGGCCCAACCCGCATAGATGGAGCCGACGATCATGCCAAACAGCAGCAGGATGGGCACCAAATCCACCAACGCGCGTAGCATTTTCGCAAACGGAAACGTCCGACGCACGCCACCCAGATCGGGCCGGACCATGCAAATGATCATCGTGACCAGCATGAACATCAGCGCAAGGGCCAGACCCGGAATGAGACCCGCCAAGAAAAGCTGTGGGATCGAGGATTGGGTGAGAAAGCCGTAAACGATCAGGTTAATCGAGGGCGGGATCATGATGCCCAGCGTTCCGCCCGCCGCAATTGCGCCTGAGAACAGCTTGGGATCGTAGCCCAGCTTCTCGGCTTGCGGCATGGCGACAGTTGCGACAGTGGCCGCGGTGGCGACAGAGGAGCCGGAGGTGGCGGAAAACATAGTTGCCGTCGCAATATTTGCGTGCACCAAGCCTCCGGGTAACCAGCTAACCCAGCGGTCAAGCGCTGCATAGGTGCGTGCGGCGACACCGCTGCGCACAAGAATCTCACCCAGCAGCACAAAAAACGGGATCGCAATCAGCGTCGCGGAATTGGACGCGGACCACACCATGTTCCCGAGACCCTTGGTGAGCGGGAAGCTGGAGAAGAAAGCGTCAATGCCAAAGCCCAGCAGAAACAAGACGATACCCACGGGGATCGACAGGGCGAGCAGACCCAAGAGGCCCAGTGAAACATAGCCGATCATTGCAGCGTCTCCTGTTCGGCAAAGGCACCGATGAAGCTTTCGGTCTCTCCATACCGCCGCTTGAAGAGCAGGCTGAGGGCACAAAGCGTGACAATGCAGGACATCAGCGCGAACCAGACCCAGCCGGCAAACCAAGGCGTGTGGACCCAGACCAAGGGGGTCTCAAGCGGAGTGTTGGCGGTCGAGCCGTTCTTGATCGAGCGTTCCAGAACCGGCCACGCCTTGATCGCGATTGTGACGATAACGCCGCTCATGACGATCATCGCGAAGACGTCGAAGAGTGCGCGTTTGAAAGTGTTGGCGCGGC
Source organism: Tateyamaria pelophila (assembly GCF_019966495.1). Classification (GTDB taxonomy): domain Bacteria; phylum Pseudomonadota; class Alphaproteobacteria; order Rhodobacterales; family Rhodobacteraceae; genus Tateyamaria; species Tateyamaria pelophila. The sequence goes on along the minus strand of NZ_JAIMIA010000006.1, from coordinate 82,194 downwards.
TGCGCAGGATGTCGATACGGACATGGCCCATCTCCAGAAGGGTATAGGCCATGCCCCATGAGGTCGCGAGCGCCATAGCGTAACCCGCGATCTCTTCAGTGCCGCCAAGGGACGTGCCGAACCGACGCATGATGATATCCGTCAGCACGAAGGCGGCGCAAATCAGCAGTCCTGCGCCAACACAGAGGGCAACCCCTTTGTTCAGCCTGCGCAGGATGTCTATCACCTTGAGTTCCATGTGTCGTACGTCCCTTGGCCCTTGGATTTACTTGATCTCGACGCCGACAACCTTGCCAACGCTGTCGTTCCAGCGCGCGGCCCATTCACCACCGGCACGCTCGGCCCATTCGGGCAGAACTTCGGATGTCAGGATGTCCCGCGCACGGGCGAAATCCGCATCGCTTACGGAGACCAGTGTCATCGACCGCGCGTCACCCGATGGGCAGTCACCGTTGCCTGTGAGGCATGCAATGTCATTGACTAAGGCGTCCTGCGCGCTGGCCCATGCGAGGTCCTCAAAGCCGGTCTTGATCTGATCGGTGAGCAGCGCCTGGTTTTCAGCGGACATATCGTTCCATTTGTCGAGGTTGATCGCCGTCACAACCGAATCCCAGCCACCGAGCGGGATCGGCAGAAGGTGCGTGGACACTTCCCACCATCCCGCGGAATAGCCCGAGCCAGCACCGGTAACGGCACAATCAACGACGCCTTTTTGCAATGCACCGGGCACTTCAGAGAAGGACACATTCACCCCCTCGGCTCCCAATGCTTCCAGCAGCTTGGCGGTCATCCGGCCAGAGGCGCGGACCTTGAGCCCTTCCAGATCGGCAAGGCTGGAAATCTCCGCGTTACAAAAAACAACCTGCGGCGGATAAGGTGCGATGGCCAGAACGTGGCTGTTGAAACGGTCGCGGTAGATGTCGGAGACCATGGGGCGCGCGGCATCGACCATGGCGCGGGCTTCATCTGCCGTCAGCGCGATCAGCGGCACATCGAGGCCTTCCAGCTCTGGCGCGTCGGACACGGCATAGTCGGCAACTGTCATCGCCACGTCATAGACGCCTTGCCCCAGCAACGGATAGATATCGCCCAGTCCAAGGCTCATCTGGTTGTGCGTGGTCAGTTCGATGTTGAAATCACCCGCGGCGGGCAGAGTTGTGCCCCAGAACGGCGCTTCGTATTGGTTGTGCAGCGGCAGGCTGGACCAGCTGCCGACAACGGATAGGTCTTCGGCAAAGGCTGGGGCGGCAAGGGCGGTCGTTGCGGCCAGAATGGCAAGCGTCTGTTTCATAGGATTTATCTCCTTGTTGGATTGCTTCAGGGTCTTGTTAGGATTGTTGTCTCAGCGTCTTCGGCCACATCCGCGATCAGCATGTGACCGGGCGAATGGGTGATGCAGATCGGCAGACCTGCATTCAAGAGCACGTTTTGCGGTGTCACACCACAAGCCCAATAGACAGGCACCTCGCCCGCATTGATGTCGACGGCGTCTCCCCAATCAGGCTGTGCAAGATCGGGGATGCCGATTTGGGCAGGATCGCCAAAGGCAATCGGTGCGCCATGTGCTTGGGGATAGCGACGGCTGATTTCGCGGGCTTGATCGACCTGCGCTTCTGGGATCGGGCGCATGGTGACAACCATCTTGCCGCTAAACCGTCCCGCTGGGACAAGCTCAATGTTGGTCCTGAACATCGGAACATTCAGACCCTTTTCGATGTGACGCACTGAAATGCCGCTGCGCAGCAGTGCGTTTTCAAAAGTAAACGAACACCCCAAGGCAACAGTGACAAAGTCATCGCGCCAGACATCGGAAATATTCGTGACCTCATCGCTCAGCGCCCCATCGCGAAACACACGGTACTTCGAAACATCGCAGCGGATATCAATGTTATGCCCCAGTGTCGGCAAACTCGGATCGCCGCTATCCCCCACCCCCACGATGGGGCATGGCTTGGGATTGCGTTGGCAAAACCGCAAGAAGTCCAAGGCAAATTCTTCCGGCAAGATCGCAAGGTTGCATTGCAGCTTTCCGGCTGCCAGCCCCGCTGTGTGACCGGCATAGGACCCGCAGCGAATGGCGGCTCTGACGTCAGCCGCCGAACGACCAACCAAGTCGGAATGTGAGACGGATCTAGATGTCATGCAAACTCCCCCAAAGTTGGGGAGACCATCACACGGAGGTGCCTGCCAATCAAATTATCAATTTATATCGCTTATGATAGATTTTTTGAATTCACTGAAAGTGTGTGCCGTCCCATTTTTCCGCCACTACGCGCGCAATTTGCGCACTGTTTTCAGTAAGAAAGCTGCGCGGCTCTGATAGATAGGACGCCGTGAACGACAGCGGCTGCGGACGAAACCCCGGATCAAACTCAACAATTTGCCCCGCCTCAAGAAAATTATTGGCTAGCGCCCTTGGGTATGGTCCGACAGCGATTCCCGCCGCAATCATCTTCAAGCTTGCCGATAGGGACGCAGACGCATAGACCCGCACTTTCGGCCCAATCCGACGTGACAGTTCAGACATCAATTCGCGGTGAGGTCTGGTCTTGCTTGAATAAGAAATGATCGGAATTTCCCCCAGATCGGTCTGAGGGTTTGTGGTTGAGCGGTACCAATGCAGGTCGAAAGACGGCAAGGTCACGTTCTCAACGGAAAACTCGGAAACGGGCCCCATAAGCAAGGCAAGGTCTAGCTTTCTCTCCAAAAGCTCCTCGCGCAAATTCAATGAAATGTCGACCGTTAAATCAACATTTACGCGTGGGTATTGCTCGCTGAACGCCTTTAGGAAATCTGGCAACCATGCTTGTGCAATCGTCTCGGCGGCACCGACACGAAACAGGCCTTCTGCCTCTGACGGATTGGCGACGCGCTGTTTGATTTCTTCTTCGACGAACAACATCTGCTCGGCATAAGACAACAGCAACGTCCCTTGTTTTGTTAGCACAAGTTCGCCCGAACCTCGCTCAAACAACGGGGCGCGCAGTTCATGTTCCAAATTCGAGATGCGGGTGGAGACTGCCGGTTGGGACAGATTTAGCCGGTCTGCCGCCTTACGAAAGCCGCCCAGTCGCGCCACCCACAAGAAAGTTTTGATCTGATCAAATGTCATGCTCCATTTATAGAATGGATCACTTCGACGCCAAAACTATAAAATTCAATTTTGCATAGGGCTGGAGATCAAGTGCGGATATCGCGCCTTTGAAAGCAACCCGACAAAAGAGCATAACCCCCTTTCTGGCTGAGCGGTCATTCACCCGGGCGTCGTCAAATTCCGCTTCGTCCCGCACACTGTGAGTTCAGTTATGTGCGTGTTTCGCAGATGCAGCGAACGGCAGGTTCGACGGGCCGCATTGCAGCATAAAACATGTCCGGCGAGAGGCAGGTAAGGGCCGGTCGCAACAGGTTGGATTTTCTGTTCATGCGAAATGCTGCGGGACGGCATTTGGTAAAGAGGGCTCTGAACCGCCGTCCGCCGCAGGATGCACGAAGGTCCGCAGTGGGCCGCTCGTGTCGTCGCGCCGAGGCCAAGATGAGCAGATGCTGCGCCGCATCCGATGGCGGCTGAGAGATGGGATGGTTGCCGCCCTCCCCAGACGGCATCGCAATGTGCCATAGATGTGGTCGTACACTGCCACGATATAGAGAGAGCACGGCAAGATGATTGATACAATGATCGGTGTGGATTTGGCAAAGAATGTCTTTCAGCTCCATGGGGCGTCGCTGACAGGGGAGGTCATGCGCGAGCGCGGTTGGTTAGGATTACATTTTGCAAAACAAACTGCTCACGTTAGACTTCGCTTTATGAGCTAGTGCTAAAGGGTATGTGAAGATGACGATTGAAGTGATCGGCGCGGGTTGGGGACGGACGGCAACGAACTCTCTCAAACTGGGTCTTGAAAAGCTTGGCTTTGGCGTCTGCCATCATATGTGGGAGGTTGCCAACGATCAGGAACGATTGGTTCCACTTTGGAATGCTGCACTCGATGGAAATCCGGACTGGCATTCGATATTCGACGGCAACAGTTCTGCCGTTGACTGGCCGGTGGCAGGATACTGGCAGGAATTGGCGGAGTTTTTTCCGGAAGCCAAAGTCATTCTGACGACCCGTACACCTGAGAGTTGGTACGCAAGCATCTCGGAAACAATTCTCAAAGTTATCGACGATCCTGAACAAGCGCCTGAGCCTGCCCGCCCTGTGTCTCGTATGGCCAAACGTGCAGTCACTCGCAGCATCGGCAGTGATTGGTCGGCGGAAGCGCTAATGGGGCGATTTCGGGAGCACGAGGAGCGGGTGAGAACCAGCTTGGCTCCAGAGCGCCTTTTGGTCTTTGACCCCAGAGACGGCTGGGAGCCAATATGCGATTTTCTCGATGTACCAGCACCATCAGAACCATTTCCGCGCAGCAATCACCGGGAAGAGTTCTTTGCAAACATGGACGATATCCAGTGATTTGAGGAACGGCACCTAGTCTATGGTGTCAGCATTCCATTCGAAGCGGTCTTGGTAGTTCGTAAAGCAAATGACTCCATGTCCGCAGATTGTGAGTTCGCCCATCTCAGATTTTGCAGTAGCAGCGAATGTCAGGTCTGATGAGCCGAACCGCAGCATCTCAAAGGGTTGCTGGAGTTCGGCTTTGGGCCGTCCGTGAAAACGGCCCACGCCTTTAGATTTCGATTGCTTCGGCGATAGCCAGCGCATCTTCAAGTTCTACGCCAAGGTATCTTACAGTGCTGTCCATCTTGGTGTGGCCCAACAACAGCTGGACTGCCCGAAGGTTGCCCGTCTTCTTGTAGATTTGGGTCACCTTCGTTCGCCGCATCGAGTGCGTGCCATAGGCGCTGGCCTCCAGACCGATGGATGTCACCCAGTCACGGACAATACGCGCATACTGGCGGGTCGAGATGTGAAGCCGTTCGTGAAACCACCCAGGCCAGAGGTATTCGGATCCAATCATCAGAGGCTCCCGGATCCACCTTGCGAGCGATGCACGTGTGCCTTTAGAGATTTCGAAGCGCACAGGTTTCTGGGTCTTGCTCTGCAGAACTGACGCGCGTTCCTTGATTTGACCTGACGCCATGACATCGACCACCTTCATCTTCACCAGATCGCAGCCGCGCAGCTTGCTGTCGATCGCAAGATTGAAAAGGGCTAGATCACGATGGTTCTCGGCCAGCTCCAGCCGCACCCTGATCGCCCAGACGTGTTTGGGCTTGAGCGGCCTCTTCTGGCCGACGATTCGGCCTTTGTTCCAGGCGGGACGCAGTGCGCGAATGGCAGGTAAGTTTGGTGTTTGCATGACAGTTCCTCCGATCCACCATGCCCTCCCACATCGACAACCCGACGTTGACAAGGCATCATATCATAAGATGCTGCGCTGAATCCGAGGTCGGCAGTGAGCCCAGACTTACGAATGCTGCGCATCTCACGAATGTCGGCGACCAATCCGTGCAACCATCGCGGCAAAGGTTCGCAGATCAGTCATGCACCGGTTTTCGACTTGGCCAGCAGTCCAGGCCACTCAGCCAACGGGTGGCCTGATACTCAGGCAGCGGCATTTGATTTTTATCGGATTTTTTGGTATGGATGTCATGTTGGGTCAGGTTGTTCTTACATTAGATGTCCCGTGCAGCCTGCGGTTCGCGGACATATCATAACGTTCGGAAGGACAAGCTATGCTCCACGTTATCAGCCGTATTTTCAGCGTCATTTTCATATCGGTTGCTTGTACCATGTCTCACGTGGGGCCTGCACTTTCTCAATCGGGGCCGCCCACAATCGTGTCCTTCAAGGTGGAAAAGACGTTCCGCGATGGCCACACTTGGCTGACCTTTTCTTGGGACACGCGCAACGTCATCCGCGTGATCTTGCTTGAAGGCGGGCGGGAAATGGAATCGCGCACACAACTGAGCGATGGCAGTTTTGGCTGGCCCGCGAAAATGCCACCTGCTTTCAGTATCCGCACGAACAGCGGAAATTTCACCCTTCGCGTCGAAAATCAGCTCGGGCGTGTCGAGGCGACTGCAAGTTACAGGGACGGCACCTGCTTCGCTTGGCTGACACCCCCGGGAACCCATTGGTCGCGCTGCAGGGTTGGCGGTGTGATAGCAACGAACCTCTCTACGGTCCCCGGGCCAGAACCTACGAGTTGCAAGGCTGTCGGCACGGTTAGCTCGAGCTTGAACTTTGTGGCAAGGGTTCCGAATAACCCTTTCAATCCCGCCGCTGGCGTCACGGTTCACAGGCTGGACACGGTCTGGTTTCGTGCGGCGGGTCAGGGCGATTTCCGGCGTGCGAACCTCTCCGGACGTGGCAATACACGCAAATTCACACTCAACGGCCTGCGCAGCGGCACGACCTACGAAGTGACTTTGGGCACTGTCTGGCGTCCGAATCCCCGCATCGTGCGCTTCAATTGCCCGTCCGCGCAAGGTCGGCATGATGTGCGCGTTCCGCGACTGCACAGCGTCGGCTTTAGCGACGATTCCTGAATTGACGTCTGATCGCACGCCCGGTCTAGGGTCGGACAATCTTCCTTGCCAGTGCTACACCAGCGAAACGGATTAGACGGTCCGACGGCAGTAATGCGCAGATAGAGTACCTGCGGCCATCGATTTCGAATGGCAGAAAAGTCCGCACACCGACGATAAAGCCGTCAAAATGCTGCGCTCTGCACGAATGGCAGCAATGACGGGCTGCACCGCAGCATCTTGAGTAGCTCTTGGAGGTCGGCTGTGGGCCGTGCCTGCCGGGGTAGTGCGACTGATCTAGAAAACATGCTGCGACCGATCTAATGGCGGCGACGAGCCCAAAGCGGCTGGATAGAAATCTCAACCTTTGCTCATGCAGCAGGCTAAATGCATTTAGCAATCCGATCGCTAGGCCGCAACGCTGCCGTGCAAGCGGCCATTCGATGGTGATGCGCTGCATTCTGGATAAAGTATGACCAAGTTGCAGACTTTTTTGGCGTTCGAAAAAATCTCAAACGAGCCTAGGAACGCAACTTCTATTCCTGAACTCTCCGCATTGCTTCATTCAGGATTTCATCAGAGCCAACTTGGGTCTGAGACAAAGAAAGCAGATTTATGCGCGCACCATTGTAGTCTTCAGGCGGAGACATCACGACTATACCTTCTTTGTCATGGCCGACGCGAAACAATATATCACCAAGACGACGCAAAAGTTCCTTTGTTTGCATCTGACTACCGGAGCGTAGTTCCTGAACAATGGAGATGGCCGGAGCGGGCTGACGTGCGTAAAGAGCACCTGCGACTGTCATCGGGATAGAGACTCCGCCCCAACGCCCGTTACATTCGATCCAGTGGATTTCGTCGGCCCAGTCAGCGGCGCGGACGATCACTGCGTCAAGGCTACACCTTCCGAAATACCCCAGTCGTTGAAAGATGCTAGCAATACGTGAGGCCTCAGCGCTCATCCTGCTTTGTAAGGCTTGAGGCAAGGTCGATCGCGCCGCTCCTACAAAAGCAGCCATGCTGTCTCGGACACGTTGTTCGAAGATACCCTCGACGACAGGCGGCCCATCCTTAACATGCGGCACCCAGATCTGGGCAGAAGGGCTGCACGTAACATTTTCATCCCAAATCCCTACAAGTATCGGGTATTTGTCCTGCCATCCGAACGCATGAAGACGATGCAGCAGGAACTGCCTCAGTTCATTGAGGCTTTTCTCCCGAACCGTTGCACTTTCGAGGCGCAGATTTCCTGCTGAGCCCGCGCTATCAGGCACCTTAACAACAACCTCATTACCCGCTTTACTGATACGCTTTACCAACCCTGCTGCTGCTGCCGGGCCATATGCTGCGCGCGTGGGGGGCGTTGCATGATTGCCCAGAATACGGCGGGCAACCTGTCCGAACCAAAGCTTGTCATTGACCCGTTTCGCCAGTCTCGGTGAGGGGCCGCAGACATGGATGCAGCATTTGGTTGCCTCGCTTAGGGTTTGGGCTAAGCGCCAACTGTGACCAGTCGTCAAATAAGGTTTCAATGTCATTCCGCCCGATCTTTGTGCAGTGTCTGCGAGTGTTTCGAGCAACTTGGGGGTGGTGCTTGCCTGCTGGATTACCGGGCGGACATCATCAGAGCGTCCATGCAGATATATAACATCTTCCTGCCCCAAAATATTTGCAAGATAAGCTTCAAAGTCGGGCACCTGTTGGCGGACCAAAACGCAGTCACCGGGTTTCGCTAGCAAAGCCATGCGATAGTCGAGCCGTGATCCCTGCGCTGACGCAAGAAGCGCGATTTCGGACTGATCCCCGATAAGCAAAGACGGTCCGTCACCCATGCCTTGTGCAACACGCGGTCCAAAATCCAGCGAAGACAGCAAAGCGGGTTCACTTTCAAGCAGTTCCGCAACAAGCCTTTGATCCGAACAATCCATGGATGAGAAAGTGACAGCCATAAGTCAATTTGGAACAAAATTACTCCAAAGCATTTGATCTCGATCATGCCTGAACATGAAAAAATCCCTTATTTAGAGCCGAGACAGGAGAAACAATCGATGTGCCGACTCTATGCTATGCACGCTAACGAACCCACGAAGGTTGAATGCAGCCTCGTAAAATCACAAAACGCGCTGATGGCACAAAGCAAAGGTGATATGCAGGGATATGCGCACGGTCACGGTTGGGGGGTCGCCGACTACCCGAATGGTAGTCCGATGGTTGAAAAACAAGTCTGGGCCGCCTTCCATGGTGAGCATTTCAGTCGAAAGGCAGCACGTGTTTATGCACGGACAGTCGTGGCACATGTGCGGCGGGCTACGGTGGGAGGGACCAGTATAGAAAACACACATCCTTTCCATCATGGCCGGTGGATATTCGCCCATAATGGGACGGTCCCGAATTTTGATCAGGTCCGGGCAAAGATGCTGGATCATATTGACCCTCTGCACAGATCCGAAATCAAAGGTACAACGGATAGCGAGCACATTTTTCGCTATCTTCTGGGCCTGTTTTTGCAGCACCCTGAACGCGGTCTATTTAAGACTGCGAAGCTAGGGCTTGAGCAGATTCTTACGTGGTGTGCTGAAGTTGACCCCGACGCACGTGTTGGGCTGAACATCATCCTAACAGACGGGGAGCATATGATCGGTTCCTGCTTGAACCGATCGCTTTTCTATCTCGTGCGCGATCATACTTACAACTGTCCGATCTGCGGTCAGGCACATGTGCACCATGATCCAAAATGTTCTTATCTTGCCGCTGAAATCGCATCCGAACCTATCACGCATGGGGAACATTGGTATCAGGTTCCCAACGGGACCATGTTTCGGGTTGGTGAAGATTATCGCCTTGATATCGAACCTTTACGAATTCCGAAATAGCTTGAGAGGGAATTGGACCCGACTCTTCCGACCATTGCGAACGGCCGCTTTATGGAAATCATGCCGCAGTTCCGCACTCGTTCCAGCAAATTGAGTGCGCCTCATGGTCACTTGCCGCTGCAATAGCGATCGGCGGTTTTGTCCGCGATCTGTGAGTTCGCCGTCAGCTCGATTTCGCGTCCGCAGCGAAAGTCCGAAATGACGGGCCGCATCGCAGCGGTGGCATGGTGCGGTGAATGGCTGCAATGGGCCGTCCACGACAGCGGCCTGTGATCCCTCTACCGGATTTGCTGCGACCGATCTAACGGCGGTAGAGAGCCCAAAGCACGCAACGCTGCAATATGCTCCAAGGTATGAAATCAGTTGCAATGCGGTCATTCGAGGAAGGGTTTTGCGTCTGCGCATGATGAATAGTTGCGATCGCAATGTGTCTTCATCGATTTGGCGCAATTATTGTTCAAGCTGTGTTGATATTTTGTCCGCCCGATTTCAAGCTTCGCTTTGGGCTGCTCGCGAGGGCGGCATAGTAGCTGAAGTCAAAAAAGCCGGATAGGGCGCTGTTCCTCTATGGCTTCCATCGAAAAATAGGATGTGACCGTTTCAAGCTCGACCCCTTCGATAAGGCGCTTATAAACGCGGTCATAGCTGGCCATGTCCTTGGTCGCGATCTTCAGCAGATAATCGTATTCGCCCCCGATGCGGAAAAAATCAATGACTTCAGGGATAGCAGAGATGTGGCTGCGGAAGTGCTTGAGCCAATCTGCAGAGTGGTGTCGCGTTTTGACCATCACAAAAACAATCAAGCCAACGCCAAGCTGCGCGCGGTCTAGCACAACCGTTCGATTGCGGATCACACCGCTGGCTTCGAGCGCCTTCAGACGCCGCCAACACGCATTTTGCGACAGTCCAACTTTTTCGCTGAGGGCGCGCTGGGACTGCGCCGAGTCGCGTTGGAGCTCTGCAAGGATTTTGAAATCGATTTGATCCAGTTTTGTAGCCATTATTCTATCATATGATAGGATAATTGAAAGTAAAGCGCATCAATTTGGTGAAAATTTTGGTCGACAGCGTGTCACAGTAAGAAGATTAATCGAGTTTCGGAGGTAGCATGCAACCCCTTGACGGCTTCAGTCGATCCCTGCGACGTGATGATGTGGTGGATTGGGTCAGCTCCGGATTGATTGGCGACGGGATCGAGATTGACGGACCTTTTGGGCCGAAACCTCTTGTGTATGCAGACTACGTTGCGTCCGGTCGTGCGCTGGACCAGGTCGAAGATTTCATCCGACATAATGTCCTGCCGTACTATGCCAACAGCCACACGCAAGCGTCATATTGCGGATCGTATGTGACGCGACTGCGCGAGGCTGCGCGGAGTGAAGTCGCACGTATGACTGGCGCGGGGGCTGGTGATAGCGTGGTGTTCACCGGGTCGGGATCGACGGCGGCCATCAACCGGATCGTCGCTTTGCTGGATATCGTCCGTCTTGTCGCGCAAGACCGTCGCGTCAGCGTTTTGGTCGGACCGTACGAGCACCACTCGAATCTATTGCCGTGGCGCGAGAGCGGCGCGACTGTGACGGAAATCCCAGAGGGCGACAGCGGTGGGCCTTGCCTTGACGCGTTGGGGTGCGCTTTGGATGAAGCTGCGGGCGCAGATTTGACTGTCGGCGCTTTCTCCGCGGCGTCGAACGTGACTGGTATCGTGACGGATGTTGACGCCGTAACGCGCTTGCTAAAGTCGCGCGGTGCATTGGCCGTATGGGACTACGGATGCGGCGCGCCGTATATGTCTATGGATATGAAGTCAGGGACGGATGCGGCCAAGGATGCTATCGTGTTTTCTCCGCACAAGTTTCCCGGTGGCCCGGGGGCAAGTGGCGTGATGATTGTTCGAAACGCGGTTGTCTCGCGGTGCACACCGTCGCTGCCCGGTGGTGGCACGGTCAGTTTTGTCTCACCTTGGGGACACACCTATTCAGACCGGATTGCGGCGCGCGAAGAGGCTGGCACACCGAACGTCATCGGGGATATTCGCGTGGCACTGGCGATGCTGGTCAAGGAAGCTTTGGGTCAGGAATGGCTGGATGCGCGGCAAAAGCAATTGCGACGGCGCGCCGAAGACATTTGGTCATGCAATCCAAGGCTGGACATGCTGGGAACGGTGCAATCCGGCGCGCTGCCGATCTTTTCGTTCCGCGTGCGTGACGGGCATGGAGGTCATATCCATCAGCAATTGTTTACCCGTCTCCTTAGCGACGTGGCAGGCATTCAAGCACGCGGCGGATGTGCTTGCGCGGGGTCCTACGCGCATCGGTTGCTGCATCTGGACCAAGCGCAGTCGCAACGCCTTGAACGCGCCATTTCCGAAGGGTGCGAACTTGAAAAACCCGGTTGGGTGCGGCTTAATTTATCGGCGTTGATGACCGACGAGAAGGCGGATCATGTGATTCAGGCGGTTGATGCGCTTGCGTTCTCTGCATCCGACTATCATTCTTGTTACCGTGCCGATCCCGCCACAGCGCGGTTCTTTCCGGTGGACGCAACCCAGGAGACGCTCGCTTCATGACCAGCCCGTTGGCCAACCCAAACTTCCGGTGGTTGTTCGGCGCGCAAATCTGTTCGCTTGTAGGGGTCGGCCTGTTGACCGTCGCCTTGTCGCTGGCTGCCTTCCGGATTGGCGGGGCCGAGGCCGCTGGTCAGGTGCTGGGTCTTCTGTTTGCCCTGAAGATGATCGCGTATGTTGGCCTTGCGCCGCTGGCTGAAAGCCTGTTGGCCGGGGTGTCGCGCAAAGTGGCGTTGGTGTCATTGGATATCGGACGCATGCTGCTTTTGCTGCCAATGGCGTTGACCACGAACATCTGGGTTATCGCCGGTCTGTCCTTCGTGTTCTTTGCCCTGTCCGCTGGGTTTACCCCATTGTATCAGTCGACTATTCCCGACGTGGTGGCAGAGGAAGACGTTTACGTCCGTGCTTTGTCATGGTCGCGGATTGCCTACACGTTGGAAGCGGTGCTCAGTCCGGTGATCGCGGGCCTGCTGCTGACAGCCCTTGCCGGAGAGTCGCTGTTTCTTGTCGCGTCGGTCGCGTTTGCGGGATCGATAGGGGCGATCCTCTTTGCCCGGATACCGCCGCATGGCCTTGAGACGACCAAGACGCCTTTCTGGCAGCGTGTATCGAAGGGCGTGTCGATCTATGTCAGGACACCCCGGCTTAGAGGGCTGTTTCTGTTTAACTTTGCGCTGTCTTTGGCGATGGGTTGGGTGCTTGTGAACAGCGTTGTTTATGCCGGTGCACGGCTTGGGTCATCCGAGACGTACTTTCCCGTGCTCATGGGCTTTTACGGTTTGGGTGCGGCTATTGGTGCGGTGTTCGTGCCAAGGTTGGTCAAACGGCTGCAAGAACGCCGCGTGATGAGCGGTGGCGCGTTCCTGTTTGCCGTGGTCGGCGTTGTGTTTGCCTTGCTGCCCAACCCGCCACTTTCAGCGTTGGCAGTCGTCTGGGTTGGCTTTGGTCTGGCCTCATCACTTGTCCTGACGCCCGGCGGTGTGGTCATCACGCGCTCTGCGCAGAAAGCTGACCGTGCGGCGGTGTTTGCCGCGCAGTTCTCGCTTAGCCACGCAGGTTGGCTTGTGGCCTATCCGCTTGCCGGTTGGATGGCGACATGGGTGTCGCTCGAGATGGCTATGCTTATACTGTCGCTGGCATGTGCGACAATGACGATGGTCACGCTTCGGGTCTGGCCCGCGAATGATCCGCTTGAACGCGCGCATTCACATCCCGAGTTGCCTGCCGATCATCCGCATCTCCGCGAAACCAAAACTTCGGGACCGAACCATCAGCATGTTCATCCTTACCGCATTGATGATTTGCATCCGCACTGGTCCAATGGGGCCGCGTGATGCCGAATCGAAACTCCAAAAAACGGGATTGACCTGATGACTTTGCATGAAATTCCGCAATTTGACGACCTGGGTCTTCCGGGCCTTGAAGCGCAAGTAAAGGCGAACCTCGATTGTCTGCTCTATCCGGGCAAAGACTGGGTGCCGGAACAAGACGGGGTGGCTGACATCGTCATCATCGGCGGCGGTATGTGCGGCACGCTTGCGTGGTTTTCCCTGAAGACCGGAGGCATGCACAATGTGCGTGTCCTGGACCGTGCCCCCGAAGGCCGCGAGGGGCCGTGGCTGACCTATGCACGGATGGAGACGTTGCGCTCTCCTAAGACGCTGACCGGGCCGGCCTTTGGTCATGGCGCACTGACCTTTCAGGCATGGTATCGCGCCCAATATGGTGCCGCAAAGTGGGACGCGCTTGATAAAATTCCGCGGCCGATGTGGATGGAATACCTGCAATGGTATCGCGATACTCTGGGCGTGCCGGTGGAAAATAACGTGTCAGTGGATCACGTGGAACCCGAAGGCGATTTGTTGCGGCTTACTGTGACGGGGGCAGACACGGACACCATCCAGTGCCGCAAGCTGATCTTTGCCACAGGGCGCGACGGGACGGGCGGCCCGAACATTCCCGGCTTCGTAAAAGGCTTGCCGCGCGCTCTTTGGGCGCACAGCGCGGATGACATTGACTTTACCGCGCTCAAGGACAAGCGCGTGGCGGTGATTGGTGTAGGCGCATCCGCGGTCGACAATGCCGCCGAGGCGTTGGAACACGGCGCGCGTGAGGTCCGGCATCTGGTGCGGCGTGCGGACATGCCGACGATCAACAAGATGATGGGGATCGGCAGTTTCGGTTTTACCGCAGGTTATGCGTCCCTGCCGGATGAATGGCGCTGGCGGTTCATGCAGTATTCCTTTGCCACGCAAACGCCACCGCCGCACGGATCAACCCTGCGCGTCAGCCGCCATGAAAATGCGTATTTCCACTTTGGCAAGGAAACGATTCGCATCGAACAGCGTGGTGCGGGTGCCGAGATATTTTTTGCCGATGGCACATCCTATTACGCCGACTTCGTCATCCTTGGCACCGGGTTTGTGATTGACCCGATGGCGCGCACCGAATTTGGCGATACTGCGGGCAACATCCTGCTGTGGGAGGACGTCTACACGCCGCCGACAGACGAAAAGAACGCGGATCTGGGACGCTTTCCCTACCTCAACCCGGATTTCACGTTCCGTGAGAAAGAGCCAGGCACCGCGCCGTGGCTGAACAATGTGTATTGCTTCAATTACGGTGCCTCGGCGAGCCTTGGCAAAGTCAGCGGTGACATTCCGGGCATCAGCGACGGGGCGGCATGGCTTGCCCGCGAAGTCGCAGCGAAACTGTATGCAGAAGATGTCGAAACCCATTGGCAGGCCATGCAAGACTACGACAAACCCGAACTGCTGGGCCACGAATGGGAACCGACCGAGCTTCCTCAGGACGACCAGAAGGGCAAGGTTGCATGAGCCTTTTCGAGACGACAACGCTCTTGGCGGCAGGGGCAAAAGGGGGCGGACAGATCGCAGATGCGGCCCAGACCCGCGCCAACATCTTTGAGATGACGCAAGCGGCAGAGGACGCGGTTCTGCGGCCCAAAGACTGTGGCGCTTTTCCGCATGATCTGCGCGCGGCGCTCGCAGCCCGTATCGCGGCGCGGGCGAAGGATATGGAGCTGGCTCAACGATATGCGCAGGCTGCCGGTGCGCGTACTGATATCAGCTATCCGGCGCAGAACGGTGGTACGGATGATGCGGTGCTGGTCGCCTTTGTCGACAAGGTGGCAGGCGCAACGAAAGACATTGCGGCGGACGACATTGCCCAACTGCAAAATGCGGGCGTTAGCGACGCTGACATCGTGCGCCTGTGCGAATTGGTGGCGTTTGTGGCCTATCAGGTCCGCGTTGTTGCGGGTTTGCGGCTAATGCAAGGGACCAAAACATGAGCCGCATCGTCCACAAATTCACACGCCGGGTGCCGGAATGGCGACCGCGTGTGACGCCGGTAAACCTTGATGAGGCCACGCCAGAACAGCTTGATGCGCTGAAAGTCACGCCGTCCAACACCAAAGTGTCGGCCTATGTTCTGACGCTCGCGCATGACGTGGAAAGCCTTTCTGTCCGTTCGCCACTGTTCAACGCCATCATGTATGACGAAGGCGGCATGTCGCGTGCCGAGCGCGAGCTGGGGGCGATTGCGGCCTCCATGGTCAACCGCTGCATCTACTGCGCAGCGGTACATGCCGACAGGCACGCCAAGTTGGAAAAAAGCACAGACGTCACGGACAAGCTTTTTACGCAAGGCACGGACGCTGACCTGTCGCCGCGCGACGCTGCGATTTTTACCTTTGCGCGGAAACTGTCCGAAGGCGTCCCTAGCGCCAGCGCTGACGACATGGCTGCGCTGCGTGAGGCTGGGCTGACAGACGAAGAGATCTTGGACCTGATCCTGTCATCTTCACTTTTTGGCTGGGCCAATCGGTTGATGCACGTCCTAGGGGATCCAGTCCGAACGGAGGACACTGTATGATCGGTATGAAGGTTGGTATTGCGGGGGCAGGGTCCATCGCGTTGGGGACGGCGGCGCTTTTGGCGGATCAGGGCCATGATCCGATGCTATGGTCGCCCTCGGGTGCGGGAACTGCAGGTCTTGAAGGTGGGGTCACGGCGGAAGGTGCGCTTGACCTGAAATTCTCACCCCGCATCGCAGCCTCGGCGGAAGATCTCGTGTCGGAAAACGATGTTCTGATCATCGCCTTGCCGGGGTACGGCCACAAGACTGTCATGGATGCACTGGCCCCGCATATCCGCGACGGCCAGCACGTGATTGTGTCGTCACACGCGTCGATGGGGGCGGTGTATCTGATGCATCTGCTGAAAGCGCGCAACGTGTCAGCCCCGATTACCGCGTGGGGGACAACAGTCGTCACTGGACGGCGGCAAGACGGGCCGGTGGTGCGGGTCAACACCGTGCGCAGCCGGGTGGATTTATGCACCGTGCCGGGTACCGCATCCGACGCAGCACTGGCCCTGTGCCAAAACCTGTTCGGGGATCGGTTCCAACCGCGTGACGGTCTGCTGGCGATTTCGTTATCAAACCTAAACCCGCAGAACCATCTGGGCATTGCGCTTGGCAACATCACCCGCATGGAACGCGGAGAGGTCTGGAGCCAAGGGCAAAACGTGACACCCAAGGTGGGACGGCTGCTGGAAAAACTGGACCTTGAGCGTTTGGCCATCGCAGAGGTTTTGGGCCTGTCCGTGAAAACCATCTTTGAGCATTTCCACCTAAGCTTTCACGTCCCCGTGGCGTCGATTTCAGAGATGAACCAGCAGATGCATGCACAGGGAAATGGCGGCACTGGTCCTGCGACCGCTGACAGCCGTTACGTGACCGAAGACGTGCCATATGGCCTGCAACTGACCGCTGTTCTTGGCCGTCTGGTCGACCGGCCTGCGGTTTTGCATGAAGCCGGGATCGAGATGTTCTCGGCCATGTACGACCGCGATTTCGCACGGGAAAACGAATTGCTGACTGCGCTTGATCTAGAGCGTTACAGCCTTAACGACTTGCAGCAGGCTGCCCGTACCGGGCTGTTGGGCTAGACAGTTGACCTAGCGTCGTGAACACTAAGCGTACGGAAACAAAACAATAAACAACGACAAGGAGATGACGACATGACCAAGCTTTTGATGAACCGCCGCCGTTTCATCGGCACAACCGCACTTGCAGGCGCCGCGGTGGCAAGCCCGGCCTATCTGCGCCGCGCGTCTGCGCAGGGCAGTGGTGAGGTGAACATCTGGACCTACAACGATTTTGTACCCGAAAGCTTCAAGGAACAGTTCGAATCCGAAACCGGCATCAAGGTGAACGTGCGTCTGGTGGACGATCAGGGCAAACAGTTCAACCTGCTTGCCGCTGAACAGCCGAACCCGACCGTCGACATCATGACAGTCGCAGGACACCGCTTCTTGCAATTCATCGACAGCGAATTGCTGGCACCGCTCGACACCAGCCGCCTGACCAACTGGGGCAACATCAACCCTACTTTCTCGGAAAGCGATTGGTCCACGATCAATGGCGAAAAATGGGGCGCGCCGATCCTGTCAGGGATGGAGGTTCTGTCTTACAACACTGAACTCGTCTCGCAGGAAGAAGCGATGACTTGGAACACGCTTTTCTCAGAAAAGTATTCCGGTCAGACCGCGTATATCATTCAGGATATGATGTCGATCGTGATGCTGAAGTTGGGCTACGATGGCAACATGGTCGAATACATGGACGACCCGGAAAAGGCTGCTGCGATCGTGGAAGAGGCCAAGCAATTCCTGATTGATCACAAGCCTTTGGTTCGCAAGTACTATGACAGCGGTGCAGAATTCCAGCAGATGATGGTCAACCAGGACATCGCCCTTGGCCATAGCTGGAACGGGCCAGCAGCGGCGCTGATCAATGACGGTTTCCCGCTTGCCATGACGATCCCGAACGAAGGCTCTTACGGCTTTGTTTACACGTACAACGTCGCCAACAACGCGCCGAATGTGGACAACGCCTACACCTTCCTTGACGCGATCCTTGCCTCGCCCGAAATCGGTGCGGCAATGACAAAGGCGTCCGGCTTTATCTCGACCTACAAAGACGCGTCGAACTATCTGACCGATCTCGAAAAGAAATCGACGTCGTTCCCGGAAGAGCAACTGGCAAACCTCCAGTTCTTCCGCGCAGAGGCGAACGAGATGAAGTACGGTCTTGTTGATCCAGCGGTCGAGGCAGTCAAAGCCGCCTGATCCGCGCCACTCAAAGGCCCGCCGCGCGTCGTGGCGGGCCGACACTGATACCCCGCCGAGAAAGGTATATGTCAGATGACTTATGACGCATCCGTGCGAAAAGACCGTGATGGCCATACTGCGCCGTCGGGTGATCGTCCGTTTTGGGGGCGGGTCGCCAATTGGGGTCCGTATCGCGCATTCTCGGCTATTTTGACGGCGTCGCCGCGCAGGCAGTTTATCATCCTTGCTGCGTTCCCGATCCTCTGGCTTCTGACGCAGCATCTTGGACCGATGCTTCAGATGCTGCGCGTGTCTTTGATTGACGCCTATCCTGTGGCACCGGGCACACCGCAAGCGTTCACCTTCGACAATTACATGCGGTTTTTCGGAGATCGCATTTTCTGGCAGCCGTTCTTTCGCACCCTGACCTTTGCTGCGGTGTTCACCTTCTGCACGCTGATCCTAACCTATCCGGTCGCTTATTTCCTTGCCCGCCACGTCAGCCGCAAGAACCAGATGCTGATGCTGTTGCTGCTGCTGATCCCGTTCTGGGTTGGGGAAATTGTGCGCACCTATGCGATCATGATCCTGCTGGGCAACACGGGCGCTGTGAACCTTGCTCTTAAATGGCTGGGGCTGATCGACCGGCCTATTCCCTTCATGTATACCAGCTTTTCGATGGGGATTGGTATCGTCTACCTGACCGCGCTTTACATGCTGCTGCCGCTTTATTCAGCGCTTGAAAAACTGCCGCAGAGCATGAACGAAGCCGCCGCAGATCTTGGAGCAGGCGCCTGGACCCGGTTCCGGCGCATATCGCTGCCCTTGACCATCGAAGGCATCTCATCGGGGTGCATTTTGGTGTTTCTGATCTCAACAGGGTTCTACGCAACGCCGGTGCTGCTGGGTGGACCATCAACAACGGTCTTTGCAGAGACCATTGCAGGCTTCTTCCATGTCGCGGGCGACGAATGGCCAACGGGCGCGGCCTTTGCCGTCATCATGTTCGCCGCTGCTTTGGTTATCACCGGCGTCTTTCAGAAAGTGATGAACATGCTCCGCAAAGGAGACACGAAATGAACCGCCGGGTTGAACTGAACCGTGGCAATCGCATCTTTCTGGCCTGCGTGTACTGGGCGTTTGTCTTG
The DNA here is from genome assembly GCF_019966495.1 of Tateyamaria pelophila. Taxonomy (GTDB): domain Bacteria; phylum Pseudomonadota; class Alphaproteobacteria; order Rhodobacterales; family Rhodobacteraceae; genus Tateyamaria; species Tateyamaria pelophila. The sequence continues at coordinate 62,993 of NZ_JAIMIA010000006.1, read as the reverse complement.
TACGTCTTTGTGCCCCTCATTTTGATGATTGTAATGGGGTTCAAGGACAGCAAGTTCATCGGCTTTCCGATCCGGTCCTGGACACTGGATTGGTACACAGGCGTATTTTCCGATGCAGAGGTGCTGTACACCTTCGGCTATTCCGTTGTCATCGCTATCCTGTCGACACTCATTTCCGTTATCGTCGGAACATGGATCGCGGTGCTGTTGGAAGGCCGTAAATTCTGGGGCCGCGCGGTGACGTTTGGACTGATGGTCCTGCCCGCATTGGTGCCGGGGATCATTTCCGCCATCGCGTTCCGCATCTACGCCCGCATGCTGGGGATCGAGCCGGGTATGGGCGCGATTATCTGGGCCCACGCCGTACATAACGTGCCGTTTGTAACACTGGTCGTGATGGCGCGACTGTCGACCTTGCCCAAAAGCCAGATCGAAGCGGCGCGTGATCTGGGCGCTGACCCGCTGATGGCGTTCATGCGGATTACATTGCCGTATCTCGTCCCTGCGATCTTGGGTGCCAGCGTGTTTTGCCTGCTGCTGAGCTTTGACGATTTTGTGCGGTCCTTCTTCCTTGGAGGATACGAGCCGACACTGCCAGTGCTTATCTTCGCAATGTTGCGGTCCGGCATGTCGCCTGAAATCAATGCGATTGCCACGGTGGCGCTTGTGCTGACCGCCGCCATCGGCATTTGGGCCGAACGGTTTACCCGCCGCGCTAACAAGGAGAGTCAGACATGACGTCACCGCTTGTCCACATCGACGGAATATCCAAACGCTTCGGGGATGCGGTCGCACTGGAGAACCTGTCGCTAGATATCGCAGAAGGCGAATTCGTGACGTTCCTTGGCCCGTCGGGCTGCGGCAAATCCACGACTCTGCGCATCCTTGGCGGGTTTGAGCGCCCCGACACCGGGCGCGTGATCCTCGACGGAGAGGACGTCACAAACCAACCGCCCGAAAGACGCCATGTGAATATGGTGTTTCAGGATTATGCACTTTTTCCGCACATGACCGTGCAGCAGAACATCTCGTTTGCGTTGGAACTTAAGGGCATGGACAAATCCGCGATCAAGCGGCGGCTGGACGAGATCACGTCGTTCCTTGAACTTGACGGTTTCGGGGATCGCTACCCCGGTCAGCTGTCGGGCGGGCAACGACAGCGTGTGGCACTGGCGCGGGCATTGGCCCCGGACCCGGCGCTTTTGCTACTGGACGAACCACTCGGCGCGCTGGACGCCAAGCTGCGCGGACAGGTGCAGCGCGAACTGAAATCCATTCAGCGTCAGACCCATAAGACGTTCTTTTTTGTCACCCACGATCAGGAAGAGGCCCTGACGATGTCGGACAGGATCGTCGTGATGAACAAAGGCCGCGTCGAACAGGATGGCACACCTGAAGACCTGTATTTCCACCCGCAAAGCCGGTTTGTGGCTGAATTTATTGGTGAGACAAACCTGCTTTCCGGCAAGATGCGCGGCGTCGACGGTGAGGCGGTTGTCATGGACTGGTTCGGACAGACGCTTCGCGGCCATGCCCCATCTGGTGTTCCCACAGAAGGCGCATCAATCACGGCCTCTGTCAGGCTGGAAAAGCTTGGCTTTCACAAGGCGCGCCCTGATTTGCCCAATGCGGTGCAGGGCCATGTGGTCAGCAAGACGTTCCTTGGCAGTCGCATGGCCGTGGATATGGTCGTGGATCAGACCGATGGGGCAAAACTGCGGGCTTTTGTGGATGCCGACACCGGACACTCCATCGGCGATGACCCGATCTGGGCGGCGTGGGACAGCGACAGCATGGCGGTCTTGCGAGACTAAAAGCTCAGGGCATCTGCAACTGGACCTAAAGCCAGGGTGTTAGTGGGCTTTGCGATACATCGATTGCAATGAAAGCCGAGGATAAATAGTAGAAAACTTTACCTCCAAACGCGCTGGTTTTCAGGCAGCAGAGTGCCCAATGACGGCCGGTGCTTCTCGCTCAGAGTTTTAACCAGTGAAGGCGCACAGACCTTTGCAGTCAAACGTGAAGGTCTGAAACGCCATCTATAGCCGCCATTGACGCAGCCGCAGCGAAAGCACGCTTTGTCCGGAGTCTGTGACTTCGAGCGATGCTAGGCTTTGCTCATGCAGCGAACGGCAGGTTCGACGGGCCGCATCGCAGCAAAAAACTTGTCCGACCAGCGGCAGGTAAGGGCCGAAAATGACGGCGGCGATGGGACCAATTGGCTTAAGTTTTCCTCGTTGCCGTAAGTTGCCTTCGATCCCGCCGCCGCCGCTATCCGCCGCAGCTTTTGCCTGCTTGGATTGGTGGGCAAGCTATCGTTCCGTACGAGCAGTAAACGCAGCTGTAGCCGGTCAATCACCCCAACCACTGACGGACGAATAATGGGCCTCTAGTCCTGCCTTTGCTCAGAACCTCGCATCGCATTAAACGCAGCGCCGCCCTCGGGGTTGTAAACTATCCTGAAGTCCTTGGCCCCACGAACACCGCACCCGCTGCACCGCACCCGCTCAACAACATCGGTAACAGTCTCAGGCGGGTTATCACAGGCCAGCAGGTGAGACACCCTGACAGGCGCATTCCGCCCGCAGCCGCATTCCATCCAGATCACATGCTGGGGTATTGTTGTGAGCCGCGTTCCGCCGCGTTTGAGTTGTGTGACCATAGGCGCTATTCTGTTCCGCTAAGCTTTTCCATCGCGTCTGCCACCCGCCGCAGTGTGATGTTGTTCTCAGCGCCAATCAAGGCGGCCAAAGCGATCTCCGTTGATATCCCGCTCCCCGGCGTGGTCAGGGCCAGTTCCTGGGCGTGTCGGATCAGTTCTCTGGCCAGCTGCTCTCGGGCCGATGTGTGTTTTGGTGCCATTGGTTTCTTACCTTCTGGGTTTTGTATTCCTTGTAACGGAGCGCAGCAACGCTACAAGCACATGCAGAGGTAACGCCACGCAAGGGCTGATGGAGTACGGAATTGGTACGAGTTGGCCCAAGGGGCCCGAAGCTGCATATTTGGGCTTCTGAGAGAACACGCCGAGAACAAAACCCGCCCTATTCCAGCAAACCAAAGTCATCATCCCCAATGATTTCCAACTTCAGAATGGTTGCTTCTGTCTCCACTAAAAACCGATCAATGCTACCCAACTCCGCCTCAGCGGCTTGACGGTTAAACCGCTTAGACTTCCGGGTGATAAGCTGCGCCCGAACAAACTGGCCTTCCTTACTCGCTTCTCCGGATACGATCATCGCCTTCAATTCCGCCTCTCTGGTCTTGAGCACCTTAACTTGCTCCCGAATTTTCTGAATCTCATCGACGGGGTGCAGATTGGACGACATGGTATTCTCTCCCTTTCCATGTCATCAAACCATAGCCCTGTATGCAGTCACAACGAGTTCATTTTGGGTATACCCAAAGCGGCGCGGCGCATGAACACCAACCGCCGTGGAATACCTGTTCATTTTGGGCCTATTTTGATATATTGAACACATATCGTCATAGGCACACCCAAAATGAACAGATCGAGCCCCAAAATCGGCTATGCCCGAACATCTACCGTCGATCAGAACCTCGATGCCCAAATCGAGGCGCTGACAGCCGCAGGATGTGGGATGGTGCGCCAGGAACAGCGCAGTGGGGCCACGCTTGAGGGTCGTCCCGAGCTGAAGACGATCCTCGACTTCATCCATCCAGGTGAAACCCTGATGGTCACACGGATCGACCGCCTGGCCCGCTCTATGCAGGATCTTCAGGCCATTGTCGCCAGGCTGAAGGAAAAGGGTGCCCATCTGGCGGCCACCGAGCAGCCCGTGGATACCTCCACGGCGACGGGCAAAGCATTCTTCGACATGCTTGGCGTCTTTGCGGAGTTTGAGACCAACCTCCGCCGCGAGCGGCAGACCGAAGGGATCAAGGCCGCCAAACGCAAAGGCGTCTATCGGGGTCGCCCGCCCAAAATCGATATGGCGGCCATTCAGACCAAACTCGGTGCTGGCCTCTCCCCAACGGAAATTGCCCGCGAGATGGGGATCTCGCGCGGGACTGTCTATAAAGCAAAGGCTGAAATGCTGGCTGTCAACGAGACCACAGAGGTGCCAACTGCATGAAGAAGCCCCCGCGCAAGCGAAAGCCGTCCGCGTCCAAGGCGCCTGCGCAAACACAGGTCAAGGTGCCACCACCACGTAACCTGACCCCAGCGCTTTGCGATCAGCTACGCCGGGACATGATGAAGGCATGCCTCGCCGTGGCAGAAACCCACGGGCTGACAGTCGAAGGGGGCGATCTCGCGGATATCGACCTGCGCCACAGTTTTGAGATCAGCTTCCGCGTCGGCATCCCGCAGGAGGACGGCGCGATCTATTCCCCGGACAAGGCCATGTTCGAGGTTCTTGCACCTCATTTTGGGCTGGAGCCGTCAGACTACGGCCGCACATTCCGCTCGAAGGATGAGCTGTTCCGCATCGTCGCCATCAATCCCAACAGGCCGAAATATCCGGTCAGTGCTGAACGCGTGTCGGATGGGCGGGGCTTCAAGTTCCCCGCCGAAAACGTCGTCATGTACCTGCAGCATTCAGGCGCATAGCTCGTACGCCTTTTGTTCCGTCAAACGATCAAATATGCACGCTCGGGCCTGTTGGGCCAATATGGCGGCGGCGACCAGCTGGAATCGACCGAGATCACCCGTGCCTTGCTGGCCGCGCATCCCGACCTGAAGGGTATTTTTGGCACCAATGAAGGCTCGGCCATCGGCGTCGTCAATGGTGTCCGCGAGAGCGGCGCGGAAGGCATCACGATCGTCGGTTATGACAGCGGTCAGGCGCAGATGGACGCGATCCGCGAGGGCCTGATGGCCGGTGCGATCACTCAGAACCCGGTCGGCATCGGCTACGAAACGGTAAAGGCCGCCGTCGCTGCCGCCAAGGGTGAAGCGGTTGCAGCCGATATCGACACCGGTTTCTATTGGTACGACGCCACGAACATCGACGATCCCGAGATCGCCGCGGTTCTCTACAAGTAACCTATCCCACGACCGGGCGCCCATGTGGCGTCCGGTTCCACTTACCTGAAGACACGAGGCAGCGATGAAGCTCTTGCGATATGGACCCAAAGGTCACGAGAAACCCGGATTAATGGATAACACAGGCACGATCCGCGACCTGTCCGCCCATGTAGACGATATCGCTGGCGATGTGCTGACCCCCGACGGACTGGCGCGACTGGGCAAGATCATTGCCGACGATCTGCCTGCCGTCGACGGCGCATCGCGTATCGGCCCTTGCGTCGGGCGCGTTGGAAAATTCATCTGCATCGGTCTCAATTACGCAGACCACGCCGCCGAAAGCGGCCTGCCGGTTCCCGACGAACCGGTGGTGTTCAACAAATGGACCTCGGCAATCTGCGGCCCCAATGATGATGTCGAAATCCCACGCGGCTCGAAGAAGACCGACTGGGAAGTTGAACTCGGCATCGTCATCGGCAAGCCCGGCCGCTACATCGACGAGGCCGACGCGCTGGACCATGTTGCAGGCTATTGCGTGATCAATGACGTCTCCGAACGCGAATGGCAGATTGAGCGTGGCGGATCCTGGGACAAGGGCAAGGGCTGCGACACCTTCGGACCGACCGGACCCTGGCTGGTCACGCCGGACGAGGCTGGCGACGTCGGCAACCTGAGGATGTGGCTCGAGGTTGACGGCAAACGGTATCAGGACGGATCCACCGCGACGATGATCTTCGGCATTGCCCATATCATTCACTACGTCAGCCAATTCCTGTCGCTGCAATCCGGCGACGTGATTTCGACCGGGACGCCGCCGGGTGTCGGAATGGGGCAGGACCCGCAGGTCTACCTCAAGGGCGGCGAAACCATGCGCCTGGGCATTGAGGGGCTGGGCGAGCAGACGCAAAAGGTTGTGCAGGCATGAAGATCACCGGTCTGAGAACGGTCGATGTCCGCTTTCCCACGTCCGACTCGCGCGACGGTTCGGACGCAATGAACCCGGACCCGGATTATTCGGCCGCCTATGTGGTGTTGGAGACGGACGGCGCGCACGAAGGGCACGGCCTGACCTTTACCATCGGGCGCGGCAACGAGATTTGCATCGCCGGTATCGAGGCCTTGCGCCCTTTGGTGACAGGTTTGGAGCTCGACTGGATCGCCGAGGACATGGGCCGCTTCTGGCGTCATATAACAGGCGACAGCCAGTTGCGCTGGATCGGGCCGGACAAGGGCGCGATCCACCTCGCTACGGGTGCCGTGGTCAATGCTGCTTGGGATCTCTGGGCCAAGACCGAGGGCAAGCCGGTCTGGCAGTTGGTCGCAGACATGGCCCCTGAGGACCTCGTGCGCTGCATAGACTTTCGTTACCTGACGGACTGCATCACACCGGAATGGGCGCTGGAACATCTGCGCAGCTTGGAGGCCGGGAAAGTTGACCGTATTGCAACGCTCAAGGCCGAGGGCTATCCTTGCTACACGACCTCTGCCGGCTGGCTGGGCTACGGTGACGACAAGCTGCGCCGCCTGTGCCGGGAAGCGGTGAATGCAGGCTTCAACCACATCAAGCTGAAGGTCGGCCGCGACCTGGAGGACGACATCCGCCGCCTGACCATCGCCCGTGAGGCGGTTGGCCCGGACGTCAATCTGATGATTGACGCCAACCAGGTCTGGGAGGTGGACGAGGCAATCGAATGGACAAAAAAGCTCGCCTTCGCCAAGCCGTGGTTCATCGAGGAACCGACCAGCCCTGACGACATCGCCGGACACCGCCGCATACGCGAGGCCGTGGCCCCGGTGCAGGTGGCGACCGGCGAGATGTGCCAGAACCGCATCATGTTCAAACAGTTCATCATGGAAGGCGCCATCGACGTCGTGCAAATCGATAGCTGCCGCCTGGGCGGGCTGAACGAGGTGCTGGCGGTCATGTTGATGGCGGCGAAATACGGGTTGAAGGTCTGTCCCCATGCCGGCGGTGTCGGCCTTTGCGAATACGTCCAGCATATGTCGATGATCGACTATCTTTGCATTGCAGGCACCCGCGAAGGCCGGGTGATCGAATTTGTCGATCACCTGCACGAGCATTTCGAAGACCCCTGCGTGATCCGCGACGCGGCCTACATGCCGCCCGAGCAACCGGGTTTTTCGATCCAGATGAAACCGGACAGCCTCGAAACCTACCGGTTCAAGGGGGCCGGGACATGACAGCGATGGCATGGAAACAACTTGGCCGAACCGGCGTGAAAGTGACGGAAGTTTCCTTTGGCACCGCCAGCATCGGCAATCTGTATCGCGAGGTTGACGATGCCGACGCGGCAGACGTGCTGGAGGCGGCATGGGCGGGAGGCCTGCGATATTTCGACACCGCGCCGCACTATGGCCGGGGTCTGGCGGAACAACGCCTCGGGCGGTTCCTCAAGGGGCGCGACGCGGCAGTGGTCTCGACCAAGGTCGGGCGCGTTCTGTCGCCTGCCGCTGCACCGATCGCGGAGGCTGACGGTTTCGTAAACCCCGCCCAGAACGACGTGCGCTATGACTATTCCGGTGACGGCATCGAAGAGAGTTTCGAGCAAAGCTGCGAACGGTTGGATCGGAATCACATTGAGATCCTCTATGTGCATGACATCGGGCGCTTCACCCATGGCGATGAAAATGCCGGGCATATGGAGGATTTTTTCGGTTCCGGCTATGAGCGTCTGGTCCGACTGAAGGAGGCAGGGCGCATCGGTGCCTTTGGGCTGGGCGTTAACGAATGCGAGGTCTGCCTTGAGGTGATTGACCATGGGCCGCTTGACGCGATCCTGCTGGCCGGGCGACTGACCTTGCTCGACCGATCGGCCGAAACAGACCTGGTGCCACGTTGCCGCGAGGACGGAAGCAGTCTGGTGTTGGGTGGTGTCTTCAACTCCGGCATCCTTGCCACAGGCCCGGTCGAGGGGGCAACCTACGGTTACGGTCCCGCCTCACGAGAGATACTGGATCGCGTCGCGTCGCTGCAATCCCGGGCCGAGGCCGCGGGTCTGCCCTTGCCCACCGCCGCGCTGCATTTTGCGTCTCGCCATCCGGCGACGACATCTGTGCTATTGGGCACCGCCAAGGCCTCAACCCTGGAACGTAACCTCAAGGCTTTACGGCAGGAACTGCCCGAGGGGGCCGAGGCCGCGCTGGTCTGATCGGCGGTGCGGTATCGTCTGGCTCAGCGTCGCCCGAGGGAGACCTTTGCACGGTACCACGGCTTTGAACACATCAACAAAAAAGGCAACAGTCATAGTGTATCCCGGACATATATGCGATAGATTTCAAAGGGCAGGCCGTAGATTAAACACCATAATACAGATTATAAAATAAATCGGAATTTGATCTCAAAGCCGAAGTGTCACCCATAAGCGAAGCAGAGGTGTCACTCTGCCCTAAAACGATTGAGAGTGATCAGGCATGGGATCGGTGATGATGAGCGAGCGCGAGTTGGCCGTGTAGAAGTGTTGGCCCAGGTCGATGATGGATGGCTGAGTGTTCAGAACGGCGCGGACACGTTGGATTTGACCAAGCGGCAGATGTTTCGGCTGCGGAAGACCTAGTGCATGGATGTCCCAGCTGCGATCTGACACAAAGCGCCCCACCCGACAGACGCTATCATCCTTGCGGGAGTGCGTTTTGGTTTCGACACGGGCTCATCCTGCACGGTACGACATTCGCCACCTACGCGGTGCTGACACGGGATCTGCCGAACGGCGCATCGGTCACGACGGAATGGTTCGAAAACCTGCCTTCACCAATTCGCCCCAAGAAATCGCCATTCGTAACCGTCTGTGCGCGCGCTGTCCCAACATGGCCTTTATTGTGAAGCTCCGAGGTTTTCCGGAAATGCGCGATCTCGAACGCGCCGCCATGACCTTTCTGAATGCGCTGCCGTTTCAGTCATATAGCGCAATATGAGAATAGAATAGGTGCGACGAAGGCCACCCGACCTTCAGCCGTGAAAGCAACTTCGTGTAGAAGTCGCGCTTTTTGTCGGTGCAAAATTCATTTCGAACAGGTTGATGCGGTTCCATGACGAAGCCATATGCCAAGTCAACAGATTGTATCGAGCGCAGTCACCACGCTGCCAGGACAGCTTCTGGCGAGATTTGCGCCCTATGCCAGCCAGCAAAACTTGGTTGTAGCTCTTCGGCAGATGGGACGCACCGTAGATACCCGAAGCACGCAGACTTCAATATGCCACGTAAGGGTGTGTCGCAAATCACGTCACCCGCACCCACTCCGGGACACAGTCGCTTTTCCTTACAGCAAATCCGCCCGCAACAGATACAGCTCGACACTATCAGGGTTGGCTGCAATGGCGCGATCGGCCGTTTCCAATGCGGCTTCGGCATTGCCCATGGCGGCATGGATTCGGATCATCATCACCCAGGCTTGGATCAACTGTGGATCAAGCACGGTCGCCTCGCCAAACGCACGCAAAGCAGAGTCCATCCGACGCGTCGTCAGCCCGATCCCGCCCATGACGATATGCGTTTCGGGGAAATCCATCTTGGCCGTCAACGACCCCTGCCAGTCGCCCATCGCGGCGCTCAGGTTCTGCGAAATACGGTCTGGCATACGCGCGATCCGCAAGCTCAGGAATTCGCGCGCCGCCGCGATCCGCACCGTCTTGACCGGGTCCGCCAACAGATTTGTAAGCCGGGCAGGCCGAACGGTTTCAGGTGCGCCGCGTTGAACGCCGACCGCCGCCGCACGCACCAACGGATCCGGGTCGCGCAACAAGGGTTCCAACCGTTCGGCAAGATCGGGCGACGCGACATTGGTCAGCATTTCAAGCGCGGTTGCGCGCACGATACCGGGCATCTCGGGGTATTCGGCAAGCCCCGCCAAAGCGTCGGTATTGGCGGCAAGGTTCGAGCGGGCCGCCGATATGATCTGCCCATAATGCGGCCCACGGTGCAAACTGTCCGGAAACCGGCTTTCGATGGCCGCAGCGGCCCATGATGCGGTTTCTTCGCTGTGACAGTCGTTACAGGCGTTCGGCGACCGGGTCTCGATACTCAGATCGGGCCTCGGAATACGGAACGAGTGATCCCGTCGCCCGTCCACGACCATGTAATCACGTTCGATCATGTGACAATTTTTGCACTGTGCACCTTCAGTCCCGACCTCATGAAAGTGGTGGGACGGATCGTCGTAGATCTGACGGGTCAGTGTCGGGAAATCCGGGTTGCCCGCCTCGGAATGGCATTGCGTACAAAGCCCGTTGCCCTCCACACGCAGCTCCGCCGAATGTGGCTCATGGCAGTTTTTGCAGGTCACCCCCTTGGCATACATTTTGGACTGCAGGAACGAGCCGTAAACATAGACCTCGTCGAGGATCTGTCCGTCCGCATGATAGCTTCCGTCGCGCAACGGGCTCAGGCGATAGGCATCGTGATAGGGCGTTCCGGGCAGCGGGTTGCCGTCGTCAAAAGGTTCGCGGCGCGAATGGCAGGTTGCACATTGCTGCACATATGCTTCGCCCCCTGCGGACATATCGATGGTAAAGCCCATTTCCGTCAGGCCGGTCCAGAGAGATTGCGTGGTTTCAAGCTGGTTGGCCCAGGCCAGATGCGCCTCACCGGGCCCGTGGCAGGCTTCGCAGCCGACACCGATTTCGGCTTGCATACTGGAATAACTGCGGGTGACCGGAGAGTAGTTCTTGTCGAAATCCGTAGCGTGGCACTCCGCGCAGCGCGCGTTCCAGTTCTTGTAGGGACCGGTCCAGTGCAGTCCGTTCCCCGCATAAAGCGCCTGATCCGGATAAAGGTGATACCAGCGCTTTTCTTCGGTGTCCCAGACCACATCAAAGGACTGAAGCTTGCCCGGTTCGGTTTCCAGCAGATATTGCTGCAAGGGTTCGATGCCGACCACGCTGTGAACCGGATAGCTGGTGATGTCGCCCGTGGGGCCATCGGTTTCGATCATATAAGTGCCGTCTTCGCGGTAAAACCGCGACGTCACACCGTTGAGGGTAAAGGTGGTGTCGTCAAAATCACCCAGAACATTCTCCGGCAATGTCGGGGTCCAGGCCTTGGCATGGTGTGACCCTTCCCACGCCTCGATCGCGTCAATATGGCAATCGGCGCAAGCCGCCGTACCGACATAGTTTGGCATAGCGTTTTCTTGTGCAAAAACCGCAAGTGTCGTGGTCAACACAAGCCCAACCGCCCAGAGGACTGTTTTGATGTTATTGATCATAGCGACAGGCGACCTTTCGTACCCTTCAAGCGGCTTACCCTAAGGAACACCAACGCAGAGGCAACCCTCAAACACCGTCCGGCGGGTCGTTGCAATGCGCCTATTGCTGCTCTTTGAAGGAGATCGTCTGACGACCCGCTTGGGTAAAGGGGTTGAGTGCGGGCAAGGCATCCTGTCCGCCCTTGGCGTGACGCACAAAAACGCGTGGTTGATCGGCGCGCAAGGCGCTTTGGATCGCGGGCCAGTATGTCGTATCCTCATCGCTCGCAGGGTCATCGCTGTATGTCTTTTGCGTCAACGCCCGGATGGCCTGCGCCAGATCGGGCGCGACGGGATATCCCCGGCGTGTCCGTTCATCCAGCGCAGTTAGCACGCCATTCAAATTCCGTGCCTTTGCCTGTTTCGCAGCGTTGCGATGTACCGCATTGGCAGTGGCAGCGTAGCGCATCTGAAGGTTTTGATATTTTTTTGCCAGAGGTGGCCACAGGATCCTGCGAGCCCCCCAGGCCAATACCGCCAACAAGCCCGCAATAATGACCCATCGAAGGATTGTGGCGGGGTCCGGCGGCGTGCGTTCGACGGGCGGCATTGCGACCTCGACACTGCGGCCTTTCAATACGATCTCTTCGATCCCATTGGTTTCGATATTGTACCATCTGAGGGTGATATCGGGGAAGACGACACCGCCACCGGCCTGCGCGATATAGCTGACCTGTTCGTGGCGTGTGCCAGACATGACACCTCGCTCAATTTTTTCAGTCACTTTTGCGTCTTCCGGGTAGGCCAGAAACGGCAACGCTTCGGCGTCCGCATCTTCCGGCTGCACGCTGTCCGAGCGCGGCGGCGCAGTGTCCAGCAAAGGCGGGACAAACAGGGCGGAGGCTCCGTCAACCGAGATGTCAAGCGCTCTGACCACCGCATCACCGACCGCCAGCGCGCCCTCCGCCACCTGCCAGCTTTGGTCAATCGTAACCTCCTGCGCGATGATCAGCGGATCAAGGGCACGCGCGCCCTGCGGTACGGTTGCGCGGATCGTGGTCGCCGGGACGTCCACGGTCAGCGAAACATCCTCGTTCGTGTCCGTGTTCTTGTAGACGAGGGACAGCGTTTGCGCCGATATCTCAATCTCTCCGGCACGGGTAGGATATATCCGATAAGTGCGGGTCACGCCAGACCATGTGTCGCCATCGATTTTCTCACTGACGGGCAACGTTGATTTTTCTGGCAGGCGGACAATCAGACCGGGCATTTCGAATGTGGGGAACACGGGCGCGCTTGGCATGAACGTCGGCACCAACACTTCGATCCGCAGCAGATAGGGCTGGCCGACGACCACCTCTTCCTGGTCCGCCGTCACCGTGATCCTCGGGTCTTGTGCCCAGCCGAAGCTGCCAAGCAGAGACGCAAACAAGAACACCAAAGTAAGCAACCTGCGCATCAGTTGTCCCCCTGCGCATTTTCCAACCGGAACCGGGACTGCAGGAATTCTCCGACCTGTGTATCCACGGCCCGCATCCAGTCTTCGGTCGAAAGGCCTGCGGGCGCATCTTCTGACGGTTCGCGTTCGATCTGCATCTCTTCGCCCTGCCCGCTTTCGTTGTCAAAGACCGTCTCATCGGCTCCGATCCCCGACTGCTCGCCTGTGTCCGACGCCGCTTGGGTGCTTTCAACATAAGCGACAATGGCCTTGGCCGTCGCGAGGTTTTTCTGTGCAGTCACGTTGCTCGGATCGCGTTCCAACGCCTTTTCAAAGGCGCGTATGCCGTCGTGATATTTGCGGTGGCGCAAAAGGGCGATCCCTTCGCCGTTCGCACCTGCCGATGTTTCGATAAACCCATAGGCCTCGGCTGCCTCTTCATACCGGCCCGCAACAAGCAGCGCATAGGCGCGCCAGTCCGCATCCTGAAACTGGTCGGCAGCCCCGCTGAAATCCTTGGTGTTGAAACTGATCTGGCCTTGCTGATCCGGCGTCAGAAACCAGTCTCTCCACCCCTCAGCCTGCGCGGGTTTGCCAAACGATCCAACCAGCAGGAATGCCAATCCCCAGCGCATGGTCCAGCCACGCCGGAACCATGGCAAGAACAGCAAGAGCGCGGGCCATGCCAGCAGCCAGCCTTTGTCTTCCCAATCCTGCCGCGTATCTTCCAAAAGCGCCTCACGGTACGCCGACAAGACCCGCCGCTCAATCTGATCCAGATCGGTATCATCCGGCGTGATCCGCACAACGGATGCATTGTCGATCTGATCCAGTTGCGGGATTTGCACACCCTGCCCCGCAACCACAAAAAAGATCACAGGAGCGCGTTCTGCGGCACCTTCGTTGAAGGCCGCCACGTTGGCCGGGTTCAGATCGTCAAGAACAAACAGGATTGCGCCGGGCGTGTCAGACTTTGCAATTTCCCCCTGCGCGAGGGCCAGTGCCTGGTCGGCACGATCGCCTTCCTGTGGCATGATATCCGGTGAAAGGCCGGACAGATAAGAGCGCACGATGTTGGGATCTTCGGTCAGAGGTGTGACCCGGTGGGCCGATCCTGCATAGGCAAAAAGCGCTGTCTGCGCCCCCCCACGCCGTTCGATCAGGTCGAGGATCTTGAACGATGCCCGTTTGTGCCGCGTCGGTTGGACATCGACATTCTCCATCGACGGCGTGACCTTGAGCACGACTGCCAAAGGCGCAGTCTGGGCCAAGAGCGGATTGGTCATACGGCTCCATGTCGGCCCGGCCGTTGCAACGACCAGCATGGCAAGTGTCAGCGCCATCCCGTCGATGGGATAGACGCGGCGTCCGCTCTGCGATCCAACGGTCAGCGCGCGCGCCAGATGGGGTGCAAGCCCTTCGGCCATATCCTCTCGGGCGACACGGCGCGGACGAACCTGCCACCAGATCAAGGCAATGGGCACAAGCGCCAGCAACCAAAACGGACGCAGGAAATGAAAGACGCCGATCAGGTCAGCCATGCGCTACCCTCCGCCGCGCAGACAGCATGAGGCCCAAAAACAGAACGATCCCCAAAAGAACGGTCGCCGCAAAGGCATAATAACCCACCGAGGTCTTGGGCTGGAAGGTCGTCGTCTCAACCAGCCGGGGGTTCAATCGGTCAATCTCCGCATAGATCTCGCGCAGGCCTTCGGTGTCATTGGTCTGGTAGAAACCGCCGCCTGCGCGCGTCGCGATTGCTTCAAGCGTCGCCAGATCCACCCGCTGCTCTCCGCTCCCGTTCGGATCACCGACCCCGATCGTATAGATTTTAACGCCTTTGCTTGCTGCAATCTCGGTCGCGTTCTCCGGGCTCATCTGACTGTTTGTATCGGCCCCATCACTGAGCAGAACCAACAGGCGTTGCTCAACGTCTGAGGCTTCAAATGTGCGCAAGGCAAGCCCGATGGCATCCCCGATAGCGGTATGTGGCCCTGCCATCCCGACCTGAGTCTGTTCCATCAGTTCGGCCGCACTGTCGAGGTCTTCGGTAAAGGGGGTCTGCAGATAGGCGCTTGATCCAAACACGATCAACGCGATCCGGTCGCCGTCACGCTCCGCGATGAAGTCGTTGATCACACTTTTGACCGCATCGAGCCGTTGCAGGGGCTTGTCGTTTTCGTCCCGCAAATCCCGTTCATCCATGGAGCCTGATATATCAACGGCCAGCACCAGATCACGCGCTGCCTTTTCGATCACGATGGGGTCGCCCAGAATTTCGGGGCGCGCCAGACCGATCACCGTCAGACACCAGCAACAAATGGCGACGGCCATCTGCCACCGGCCCCGCTTGCGGATCACGGCCCCTTGCGCGGGTTCTTCGCCTGCGGCCTCAGCAAGGCTGCGGAAAAACGGAACCCGCAAGGCCTGCGCCTGCTCACGGTGTGCGGGCGCAAATTTCCAGACCAGAAACGGCAACGGCAACGGCAGCACAAGGAACGCCCATGGAAACGCAAAGGACAACATCAGGTTGGCCCCGCTTTGCGATGGCTCTTGATCCATTGCGCGGCCATGGCGGGCAGGTCCTTGTTCGGGTCTTGCGGGCGGTACGGAGATGCCGCCAGAACACGTCCCGCATCGGAACTGGCGAACTTTACCCCAGGCGCCGCCTGATCCAGAAACGCAAGCCACTGCACACCATGTAACTGAGACACCGTCTCACGCGGAAAGGCAGACAGCGCCGTTCGGCGTAGAACGTCCGCAATCCGGGCGGGATCGTCGCCCGCCTGATTGAGCGCGACCAATGCCGCGCGCCGATACGCGTTTGCGCGATGCCGTGCAACCAAGGCCCAGACCAACACACCCAGTGCAACAAGAACCAGCGCAGCAACCCAGATCCATCCCGCCGTCTGAGGCCACATCGAGATCGCGTCGGGCGCGTCCGGACGTATTAGCAGATCGTAAAGTTCGACCAGATCCAGATTGGCAAGATCTTCCTCACTCATCTGCGCGCCCCTCCCCCGCCCAAAAGACGCACAAGTTGCGGCAAGGTTTCCTCGGCGGTGGTCAGGGGCACCACCGGCACGCCGTACTTACCCGAAAAGTCGAACAAAGACTTCAGGCGGCCGCTGCTATACTCCGCCAAACGGCGGCGCACGGTTTCGTCACCTACATTGACCTGCGCCTGCAATTCGCCATCCGAAACGATCATGTTCAAATCCGGCGGCAACTGTTGGGACGTCGGATCAGAGACACTGAACAGGATCAACTCATTGTGCTGAGCGATCCGGCGGAGGCTCTTTTCGGTCGCATCGTCCCAGCCATCGAAATCGCTGAACACGATGACGAGCCCCCCCGATTTCGCGATCCGCGCCGCCGCCTTGATCGGTTGGCTTAGCGGAATAGGCCTGACCGAGGGTGCTTGGGCGTTCAGCCTGCAATTGGCCTGCGCCAGATCATCCAGAAACCGGTTGAGCGCGCGGGCGGAGGATTGCGGGCGAATTTCCGTCATGCCGGTATCATCAAAGATAATGCCACCTACCCGGTCGCCCTTGGCGCGCACGCGGAAGGCAGACAAGGCCGCCGCCTCTGCCGCCGTCACGGATTTCATGTTCAGTTTGCTGCCGAAAAACATCGACATCCGCTGATCCACCACCAGCAACACCGGCCGGTCCCGCTCTTCGGTATAAACCCGAACATAGGGCGTGCCAGTGCGTGCCGTCACCTTCCAGTCGATGGTGCGCACGTCATCGCCTATCGCGTAATGGCGCAATTCCTCGAAATTGAGCCCCCGTCCTTTGATCTTGGAGGCATGTTGGCCATTCAGAATACTGTTGGAGGGTTGCCGGGGTCGAAACGTGATCGACCGGGCACGTCCTTTCAAGGCACGCAAATGAGCGAGGTCGACATGAATGCGCGGATCGAGTGGCTCGGACATGGTGCCTCCTTACGGCAAGGCCACCTTGGACAACAAAACATCGATCACATCGTCTGGCGAAACGCCCTCCCCCTGCGCCTCGTAAGACAGGGTCAGACGATGCCGCAAAACATCATGGGCCACCGCGCGCACATCTTCGGGGTCAACATAGTCGCGCCCCGCCAGCCACGCATGGGCCCGTCCGCATTTGTCAAAGGCCAGCGACGCGCGCGGGCTGCCGCCAACTTCGATCCATCGCCCAAGATCCTCGGACAGCGCGGCAGGCATGCGCGTTCCGTAAACCAGATCGGCCATGTAGCGTTCCATCGCCTCCGAGACGTGGATATCCGCAATCTCCCTGCGGGCCTGAAAAACGGCATCCTGCGGGATGTCTGGCACCTTTCCCTCTGTGTCAGGCGTCTGGCCCGCGTCGGCCTCTTGCTTGGCGGCTTCCTCGGCCCGAACCAGCCGAATGACCTTCACTTCGTCTTCAATCGGTGGATAATCCACGCGGACATGCATTAAAAACCGGTCCATCTGCGCTTCGGGCAAGGGATAGGTACCCTCTTGTTCGATGGGGTTTTGGGTCGCCATCACGATGAACAAGGGCGGCATCTTGTGCGTGGTCCCGGCCACCGTGACCTGGCGTTCTTCCATGGCTTCAAGCAAGGCCGCCTGCACCTTGGCAGGGGCGCGGTTAATCTCGTCTGCCAACACGATATTGGCAAAGATCGGACCCGGGTCAAACTTGAACGACGCCCCCTCGGGTGTCTGGTGATACACTTCCGTGCCTGTCACATCCGAAGGCAAAAGATCAGGCGTGAACTGAATACGGCTGAACGCGGCGTCCATGTTCTCGGCCATCGCCTTTACGGCACGGGTCTTGGCAAGGCCCGGCAAGCCCTCGATCAACAGATTGCCGTTGGCCAGCAAGCCGATCACCAGTCGTTCAACGACGTCACGCTGACCGATTATGGAAGCGCCCATTCGGGTTTTTAGGTCTTCGATCTGGGCAAGTGCAGTCACGATATCATCCGTTTACTAAGAGAGCGCTCATTGGGTCAAAGGCCACATCGGGTCCGGCCTGAAGGGACAGTATAGCTTCTGCCACATCCCCATTGGCAAGGTCAAAGTCGCCCGGCCCCGGCGAAGGACGCGGATCATGCACAACAAATGGCCAGGGTCAAAAACCGAAGGCGGCTCGCGGCCGGACCGCTCGTAATCTCGAACGACCTTGCTCAAACCAGACATGACTGGCACAGTCCGAAGCGACTGGATTAGGATTTATCATGGCCCTCAAAACCTCAGCAGCCACCCTTGTGGCCAATGCCCGCGCACGGATCAAAGAGGTCGACACATCAGATGCAATCGCAATGGTAGACGACCCCGATGTGATCATTGTCGACATCCGAGATGTGCGCGAACGACAGCGCAGCGGATACATCCCCGGCTCTGTCCACGCGCCGCGCGGCATGATCGAGTTCTGGGTCGACCCCGACAGTCCCTATTTCAAGGAAGTGTTCGGACAATCCGACAAGAGCTACCTCTTTCATTGCGCTTCTGGCTGGCGGTCGGCGTTGACGGTGGCCACCCTGCAAGACATGGGCTTTGACGCAGCGCACTTGCGCGAAGGGTTCTCGACCTGGGAAAAACAAGGCGGACCTGTCTCGCACGATACCAAAAACGAGGGGGCCAAATGACGCCGGACATGTCCCAGCACCCCATTGTCACACCGTTTTTTGACGCGCGGTCCAACACCATTTCTTATGTCGTGCAGGAACCGAACGGACGCAACTGTGCCGTGATCGATGCGGTGATGGATATCAACTATGCCGCCGGGGCGCTCAATTTCGACGGGGCCGACGCGATTATTGCCCATATCAGAGACCACGATCTGATCCTTGAATGGATCATAGAAACGCATGTGCATGCTGATCACCTTTCCGGCGCGCCCTATATTCAGCAGACGCTTGGGGGCAAAATCGGCATCGGCGCCAGGATCACGGAAATACAGGATACCTTCGGCAAGGTGTTCAACGAAGGCACCGAATTTCAGCGCGACGGCTCGCAGTTCGATGCGCTGTTCGAAGATAACGATACCTACCAGATCGGAGCCATGACCTGTTTCGCGATGCACACGCCGGGCCACACACCCGCCTGCATGGTGCATGTGATGGGCGATGCCGCCTTTGTAGGGGACACGCTGTTCATGCCCGATGGCGGCTCGGCCCGTGCGGATTTTCCGGGCGGAGATGCAGGCGCACTTTACGACAGCATCATGCGCGTCCTGTCCCTGCCAGACGAAATGCGGCTCTTTATCTGCCACGACTACGGACCGGGCGGACGGGCCATTTCCTGGGAAACAACCGTTGCCGAGGAACGTGAAAAGAACATCCATGTGGGCGGCGGCAAGACCCGTGACGACTTCATCAAATTCAGGACCGAACGCGACGCCCAACTGGCCATGCCCAGCCTGATCATTCCAGCCTTGCAAGTGAACATGCGCGCAGGTGAAATCCCCCGCGATGCTGCGGGCGACATGGCCCTCAAAGTCCCCTTGGGCAAACTCTAACCTATCGGTCCGGCGTCTCTGTTCCAAAAAATCCTCCCCGAAGGGTCGGCCAGATGCATGTTCTGGTCTTGCCAATCTGTGCGCACGGGCCAACACTCGCATCATGACGCTCACAGACCGCATAGACGCAAAACGGGACGACCTGATCGCACTGACACAGGCGCTCATCCGGATCCCGACGCTGAACCCCCCCGGCAGGCATTATCATGATATCTGCGCGCTTCTGGACGCGCGGCTAAAGGCGCACGGATTCGAAACGGAGATGATCCGGGCCTTTGGCACACCCGGCGACAGCGCAACATACCCGCGCTGGAACCTTGTCGCCAGACGCAGCGGCAAGCGCCCCGGCGATTGCGTGCATTTCAACAGCCATCACGACGTTGTCGAGGTCGGACACGGCTGGACCCGTGATCCCTTCGGTGCAGCGGTGGAAGGCGACAAGATCTATGGGCGCGGCGCCTGCGACATGAAAGGCGGGCTGGCATCCTCGATCATCGCCGCCGAGGCGTTCATCGAAGAATTTCCGGAGTTTCAAGGCGCAATCGAAATCAGTGCGACCGCGGACGAAGAATCCGGTGGCTACGGCGGCGTCGCCTATCTGGCGGAGAAAGGGTATTTTTCTCCGCAGCGGGTCCAGCATGTCATTATCCCCGAGCCGCTGAACAAGGACCGGATTTGCCTTGGCCACCGTGGCGGCTGGTGGGCCGAGATCGAGACGAAAGGCGAAATTGCACATGGCTGCATGCCCTTTCTCGGCGATTGCGCCGTGCGCCATATGGGGGCCGTGCTGGACCGGTTCGAAACCGATCTGTACCCCGCCATGGCGAACCGCTTTACCGAAATGCCCGTTGTGCCCGAAGGCGCGCGGAATTCGACGATGAACATCAATTCGATCCATGGAGGTCAGGCGGAACAAACCGCCGATTATGATGGCCTGCCCGCGCATTGCGTCCCGGACAGTTGCCGCATTGTGATCGACCGGCGGTTCCTGGTCGAGGAAAACGTCGACGATGTGCGCGGCGAAATCGTCGCCTTGCTGGAGGGTTTGAAAGCCTCGCGCGACCGGTTCGATTATGAAATGCGCGAGCTCAATGTCGTGCTGCCGTCCATGACGGACCGAACGGCCCCTGTGGTCGAAACCGTCCATGCCGCCATAGAAGCCATCCTCGGGGTCGCACCTACTTATGTCGCCTCTCCCGGGTCCTACGATCAAAAGCATATCGACCGGATCGGAAAATTGCGCAATTGCATCGCCTATGGACCGGGCGAACTGGAGCTGGCGCACAAACCGGACGAATGGATCGGGATTACCGATATGCTGGACAGCGCCAAGGTCATGGGACACGCTTTGGAAACGCTTCTCTTGCCGGCCTAGAACGCGCTTTCCGGCACGGAAAGCGGCCGGACTTCGTGTCGAAGTCCGTTGCGCCACAGAACAATCCGTCACATCATCGCGGCAAAGCGTGCTTGCAGAATGCGCCGTTTAAGGGAAAGCTAACGGGTAAAGTCCACCGATTGGGAGATCACGATGCTTAAGACACTGACCATGACCGCCGCTGTACTGGCGCTCAGCGCGGGCACCTTGTGGGCAAAGACCGATATCACGGTCGCGCTGCAACTTGAGCCACCGCATCTGGATCCGACCTCGGCTGCCGCCGGGGCCATCGATTCCGTGCTCTATTCCAATGTCTTCGAAGGGTTGACCCGGTTCACGGGCGACGGTGCCATCGTGCCTGGCCTTGCCTCCTCCTGGGAAATCTCCGACGATGGGCTGACCTACACGTTCACCCTGCGCAGCGGTGTGACCTTTCATGACGGCACGACGATGGACGCGGAAGACGTCAAGTTTTCTCTCGATCGTATCCTCGCCGAAGACAGCGCAAACGCGCAGAAAGCGCTCTATAGCGCGATCAGCAACGTCGAGGTCGTTGACCCGCAGACCGTTCGGCTGACCCTCTCCGAGCCCAATGGCAACATGCTCTTCAACCTGGCCTGGGGCGATGCCGTAATCGTAGCCCCCGAAAGCATCGAGAGCATCAAGCAAACGCCCATCGGCACCGGCCCCTTCAAGTTCGACCTCTGGAACCAGGGCGACCGGATCGAAATGAGCCGATATGACAAGTATTGGGGCGATGCCCCGGCTCTGGACAAAGCGACGTTCAAATTCATCTCCGACCCCACCGCCGCTTTCGCCGCCGTGATGGCCGAAGATGTGGATGTATTCAGCGGCTTCCCCGCCCCCGAAAACCTGCCGCAATTTGAAGCGGATCCGCGTTTTCAGGTCCTCGTCGGCTCCACCGAGGGCGAAACAATCCTGTCGACGAACAACAAGCAGGAGCCCTTCGACGATGTGCGCGTGCGTCAGGCCCTGGCCCACGCCATCGACCGTCAGGCGATCATCGACGGAGCCATGTTCGGCTATGGCACACCTATCGGCACCCATTTTGCCCCTCACAATCCGGCCTATGTGGATCTCACGGACGGCTCTGCCTTTGACCCCGACAAGGCGCGCGCCCTTCTGGCTGAAGCAGGCCTGCCCGACGGGTTTGAGACCACGCTGCACCTGCCGCCGCCCTCTTATGCGCGGCGTGGCGGAGAGATCATCGCGGCCCAACTGGCCGATGTCGGGATCAAGGCCGAAATCATCAACGTCGAATGGGCCCAGTGGCTGGAAACCGTGTTTCGCGGCAAGAACTTTGGTCTGACCATCGTCAGTCACACAGAACCGATGGATATCGGCATCTACGCCAATCCCGACTACTATTTCCAATACGATAACCCCGCCTTCCAGGAGTTGATCACAACGCTCAACAGCACAACCGACCCCGAAGCGCGCGCGACCCTCATGGGTGATGCGCAAAAGATTATCGCAGAGGATGCCGTGAACGCCTACCTCTTCCAGCTGGCACAATTGTCTGTGGCCAAGGCCGAAATTCAGGGCCTTTGGACCAACGCGCCGACACAGGCCACCGACCTGACCGGGGTCAGCTGGGGCGAATAGCCCGAAACGTCAGGCGGGCAACAAGCCGCCTGACACTTCTCTGTTCCAAAAAATCCTCCCCGAAGGGTCGACCGGACACAGGGGCAAAACGGCAGATATCTGTCCCGTAAGGCGCACCTGTCGGAGCGCCACCGTTCCAGTTCACAGCATAGGATATGCACATGCAGATACATCCGGCAGGCAGTCGCCCCAGCCAACGGGCGAACCCCGATTACTTCACCGGCACCGTCTGGCAAGATCCGATCATCATGGCCCCCGAACCGGCGCGCCTGCATGCGCTGACCGTATATTTCGAACCGGGCGCACGAACGGCGTGGCACACCCATCCGCTGGGGCAAACGCTGCATGTCACGCAAGGGTCCGGGCTGATCTGCAAACGGGGCGAAACACCACAGAGCATTCGCGCAGGCGACACGGTGTGGATTCCTGCGTGCGTGGAACACTGGCATGGGGCCGGGCCCACCACTTGCATGACACATATCGCGATGCAGGAATGCGACGAAAACGGCGCAGCAACCTGGCTCGAACAGGTCTCGGATCAGGATTACGGAAGCTGATTACACGTCCAAAACACGCGGTGGAGAATGTGGACATCACCACCGCATCGCTTCATCCAAGAGCAAGTCGCCGTTCCGCTGATCGTCACGGCTCCCCGCCAAGCGCAGAGATCCGCCTTCGCACGTCTTGACGGATCGGGCCATGACGCGGCGCGTCGGCCAGCGTCGTAAACCAGTGATCCGGCGGGTTACGCCCACGGCTGTTGCCCTCAAAGCGCAGCGCACGCAGGACGGCCTCGGCCTTTAGGTCCAGACGATCGGGCACTTCGAACCCGTTCAGCGTGGCCCACACGCCGGTCCAAAGCCGCCCGACAGACCATGGATTATACCCGCCGCCACCCAGCACCAGAAAACGCGGCGCCACTCTCATCAAGCCTTTCACAATCGACCAATGCGCCTGATTGGACAGTGACAGATGCGCTTGCGGGTCTTCTTCGACCCCGTCCGCGCCACATTGCAGAACGATCGCATCAGGGCGATGCGCTATCACGCGGGGCAAAATCATATCGTCGCGGATCAAGGCCATCTCGTCATCATTCAACCCGCGCGGCACCGGCAGATTGACCGTGCTGCCCTGCCCCGTCACCCCCAAGGCCCCTGTGCGCGGCCAGAGCCCGTCTTCATGCACCGAAATCATCAGCACATCGGTGTCGTCGCCAAAAGCGACCTCAACCCCATCCGGGTGATGCGCGTCGATATCGATGTAGGCGACGCGACGCGCGCCGTGTCGCTGCAACGACAAGATCGCCAGGACCGGATCGTTTAGATAGCAAAATCCCCCCGCCCGATCCGGCATACCGTGATGCGTGCCGCCTGCGGGGTGATACACGATACCGCCCTCCGCCAGCAGCTCACCCGCCAGAAACGAGCCTCCTGCTGCAGTGGCCGGGCGGCGGTACATTTCCGGAAAAATCGGGTTTGACGGCGTCCCCAAAGCATGTCGGGCTTTGACACTATCACTCACCTCTTGCGCCGCCTCGGCCGCATGCAGGGCCGCCACATAGTCCGGCGTATGCCACGCGGTCAGGGCAATCGGTTTGACACGCGGGCTGGGCATAAAGCGTTCAGACGGCAACCACCCCATCGCACGGCTGAGGTCCATCACGGTCGAGACGCGTGGCACCCGCAAGGGATGCCACCTGCCATAGGTTGAGCGGCGATAAATCTCGGATCCGATAAAGATGGGCGATTTCATGCAGTGTTATGTAAGGGGATGCGTCCCAATAGCGAGCGCTGCTTGCAAATAGCAAAGGCTCGCAATCCCGGCCGCCAGCGTGCGCACCGTGTTCAGCCGGGTCCAGTGGGTCAAATAAGTTGGCCAATACTTTGCGGGATCGTCCGCACGATCCAGCCTGTTGTTCATCGGGACATTGCCCAACATGGTTACGCCGAGCACGCCAACACAATAAACGCCGCTTGCCAAAAATACCCAACCCGCGCCCTGCGGCGACCCAGCCCAAAAAATCCAAAATGCGACCCCCAATGCCAACGGGCCGAGCACCAGCAACAAGGGCACAAAACTCGCACGCAAAATCACGCGATTGATGGAGACCATGGCTGCCGCCCCCTGTGGCATGGGAAGCCCTCCGAGGGCGCGCATTACAAAATCCGAAAAAGCATAGAAGACGCCCGCGACAAGACATGTGGCAAAGGCCATCAATGACAGGAAAATCACCATGACCCTACCCCGCCAGTGCCGCGGCGGCACCCATGTTCTTGGCACGTGCAAGCCATTTGTCCACTTGTCCGTCCTTGGCCAGTTTAACCGATCCGAACTGCACGACAGCTCGCGGCTGAATGCCACAAAACTTCAGCACCTGATTGCGCATGACCCGCCGGGCGGGCCGATGATAGACAAGCGTGTCCAGCCATGGCGGCGTGTCCGACGTGATGATCGCATCCCCAGTCCGACCAGCCAGCAGCTTGTCCCAGCCCATGCCACGCTTGTGGTATTTAAACCCAAATCCGGGCAACAGCGCCGTATCCAGAACCGCTTTGGCCCGTGCCGGCATCGCGCCCCACCAGTAGGGATGCACAATCAGAACATGATCCGCCCATGTGACGTCGTCTTGCCAGCGTTGCAAATCCGGGGCGAGCCGGGTCGCGTCATGATCCGCACCGTAACCGTCAAAATCGGCAGCGAACTGCATATCCGAAAGCTCCATGATCCGAACCTCGGCGCCGCGCGCTCTTGCCCCGTCCGCATAGCGGGCCGCAAGGGCGGCATTCAAAGAGCCGGGTTTGGGGTGCGCGACCCAGATGAAAATACGTTTGGCCATAGGTTGTCCTTTCAAAGCTTCCAGCTTGACACAGTGTCAATTGACAGCCTGTCAAGTATGTGTAACTTTACACTATGTCAAGTGCAAACTCCGATACTCCGACCCGCATTCTCGAATCCACTCTGGCCCTGCTTGAAGCGCCGGGCGGCAAACTGCCAACCATGTCTGACATCGCAAAAGCCGCCGGCGTCAGCAGGCAGGCCGTCTATCTGCATTATCCCAGCCGCACCGATGTGCTGATCGCGGCCACGCGATATCAGGATCAGATGCTGGACATGGACACCGCCCTCGCGCCCAGCCGGACCGCTGCAAATGGACGTGAAAGGCTGGATGCTTTCGTGACCGCCTGGTGCAATCATGTGCCCAAGATCCATGGGGTGGCTCGCGCGATCATGGCTCTCACCAGCACCGATGCCGAAGCAAAAGCCGCGTGGGATATCCGCATGACCGATCTGCGCGAAGGCTGCGCCGCCGCCGTTGCCGCGCTGGCCCGCGATGGCACCCTGCCCGACAGCATGGATCAGGCCAAAGCCACCGACCTGCTCTGGGCCCTGCTCTCGATCCGAAACTGGGAAAACCTGACGCAAACCTGCGGCTGGGAACAGTCCCGCTATGCCATGACAATCCGGGCGATGGCCGTTGCGACACTGACCCAAGATACGGGCCCCCTGACAGACGCGCTTGCCTGTCCCGAACCACCCGCCTAACGTCAGCGCAATGTTGCGCTATACATTGAAACGGCTTCTGTCCCTGCTGATCAGCCTTGCCATCGCATCGCTGGTGATTTTTGCCGTGATCGAGGTGGCCCCCGGTGATCCCGCATCCTTTATGCTCGGGATGAATGCGCAAGAAGATACGCTCGCCGCCCTGCGGGCGGAACTGGGTCTCGATCAGTCGAAATTTCAGCGGTATCTGACCTGGGTCACCGGGATGATGCAGGGCGATTTCGGCACCTCGTATCAATACCGCACCCCTGTGGCCGGGATGATCGCAGACCGGCTGTGGGTGTCGTTGCCTCTGGCGCTCTATGCGCTCCTCCTCTCGACCGCGATTGCCTTTCCGGCGGGCATCTACGCAGCGGCCCGGCGCGGCAAGCCCGGCGACATGGGCGTGATGGGGGCCACGCAACTGGGCGTCGCGATCCCCAATTTCTGGTTTGCCATGATGCTGGTCCTGATCTTTGCAATCAATCTGCGCTGGTTCTCCGCAGGCGGCTTTACGGGCTGGGACAAGGGCGTATTTGCCGCGCTCAAATCGCTCACTTTGCCGGCCATCGCCCTCGCCCTGCCGCAGGCCGCCATCCTCGCACGGGTCATGCGTTCCGCCCTGCTCGATGTTCTGGGCGAGGATTTCATGCGCACCGCCCGCGCCAAGGGCCTCAGCCGCGGCCAAGCTCTGCGACGCCACGGGCTGCGCAACGCGATGATCCCGGTGCTGACGATTCTGGGGCTGCAGTTTTCGTTCCTGCTGGCCGGCGGGATCATCATTGAACAGGTGTTTTACCTACCCGGCCTGGGGCGGCTGATCTTCCAGTCGATCTCGGCCCGTGATCTGATTGTCGTGGAATCCGTGACGATGCTGCTGGTCTTTGCGGTGATCATGGTGAACTTTGCCGTCGATCTTGCCTATGCTGCCGTTGATCCCCGGCTGAGGGCGCGGACATGAGGCGGAACCTGATGATCGGCGGCGCGCTCTCTGCGCTGATGGTGCTGGCGGCGTTGGTGTCCTTCGTCTGGACGCCGTTCGCGCACACGGCGATGGACATTCCCGCCAAGCTGCAACCGCCAAACGGCACCCATTGGCTGGGTACGGATCATTTCGGGCGCGATATCCTGTCGATGATCATGGTGGGCGCGCGTACCTCGATCGCCGTGGCCTTTGTGGCCGTCGGGATTGGCGTGGGTCTCGGTGTGCCGCTGGGCCTGTGGGCCGCAGCGCGGCAAGGCGGCTGGGTGGACGAGATCATCATGCGCGGCAATGACCTGATCTTTGCCTTTCCGTCGCTGGTCATCGCCATCCTGATCACAGCGATTTTCGGGGCCGGAGCGGTCAACGCGATCATCGCCATTGGCATCTTCAACATCCCCGTCTTTGCCCGTGTTACACGCGGCGGTGCCCTGCCCCTTTGGGCGCGCGAGTTCATTCTGGCCGCTCGGGTTGCGGGCAAGGGCGCAGCGCGGATCAGTGTCGAACATATCCTGCCCAACCTCGCCAATCTGTTGATCGTGCAGGCGACCATACAATTCTCGTTGGGCATTCTGGCCGAAGCCGCACTGTCGTACGTGGGCCTTGGCGCACAGCCGCCCACCCCCAGTTGGGGGCGGATGCTGGCGGACGCCCAAACGTTGGTCAGCATCGCGCCGCATATGGCGCTGGTGCCGGGGTTCGCAATCATTCTGACAGTGCTGGGCCTGAACCTGCTGGGCGATGGATTGCGCGACGCGCTAGATCCGCGCCTACGCGAGGCGCGGACATGAGCCTTTTGCAGATCCGCAACCTCACACTGTCCATCAATGGAACGGCCATCCTGCACGATGTGTCCGTCGATATCGCCCCGGGCGAGGTGGTCGCGATCACCGGTGAAAGCGGATCCGGCAAATCCATGACCGCGCTCGCCACCATGCAATTGTTGCCCGATGGCGCGGAAACAACGGGCCAGATCGTCTTGAGCGGTCAGGATGTGACGCAGCTTGGCGAGGCCGCCATGTGCGGTCTGCGGGGCAATGCAGTGGGCATGGTTTTTCAGGAACCGATGACTGCGCTCAACCCCGTTCAGACCATCGGCGCGCAGGTGGCGGAAACCGTGCGCTTGCACCGACCCGACCTTGATCCGATGGCGCGCGCCGCCGAGGTCCTGACCCGCGTGGGCCTGCCACCGGGCAAAATCCCGCTGTCGCGCTATCCGCATGAGTTGTCGGGGGGCCAGCGCCAGCGGGTCGTGATCGCCATCGCCATCGCCTGCGGCCCGAAACTGTTGATCGCGGACGAGCCGACAACAGCGCTGGACGTCACGACACAGGCGCAAATCCTAGACCTGCTCAAGCAGCTCGCGTCCGAGGACGGCATGGGCCTGATGATGATCACCCATGATCTGGCGGTTGTGGCGCAGATGGCGGACCGTATCGCCGTCATGCAACATGGCCATGTGGTGGAGGCGGGCGACACGCCCGTCTTACTGGCCGACCCGCAGCACCCCTACACCAAGGCGCTCTTTGCTGCCTCAAACCATCGCGTCATCCTGCCCGAAACGCATCAGGACGCCCCTCTGTTACGGGTGCAAAACGTGGTGCGGGACTATGCCCTGCCCCGCACCACCCTCTTCAAGGCACCGGGGACGATGCGCGCGGTCAATGACGTCAGCTTTGACATTCCCAAGGGCGCGCGCATCGGCCTTGTCGGCGAAAGCGGGTGCGGCAAATCCACCCTCACGCGGGCCATTCTGGGGTTGGAGCCTGTCCAAAGTGGCACCATCACGCTGGGCGGTGAACCGGTATTCAGCGCAGGGCGGCCCAACCTCGCCGTGCGCCGCCGGATGCAGGTGGTGTTTCAGGACCCTTACGGCAGCTTCAATCCGCGTCACCGGGTCGCGCGGCTGATTACCGAACCGTTTCACCTGCTTGAAAGCAAGCCATCGGCGACTGAAAGGGCCGACCGGGTGGCCGAAGCACTCATCGCCGTCGGCCTGTCTCCCGCAGACGCGCAAAAATATCCGCACCAATTCTCGGGCGGGCAGCGCCAGCGGATCGCCATCGCCCGCGCTCTGATCATTCGCCCCGAACTGATCGTGTTTGACGAGGCGGTCAGCGCGCTCGATGTCTCGGTCCGGGCGCAGATCCTCGATCTGATCGCCGCGCTTTGTGGGCAGTACAATCTGACCTACCTCTTCATCTCGCATGACCTGAGCGTTGTCCGCACCATCACGGACCACGTTCTGGTCATGAAGTCCGGTGAAATTGTCGAACAAGGCCCGACCGAAGACGTGTTCACGACCGCCCGGCATCCCTATACTCAAACCTTGATCGCCGCTGCACCCACCCTTCCCGAAAGGATGCATCATGCTTGACGCCCTCTGGTTCGACCCCACCGAAATGCTGATCGGTGGGACGTGGCAGGCCGCCGCTGACACGCTGGCGCTGACAAATCCGTCCGACGGCAGTCATCTGGCCGACATCGCACGCGGAACGTCGCGGGATATCGACGCCGCCGTCACGGCCGCGCAGGCCGCACGCGCCGGGGATTGGGGACGGATGACCGCTCTGGAACGCGGACGCATCCTGACCGAAATAGGCCGCAAAGTGCTGAACCGGGTCGACACCTTGGCCGAGATCGAAGCGCATGATGTGGGCAAGCCGCTCACCCAGGCCCGCGCCGACGCCGTGGCGCTGGCCCGCTACATGGAATTCTACGGCGGGGCGGCGGACAAGGTGATGGGCGAAACCATCCCCTATCTGGACGGCTACACCGTCTATACCCTGCGCGAACCGCATGGGGTCACGGGGCATATCGTGCCGTGGAACTACCCGATGCAGATCATTGGCCGGTCCGTCGGGGCCGCATTGGCCATGGGCAATGCCTGCGTGCTGAAACCGGCGGAAGAAGCCTGTCTTACGGCGCTCGCCTTTGCCCGCATTTGCAACGAGGCGGGCTTGCCGGATGGCGCGCTGAATGTCGTACCGGGACTGGGGGCCGAAGCCGGGGCTGCATTGGCCGGGCACCCGCATGTGCAGCACATCAGCTTTACCGGATCGGTGCGCACCGGCGCGCTTGTACAGCAGGCGGCAGGCGCGCATGTGGTGCCTGTAACGCTGGAACTGGGCGGCAAATCCCCGCAACTGGTGTTCGAGGACGCCGATATTGACGCTGCATTGCCCTTTCTTGTCAATGCGGGGATTCAGAACGCGGGCCAGACCTGTTCCGCATCGTCGCGGATTTTGGTCCAAAGGGGCGTTTACGATGCCGTGCGAGATCGTATGGCCGAGGCCTATGCTTCCCTCAGTGTTGGCCCCGCAATGAACGACCTGCGCATTGGTCCACTGATATCGGCCCGCCAAAAAGACATCGTGACCGGCTTTCTCAACGGAGGGGCGGATCTGAAGATCGCGGCGCAAGGGTACCTGCAAGACGCGCCCGACACCGGGGCCTACGTTCTGCCCACCCTGTTCCAGGACGTCCCACCCGATCACAGCCTCGCCCGCGACGAGATCTTTGGCCCCGTCCAGGTCTTGATCCCGTTCGACACCGAACAGGAGGCCGTGCGCATCGCCAACGGCACCGATTACGGCCTTGTCGCCAGCATCTGGACGGCCAATGGCGCGCGCCAGATGCGACTGGCCAAAGCGTTGCAGGCAGGCCAGATCTTTATCAACAATTACGGTGCCGGGGGCGGGGTCGAACTGCCTTTTGGCGGCGTTGGCAGATCCGGCCATGGACGGGAAAAAGGGTTCGAGGCGCTCTATGGCTTTTCCACCCTGAAAACTGTGGCAGCCCATCATGGCTGAGGTGGACGCGCTTGGCTTTCCGCAAGACACGCCTTGCCGGAACGGCTCAGATTTTTCTACGAAAAATCTTCTACCGGCGGAGATGGCAGCCGATGCTACGTTCTCCACCCTGATCTTACAGAAAAGGAACCGACTGCATGATTTTTGAAAACCGATTCAAGGGCCGCCATGCGGTCATCACCGGCGGGGCAGCCGGGCTTGGTGAAGGCATCGCGACACGTATCGCCGCCGAAGGAGGCAGCGTCGAAGTCTGGGATATCGACCCCGGCGCACTTGCGGCGGTCGACCGCGATCGGACAAGCACCCGCCAGATCGATGTAACCGATGCGGCGGCCGTCGCCGCTGCTATGGCAGAGACCAATCCCGATATCCTTGTCTGTTCCGCCGGGATCACCGGGCCCAACACCACCACATGGGACTATCCGATCGACGACTGGCTGAAGGTGCATGACCTGAACCTGAATGCGATCTTTTATTGCTGCCGCGCCGCAGCACCGATCATGCAGGCCAAGGGCTGGGGCCGGATCGTCAACATCGCGTCCATTGCGGGCAAAGAGGGCAACCCCAACGCCTCGGCCTATTCCACGTCCAAAGCCGGTGTCATCGGGCTGACCAAATCGCTGGGCAAGGAACTGGCCACATCCGGCGTCACCGCAAACGCTATTGCGCCCGCCGCCGTGCATACCGCGATCTTTGACCAGATGACGCAGGAGCACATCGACTTCATGCAATCCAAAATCCCCATGGGCCGCTTTGGCACGGTCAATGAAATTGCCGCCATGGCCTGTTGGCTGGCGTCAGAAGAAGCGAGCTTTACCACCGGATTCTGCTTTGATCAGTCGGGCGGGCGGGCTACCTACTGATGCGGATTGCGGGGAACGGCTTTTGTTGAGAACGCAAAGGCGGGATGGCGGAGCGATCTGCTCCTGCCACGTATGCTTTTCCGCTAGTATCCATCACCTAACAGCCCATGCGCGGTAATGGGCTTGAAAACGCAGCCCACCTGCTGGAGCATGATGCGTATGACGCCTTTTTCACCCACACGCACCACTTGATACCGGAGACCCCACATGCAACTTGACGGCAAAACCGCCATTGTCACCGGAGCGGCCAGCGGCTTTGGCCACGGCATCGCACGCGCCTTCGCCGCGGCAGGAGCCCGCGTTATAGTGGCCGACCTGAACCACGACGGCGCCAAGACCGTTGCACAGGAAATCGACGGCATAGCGGTGCAGGTCGACGTCTCAAACGGAAGTTCCGTTCAGGCAATGGCGGATCAGGCGCTCGCCAGCTTCGGACACGTCGATATCCTCGTGAACAACGCGGGCATCACCCACCTGCCCCAAGCCCTCGAAGAGGTGAGCGAGGACGATTTTGACCGCGTCCTCGCCGTCAACGCCAAGTCGGTGTATTTGACGGCCCGCAGTCTCGTGCCACATTTCAAATCCCGTAAGTCGGGTGCCATCCTCAACATCGCCTCCACCGCAGGCGTCTCCCCGCGACCTCGCCTGAACTGGTACAATGCGTCCAAGGGCTGGATGATCACCGCAACCAAGGCGATGGCCGTGGAACTGGCCCCCGAGGGCATCCGCGTCAACGCGTTGAACCCGGTGGCGGGCGAAACCCCCCTGCTCAAAAGCTTCATGGGCGAAGACACGCCAGAGATTCGCGCCAAATTCCTCGCCACCATCCCTCTGGGGCGCTTTTCGACGCCCGAAGACATGGGGGCGGCCGCAACATTCCTGTGCTCGGACGCGGCTTCGATGATCACCGGCGTAGCTTTGGAAGTGGACGGAGGGCGCTGCATATGAAACCGATCAACCTCAACGAAAAGCTCGCCCAATTCGGCAGCCACTGGGACCCGCACGTGGTTGCCGATTATAACGACAACGATGTGATGGTGGTCAAATTCCAGGGCGAATTCCCTTTCCACCTGCACGAAGACACCGATGATTTCTTTCTCGTCCTGGACGGCGAAATGATAATGGACCTCGAAGAGGAGAGCCATCTGGTCAAAACCGGTGAGCTGTTCGTCGTTCCAAAAGGCATCACCCACCGCCCGCGCGCCGCACACGAATGCAAGGTGCTGCTAATCGAACCCAAGGGCGAACCGAACACCGGCGATCCGGCCACAGCCGCCCCCAAACCGCGGATCTGAATGCGCCACCGTCCCCTTCTCTGTTCCAAAAAATCCCCGCCGGAGGCATGAAATCAAAATGATCCCAGGCCCGCAAAACGCAATCACGGATATCGCCGGGCTCAAGGTCGGCAACGCGCAGGACGCCGCGCTGAAATCCGGCGTGACGGTTCTGACGGCAGATGCACCTTTCACCGCCTCCGTAGCTGTCATGGGCGGAGCGCCGGGCACGCGCGAAACCGATCTTCTGGCCCCGGACAAATCCGTCGCCAAAGTTGATGCACTGGTGCTGTCAGGTGGCTCTGCCTATGGGCTGGATGCCTGTTCCGGCGTTGTTGCCGGTTTGCGGGCGCAAGGGCGTGGATTTCAAGTGGGCAACGCGATTATCCCGCTGGTGCCCGGTGCGATCATATTTGATCTGCTCTCCGGCGGCGATCACACCTGGTCCGAAACACCCTACCCGGCGCTTGGGCGCACAGCTTTCGAGGCCATCACAACAACAACACCCATCGGCACAATCGGTGCCGGCACCGGGGCAATGACGGCCATGATGAAAGGCGGGCTCGGCACGGCTTCCCTCACCCTGGATAATAGGATCACCGTTGGCGCACTGGTCGCCGCCAACCCCATGGGCAGCGTGACAACACCGGGCGAGCGGCACTTCTGGGCCGCGCCGTTCGAAATTGACAGCGAATTCGGTGGGCTCGGTCCGGATCCCGCCACAGGGCTTGGGCGCAGCCTCGAAAGCCGCAAACTCACGGCCATGGCCGAGCGCTCCAACACCACAATCGCCATCGTCGCCACAAACGCAGCGCTCGACAAGGCGCAATGCCAGCGCGTCGCCTGGGCGGCCCATGACGGGATCGGGCGTGCCTGCGTCCCGGCCCACAGTCCCGGCGACGGCGATCTGATTTTTGCCGCTGCAACCGGCGAGATCCCTTTGACCTGCGAGCGCGATCTGGCCCTGATCGGTCACGCCGCCGCGCTGTGCCTGAGCCGCGCCATCGCACGTGGCGTCTATGCCGCAACCCCTGCCCCAAACGACCTGCTGCCAACCTGGAGCCAGATCAATGCCCAATCTTGACCGCCCCGATCTGTCTCTGCACTATGAAATGACCGGCAACGGCCCGCCGCTCCTGATGCTGGCCGGGTTCATGTCGGATCACGCCAGTTGGACACCGCTGGTGCCTCTGCTGAGCGCGCACTTCACCTGCATCCGTCCCGACAACCGGACGACCGGGCGAACGACACCCTGGGACGCGCCTGTCTCGATCACCCATATGGCGGATGACGCCACCGCGCTGATGGATCACCTCGGCCATGAGCGCTTTCACGTGGTGGGGCACTCCATGGGCGGGATTATTGCGCTGGACATCGCTCATCAGACGCCCGCACGCGTTGCCTCAGCCTCTGTCGCCGCCTCGGCCCCCGTCAGACTGCCACGAAACACCGCGCTCTTTGCCAGCCTGATCGCCATCCGGCGCAGCAACGCCGCTCCCGATACATGGCTGCGCGCGCTGTTTCCGTGGCTTTTCAATCCGGACCTCTACAAAAATCCCGATGCCGTGGAAACGGCCGTCGCCGAAAGCCTCGCCTACCCGCACGGGCAAAGCGCAGATGCCATGGAACATCAACTGACCGCCCTGCGCGACTTTGATGGCAAGTTACTTGCACACCCCGCCTGCCCCGCGCAGGCGTTGATGGGCGCGGTTGATCTGCTTATCCCGCCGCCCCATATCAAAGCAGTGCTCGGGCATCTGCCGCACCACATCATCGACGGGGCCGGGCATTCGATCCACTGGGACGCACCGGACGCAGTGGCCGGGCACATCGTCGCCTTCGCCAAGCAGAACAGCATCTAAGGACAACATATGCACGATCTCTACGGCCTGCCCATCACCTGCGAGATCGATGCCACGCGGCAGGGCATCGACGACTTCGTGCACGGGTTCATCAGTTTTCAACCCAAGGCGGCCAACGTGATCGACGTGGCCAGGGCGGACGCGGACAATGGGCTGGCCAACGCCTACGCCGCCATCCTCTACATGTTGCTCGAAGCACCGATTGCGCCCAAACTCGCCGCCCCCTTCCTCGCCAACGCGCGCAAGGCCACCGGGCTGACAGCCCGCGAACAGGCCGCGGTCGAGGCGGCACGGCTTTTTGTAGCCGGCAAGATCCCGAAACTGATCGAACTGTGCGAAGCCACGGTCAGCGCCTATCCCCGCGACATGGTCATGCTCAAACTCGGCCAGTACCACACATTCAACATCGGCGATTTCCCCGCCATGTTGCGGATCGCGCACAAAGCCCAGCCAGAGGCGGCTGACATTGCTTATGCCCATGGCATGCTGGCCTTCGGCTTCGAGGAATGCCACCTGCTCGACGAGGCCGAAGCCGCCGCGCGCCATGCCCTGACGATTGACCCGTCAGAACCCTGGGCTCATCACGCATTGGCACATATCTACCTGACCCGCGGACAAGTGGCCGAAGGCACGGCCTTCCTGGAATCCGTCGCCCATCACTGGAGCGAGCTCAACAGCTTCATGCACAGCCACAATTGGTGGCATCTCGCGCTCTTCTACATCTCCACCGGGCGGACTGATGATCTGCTGAAAACCTATGACACCCATGTGTGGGGACTGGCCAAGGACTATTCGCAGGATCAGGTGGGCGCGGTCTCCCTGCTGGCGCGGATGGAGTTCGCGGGCATCAATGTAGGTGACCGCTGGAACGACGTTGCCGATCACATCGCCAAACGGGGCGCCGATACGGTCAGCCCTTTCCTGACGCTGCAATACCTCTACGCGCTGGGGCGCACCGGAAGACCCGAGGCGGAAACGCTGTTACACGCCATCGAAGCGCGGGCCGAAGATACCACGCAACACGACCACGCAGCTTGGCGCGACGTGGCGCTGTGGGCCGCCCACGGCATTGCCGCTCACGCCGCAGGAGACGACGACGATGCGATTCGCTTTCTCTCAAAAGCCCTGCCCAGACTGGCCGAAACAGGTGGCAGCCATGCGCAGCGCGACCTTTTCGAGCAAATCCACCTTGACGCGCTGATCCGCTCGGGCCGGTCCAGCCGGGCACAACAGGTCCTCGAAATGCGGCGCAGCTATGATCCCGACGGCGTACCGCTCAATCGGATGCTGGCAGACGCCTACGACAAGTCAGGTTTGCCAGAGCAGGCCAACATCGCCCGGAAACGATCCAGACTTCATCTTGCCAAATAAACTCCGGGGTATGGGGCAGAGCCCCATATGCGCAGACGCCGCAGGTGGCTGCAAAACATCAAGCCGCGCGCATGCGCGTCCATTCCGACGGATCATGTGCTGCAACCGCCGGAACCTCCGGCGGGGATATTTTTAGCCAAGAGAGTCCCCTCAGGCACCGCGTTTCATATCCACCACATTGCCTGAGACTTGACCAAGAGCCGCTTTCACCGTCTCGATAATTCCATCGGCGTTCAACCCCGCGGCCGCATACATCTCATCCGGTCCGGCCTGGTCAATGAACACATCCGGTAGATGCATACTGCGCACTTTCAATCCTTGGTCCAATAGCCCTTCGGCGGCCATCGCTTGCAAGACCATCGCGCCAAAGCCACCCATGGCACCCTGTTCGACAGTCACCAGTACAGCGTGACGGGCCGCAAGATCGCGGATCATCTCCATATCCAGTGGCTTGGCAAACCGGGCATCCGCGATGCTGACGGACAGGCCCTCGGCTTCCAGCACAGCAGCCGCTTTCTCACATTCGTCCAGATGGGTGCCCAGCGACAGCAAGGCCACATCCGTCCCGTCCTGGATCATCCGCCCCTTGCCGATCTCCAGGATCTCGCCGCGCTCGGGCATCTCCACCCCGCGTCCGTTGCCACGCGGATAGCGGAACGCAATCGGACCGCTGTCATAATCCGCCGCAGTCGTGACCATATGCAGCAATTCGGCCTCGTCTGACGCCGCCATGACAACCATCCCCGGCAATGCCGCCAGATAGCCGATATCAAAGGATCCCGCGTGCGTGGCCCCGTCGGCGCCCACCAGACCCGCCCGGTCGATGGCAAAGCGCACCGGCAACCCTTGCAAGGCCACATCATGCACCACCTGATCATAGCCCCGTTGCAGGAACGTCGAGTAAATCGCGCAGAACGGTTTCAGTCCCGAAGCCGCCATCGCCGCCGCAAAGGTGACGCCGTGTTGCTCTGCGATCCCCACGTCAAAGACACGGGCCGGGAAACGCTCCATCATCTTGTCGAGACCGGTGCCCCCCGGCATCGCCGCCGTAACCGCCACGATCCTGGGATCCTGGGCGGCAAGGTCGCATAAGGTAGAACCGAAGACCGATGTATAGGACGGCGCATTGCTTTTGCCTTTGGACTGCGCACCCGTCTCCACGTTGAATTTGGACACACCGTGATATTTGTCTGCAGACCCTTCGGCGGGGGCATAGCCCTTGCCTTTGATCGTACAGGCATGGATCAGAACAGGACCGGTTGCACGGGCACGAGCCGCGCGCAAAACCGACATCACCTGCCCCATGTCGTGCCCGTCAATCGGACCGATATAATCAAACCCGAGCTCTTCAAAAAACGTGCCTTTGCCCTCGACACCCGTGACCATCTCACGGGCCCGCCGGGCCCCATCGCGCACAGGTTTGGGCAGCGCTGCCTCGACGCCTTCGGCAAGGGCCTGCAACGGCGCAAGCGGTGAGTTGCGGCCCAGACTCGACAGATACGTGCTCATCGCGCCGGTCGGCGGTGCAATCGACATTTCATTGTCGTTCAGGATGACGAACAAACGGCGGCCCTCGTGACCCGCATTGTTCAACGCTTCATAGGCCATGCCGGCACTGATGGAGCCATCCCCGATCACGGCGATCGCATCGCCGGTGGGCATCCCCATATCGCGGCCAACCGTAAAGCCCAAAGCGGCGGAAATGGACGTGGACGAATGCGCCGCGCCAAAGGGGTCGTACTCGCTCTCCGCGCGTTTGGTAAAGCCGCTCAGCCCGTCTTTCTGGCGCAACGTGCCCATGCGGTCGCGGCGGCCCGTCAGGATCTTGTGCGGGTAACACTGGTGACCCACGTCCCAGATCAGCTTGTCGCGCGGGGTGTCAAAAACGGCATGAATGCCCACGGTCAGTTCCACGACGCCCAATGACGATCCCAGATGGCCACCCGTCCGGCTGACCGCCTCGATCACGTCTGATCGCAACTCGTGCGCCACTTGCGTCAGTTCCTTGTCTGACATCTTCCTGAGGTCGGCCGGGCCCGCGACGCGGTCCAATAAAGGGGTCTGAGACATTGCGCACATCCTTTCACGTTGCAGCCTCCCCGCCTTGCCCGCGGGTCCAAGAGGCAAATAGGCGCCGTGCCGGAAATTATTCAAGCACGGCGCCAGGTTCCTGTAGCCAACAGGAAGGGAACCGGGATCTTGCAATCCCGCACCCGGACCAAGGAAGCCAATGGTCCGCGCCTGGCGTCACGGGGCAGACTTGATGCGCCCCGCAGCATCTTCACCGCACAGGCGGGGGAGGGTACCCCCCCGCCTTGGCGGCTCATTCGTAGACCGGCGCTCCGGGCGCTGCCAGTTCAGGCCAGTCAGCGATCATGTTCAGACCCTGCAAAGGACGTTGATATCCTTTATGGCAGGTCTTGCATGCCGCTTTGGGCGCATCTGCATAGATCGGGCCGAGGCGCTCTGGCGGATAGACATCCTGCAGCGGTACCAGATAATCGGCATTCAAGGATTGAACCATCGCGATGCCGAGGCTCGCCGTAGACCACTGCGGCGTGTTTTGCGCACCGTCATAGAACGCACGGCTGTTGTGACAGAAGACACAGTTCACCCCAAGACTATTGGAGAAATAGTTCATCAGCGAATAGGTCCGCTCCGTGTTCTGTATGGCGGCAACGCCGTCAAATCCCGGCACACCGGCCTCGCGGCTTACGAGCGAATGCACAGCAATCACCTCGGCATCTTCGAGGTACTTTTCCAACGCATCCGATGGCAGTGAGGTCGATTGGCTCTGAGAGGTGGCACGGTTCTGGTTCGCGGACCACCCCGCGACATTCTCGTTGACCGGACTTATGCGGAACCAGATGTCGCTCGGGACATTCTCGCCGCGGTGGCAGGTATAGCAGTTGACCCCCACTTCGGCGACGGCGTTC
Organism: Tateyamaria pelophila; assembly: GCF_019966495.1. GTDB lineage: Bacteria > Pseudomonadota > Alphaproteobacteria > Rhodobacterales > Rhodobacteraceae > Tateyamaria > Tateyamaria pelophila. The sequence continues at coordinate 24,238 of NZ_JAIMIA010000006.1, read as the reverse complement.
ACATGGCCGTACCAGTCGTCATTGATCGTCTGCGTCATCTGGATCATGCGGCGCGCGACAACCTTGGTATAAAGATCATCAGCCCCGTATTCCGACACATCCACATCGCCGTGGCAATAGGCGCAGCCTTCGTCCGGCGACACCCACTGCGTCATGGCCAGCATGAGGCGGTTGAAGTTGTCATCGGTCAGATCACCCAGCACCTGAACATTTTCGTAAATGTCCTTCGCCAGTTCCTCGCCACCTTCCGGCACATAGGGCGCCTCCGTGTAGTACTCCTCGATCGAAGGATCGGGCGCCAGACGGGCCACGTTGAACTCCGGAACCGACATCCCCGTACCGCGTGGGCCGGTTTGCAGAGAGGCCGTTTGCGCCGGGTTGCCCCATGTAACGACCAAGGCCGCCACGAAGACTGCGCTTCCGATTGCACCGACCAGGATCGCCGGACCAAAGATGTTGGTCGGGTTATCCGCGTTCCATTTATCGAACCACTTGGGAAACATATCAGTTCTCCTTCCCAATGAAGGCTTCGTAGGACCCGTAGTCTTCGTAGCCATAAGCGCCATCATACATCGGTGCAAAATTGTGCTCTTGCGCCCAGATGAACCAGTTGTCGACGACTGTGCCGGTCAGCAGGATCCCGATACCGCCCGTGATCGGGGTAAGGACTGCGAACCACCACGCCCAGCGGTGGATTCCTTCCATGGTGGCGTTGAAGCCCATGGTCCAGCGCCAGAACAATGCCGCCCGTTCGGTTGCCGTGCCGCGGTCATAGATCTGCTCCAACTCACGGTCGCCGCCGTAACGGGTGACCGCCAGAATGGTACCGCCATGCATCGCAAAGAGCAGGACAGATCCATACAGAAACACGATCGAAAGACAGTGGAACGGGTTGTAGTACAGGTTGCCGTAGCGGATCGAGAAGGCCGTCGTCCAATCCAGGTGCGGGAAGATCCCGTAAGGCACCGCCTCGCTCCACGATCCCATCAGGATCGGACGGAACAGACCGAGGACAAGGATCAGCCACAACAGGGCACCAAAGGCCCAGGCGAGGTGCTTGCCCATCTTGTGCTCTTGCGCCAGTTGATAGGTCCGCAACCACCAGGTTACACAGCCCACCAGAAAGAACATGCCCGCGATTATGAACGCACCACCTTCATTCAGCGGCGGTATGCTCAGACCGTATTCAGGGCCCGGAGGTTCAAGCGCCAGCCAGAACAGCTGCCGGAGGAATTCAGGTACCGACCATCCGACCTGCGCCAACATCGAAAAGCCAACGATGTTGAACCAGATCATGAAGCAGACCGCCGAGATGACGCCGTAGCTGCTGACGTTGATCGGTCCGATTTGCGCATTGCCGAAAAGGCCGAAGAGCTTGGAAAAGAACGGTTTGCCGGCGCGCTCTGCGCTCATCTCTCCGCTGTCGTCCATACCCCATTCGGGCTTGCCCTGGACCTGCACCTGCGTGAAAATATTCTGATACTCAATCATGCTTACATCCCCACTGGCATCGGGTTCGCACCCCAGATCGGCAGCTCAAGCCACCAGTTCCACCACTCCGGCCAACCGGCCGTCCAGACCGGGCCTGAAATGATGATGCAGACCGCCGAGAAAAAGACCGCGTTCAGCGCCAGCAGATACCCCACGCGGTGGATGCCCAATGTGCCGACCGAATAGCCGATATAATCGCGGAAAAACGTATCTTCGTGATCCGGGGTCTTGGCCTCTTCGCCCTTTTCAGGGTTGGCCGCCGACAGGATCAGCCCGCCATGCAGCGCCAGCGCGATCGTGGTGGTAAAGAACAACGTTACCGCCAGCATGTGCGCCGGATTGTAATGGAAGTGCAGATAGGCATAGCCGGTGTTGCTCACCCAATCGAGGTGGCTGAAAATTCCGTAGGGAAACCCATGCCCCCACGCCCCCATCAGCAAGGGGCGGAAAATGACCAGCGTCACATAAGCCAGGATCGCAAAGGCGAAACCGACCGGCACATGGTATCCCATACCCAGCTTGCGACAGATCTCGACTTCGCGCAGTGCCCAGCTGATGAACGCACCCGTCGCGCAGAACGTGATGATCTGCCACAGTCCGCCTTCCAAGAGCGGCGCCATGCCCAGACCATAGCTCAGGTCAGGGGGCGCGATATTGATCAGCCAGGGGTTGAACGTGCCCTGCTGGGACGCCCCCCAGAATATCAGAATGGTGCCCAGAAGGCTAAAAAAGGCAGTCGTGACACCGAAAAAACCCACGTAAAAAGGGCCCACCCAGAAGTCGAACAGATCGCCGCCGATCAGCGTCCCTCCGCGGACGCGATACTTTCTTTCGAAGCTGAGCAACGCCATCTTCATAATCTCCACGTTTGACGGGGCGGCCCAATGCAGGGTCGTCAGTCGTCGTTTAAAAAGTGTGGTCGGCTGCGGGCGGGCGATGACGCACTGTTCGCCCCGCCCGCAGCTATGATATGATCCGCTTCAGCGAGATCTTACTGGGCGCTTTGAGCAGCCAGTTCGAACCAGTTGAAGTGTTCCGTGCTCAGCAGGACGAGGTGAATCATCGCCGCCAGCAGGAACAGGAAAACGCCTTGTGCGACAAACACACGGCGGGGATCAAAGATAAGCCAGATCTTGTAGAACTTTGCCATTATTTCAATCCCTCTCTAGAACCACGGACGCCAGATGAACACTGCCAAGTGAGCGACAACCGCCACGGCTGTGAACAGCCAGAGCCCGCTCATGTAGACAGCGTGCAACTCTTGCGCCTGCTCGTCTGTGAGACCTGTGAAAGACAGGTTTTCAGCCATAGTAATTCCTCCGGAATTTTATGCTGACACCGCGCACCCCGCGGCCGGGTCCTTTGGGGCAAGCCCCTCCGGGCTCTGTCCGCCTGTCTCCAGGCGTCCAGTCTCGTGCTTCAGCAGGCGCACACATGCTGAAGAAACTCATATGATTTTTCTGCGCATTCACGCGTTGAAGATCATCGGCGTGATGATCTGCGCTTGCGACCAGGCACGGGCCATCGGTCCTTTGTCTGTAAAACTGCGCGATTTGAACGCGGCCAAGGCCCAGGTCAGGCAGGCCAGCGGCAAAGTCGCCAGAAAGATGATCGCGAAATAGACCATGAACTCGGTCTTGTTCGTTTTGCGCTTTGACTGGGCGTGGGTATGCTCGGCCACATTCGAAGTCATGTCAGTCATGGTTTTCCTCCTCGGAAACAGTCTCAATCGATCCAGCCAGCGTCGGATCGAGGGCGCGCACAGTTTCAATCACAACCCGGTCCGCCCCAGATGCGAGGGCTGCTTGCTCAGCCGCATCGCGCAAGGTTTTTGCTGCGGAAATTCGGGTCAGGATGGGGTGCTGCTCGACAATCTTATCGAGCATGGCCTGCGCATCGGCATCCCATGGGAAGTCGCGTCGCAGGGTCGTCGGGGTCGCCTCGGCCGCATCCATATCGGTAGCCAGAGGCAGAATGTGAAAGAGTGCGTCAAACAGTCCGTTACACACTTCTTGAATAAGATAGGTCGCGCCCGCATATCCCATAAATGGGGTACCTGTGGCCCGCCGAATGGCGGCACCGGGAAACGACGCCGGAATAAAGGCCGGGGCCGGGCCAAAGCCCGCCTTGAGCTCGGCCAGATACATCTTTTCGTTGATGCTGCCCATCACGATCAACGGGCGTTTCTGACTCATCCATGCGCGGACTTCTTCGTTGTTGGTCTTCTTGCCTGCCACGCGGGCCACCGCAAAGGCACAGGGCAGCCCCATGTCGTCCTCGAGGAACTGACGGATGCCGCGGGTGTAGGTCTCGTTTGCAACGATCGCAAAGGACGCTGTGGCAAAGAAATCCTGCGTGACAGACCGCCAGAGGTCCCACACAGGTTTGAGCGTCGAGTGTTTCTCGCGCTCGATAAAAGGTTCGGGGTCGAGGCCCACCAAGGTCCCCAGTGCGCGCAGGAATTTGGTGGTACTCTCGACCCCTATCGGGGCTTGCAAGTATGGCTTGGCAAGAAGCTCACACAATCCACGCCCGAACTCGCGGTACATGCAGATGTTCACATCCGCATTTACCAGATTTCGCATTTCGGCCACATGCGCACCCAGGGGGTGGACCATGTTGACCTCACAGCCGATGCCTTCAACAAGGCGCCGGATCTCGGCCAGATCGGATGGCATATTGAACGTGCCATACATCGGACCAAGGATATTGACGCGAGGACGCGCACCTTCCTCGCGTTTCTTTTCGGGCGGCATGCGCCCTTTCGTCATGCCAAACTCGGTAAAGATCCAGGTCATGGCACGATCCGCCGCTTCCCACTGATCTTCATCAATGGTGCGTGGCAGGAATCTCTGAATGTTGGTGCCCATCGGGGTCACGCCCCCGCCGATCATCTCGGCGATGGAGCCTGTGACAACAACGGCAGGCAATGCCGGATCAAGGGTACCCCAGGCGCGCTTCATCGCGCCCTCGGTCCCGTCACGGCCCAGTTCTTCTTCGCCCAGACCCGTGGTCACGATGGGCAACTCATGGGGCGGCAAGGCATCGGTGTAATGCAACACAGACGTGACCGGTAGGTTCTCACAGCCCACAGGGCCGTCGATGACAACCTGCAACCCCTTGACGGCACAGAACGCATAGACTGCACCCCAATAGCCACCAGCACGATCATGATCCACAATCAGCACGAGGAAACCTCCCCTGCTTCATCTTGCAAGATAAACTCCACGGGGGTTTGGGGGTGTGAAACCCCCAGTCCGACATATGTCGCCTGCGCACCCATCAGATCATCTCCGCCGCTTTGGCAGCCTTGGCCTGACGCTCAAGCTTCTTCTGATTCTGCGCCCGGAAATCGGGACGCACATTCGGCGTACCTTCCCAGACACCTGCCGTATCGCCCGTGCCCACACCTTCAAAAAACGCCTTCATGTGATCCATGCGGGTCTTGTTCCCGATGGCGGCGTTGATGACGGTGGCCAACGATCCGGCCCCGGCCACACCCATCAGGGGACGCGCCGAAATCAGGTTGGTGAAATAGAGGCCGGGAATACCCAGCTCTTTGGCCTTTTGCACAACAGGCGTCGTCCCGATGGCCAGATCGGGCTGAACCGCTTCCATCGCGGCACAGTCGTCTTCCAGCGATGCGCGGAACTTGACCTTGACGCCGCGCGCTTCCAGCCACGCCTGATCGTCCGAATTCCACGGTGTGCGCGGGCAGGCGGTGCCCACATACGGCACATCCGCACCGCTTTCGATCAACAGACGGGCGACCAGCAATTCAGAGCCTTCATAGCCCGACAGCGTGATGGTTCCCAAAATCGGCGTCGCGGCCAAAGCACCTGTGATAGCAGGCAGCACAGCATTCTGCGCTTCGGCAATCTTCTCGGCGCTCACGCCATAAGCGGCCCCGATATTGGCCAGCCACGTGGCGGTGCCGTCCCGGCCCACGGGCGCAGATCCGACAATCGGACGGCCCGCCGCTTCGAACTCACGCACAGAGGCGGTGTAAAACGGATGGATTGCGGCCACGACGGAACAGTCCAGCGCTGCATAAAGTTCACGCCATTCCCGGCACGGCACAACCGGCCCCGCCGCCAGACCCAGAGGCGCCAGCATCTGCCCGATCATCATCGGATCGGCCGGGAACATCTCTCCCAGCATCGCGACGGTCGGGCGATCAGACTTCCCACCCACGGGAGCCGCCACCGGCCCTGCCTCTACCTCGGCACGGGCATAGTTCAGCATTGCTCCAGCCAGAACATCTTTGGCTTCAGCGTGAGTGGGAATACCAAATCCGGGCACGTCGATACCGACGATCCGGACACCATTGATTTCGTTGGGCAGTAGCCGCAACGGCACACCAGAGGCGGTGGGAACACACAGGTTCGTCACCACAATGGCGTCATATTTGTCGGGATCGGCCAGGTCATGCACGCTTTCGCGGATGTCCTCGAACAGTTTTCCGGTCACCAACGTCTCGGAGTTGAAGGGCACATAACCCACCGATCGGCGCGCACCGTAGAAATGCGACACAAAAGTCAGACCGTACACACAGCAGGCCGAGCCACTCAGAACGGTGGCGGTCCGACGCATCCGCAGACCGACGCGCAAGCTGCCAAAGGCAGGGCACATGGATTGCGGCTTGTCGTGCGGGCCTTGCGGATAGTCTGCCGCGAACTTGTCCAGCATCTCGGAGTTGCCAGCCATGCGGGCCGCCTTCTCCATCTCGGAACCGGAGTGGCAGCCGAGGCCGTCCACGCCCGCTTCGACCGCTGGCATCTCGGAGTCCCGCGGATGTCCCACGGTCACCTTTGCCTCAGCGGCGGCGTCATATGTCACCTCATCACTCATGCGTCGTCATACACAACTTCGAGGGACGCGACCGGCTCGGCATTCTTGCCACGCATGTCGATATCCGTTGCCGGGACAAGGACGTAATCGCCGCCCGTCTCGGACGCATCAAACAGGTTCAGCAAGGCGTCGGGGTCCAGCGGAGCCGGACGCACCGGCGGGGCCACGGCCACATTGTCGCCAAGGCTGGCAAACATCGCACCCCATTCAGATTCGGCGGTGCCGACAATCTGATAGTTGGCAGATTTCTTGCGCAGGTCATCGTTCTGCGGGATGGAGGCCAGCACCGGAATGTTGACCGCTTCAGCAAAGGCAGCCGCCTCGCCCGATCCGTCATCCTTGTTGATGACCAGACCGGCCACGCCGACATTGCCGCCCAGCTTGCGGAAATACTCCACCGCCGAACAGACGTTGTTGGCCACATAAAGCGATTGCAAATCATTCGACGCAACCAGGATCACCTTTTGCGCCATGTCGCGCGCGATGGGCAGACCAAAGCCGCCGCAGACCACGTCGCCAAGGAAGTCCAGCAGAACGTAATCAAAGTCCCAATCGTGAAAGCCCAGCTTTTCGAGCAGCTCAAACCCGTGAATGATCCCACGACCCCCACAGCCACGACCGACTTCGGGGCCACCCAGCTCCATGGCGAACACGCCACCGCGCTTGAAGCAGACGTCGCCGATCTTGACCTCTTCACCGGCCAGCTTCTTCTTGGTCGATGTCTCGATGATGGTCGGGCACGCCTTGCCGCCAAACAACAGGCTGGTCGTATCGGATTTCGGGTCGCAGCCAATCAACAGCACGCGCTTGCCCTGCTCGGCCATCATGTGGCTGAGGTTGGCCAGCGTGAACGATTTACCGATGCCGCCCTTGCCATAGATCGCAATGATCTGGGTTTTCGATGTGGGCTCTTCAGAAACGATATCCGCCAGATCCTCATGAGCTTCATCACGCAGGCGTTGATCGAAATCCTTGAGATTCGGTACTTCGTCTTTCACGGTCAATGCTCCCACTTCAAAATCATTTTCAGGCAGGACGCGTCCGTAAACGCCTGCTCGTAAGCCATCCGCGCATCGGCGGCGGGTCTTGTATGTGTGATCAATCCACCAAGGCTCAGCGCCCCGGCCTCGACCAACGCACGGGTCGCGGACAGATCTTCGCGGGTCCATTCGGCGGCCACGCGGAACCGGGCTTCCTTCATGAAGGCCGGCGGAAAGGCGAAAGACAAAGGCGTCGTATAAAACCCGGCCAGGACGATCTCGCCACCCTTGGCGATGCGGCCCACCAGATCGTTCAGCAGGCTGCCCTGCCCCGACGCGTCATAGATGGATGTGTAATCGCGGCGCTCATCTTCGGCCGGATCCATAACCTCATAGCCCATCGCCCCTTCGCGGCGGGCCGGGTCAATCTCCCAGACCATCGGAGCCGGTGCACCGGCGGCAATGGTAAGGCGCGCCAGCAACCGGCCCAACACGCCGTGACCCACGATCAGGTCCGGCACGGCCTTGTTCATTCCGGCCATCGAGTGGCGCGCCGTGGCCGCGAGAGCCAGCAATGCGCCTTCCGCGCCAAAACCTGCATCGATTCGCGTCACACGTGCGGCATCGGTCACAACGCGCGCCGCCGCGCCGCCGAAAAGGCCAAAGGCGTCTTCGTAACAATTGGCCCCCGGAACAAAAACGCGGTCGCCCGGCTTGAAGCCTGTCAGCGGACCCGCCTCCACCACTTCACCAGCAGCTTCGTATCCCGGCACCAGCGGATAACCCATGCCCGGAAAGGGCGGCATCTCACCGGTCCAGAACAGTTTTTCGGTCCCGGTCGAGATCCCGGAATGAGTGACATCGACCACCAGATCCGAAGCGCCCGGCGCGTTCAGCACCAGAGTGTCCAGATCGAGATCTTTCGGACCTTTCAGAAGGACGGCTGCGGTTTCCAATGCGATCTCCCGGGTTGCTGGCTGTGGCCCGCGATCTCCGAGCAGAGACTCAGAAGCGCGGTTTATGTCTTTCATGTCATATTAGTTAGACAGGGCAATGTGTCAATTAGAATTGACACATTGGATCACTTTCATTCTGAGCGCACGGCCGTGACCACCTGCGTCACAAAGGGACGCGCCGATTTATGCGCCGTGATCCGGTCAAATCCCGCCTCTGCCAACAGGTCGGAAATCTCCCCGGCGGACCGGGCCCGCCCGGTTTGCATCGCCATTGTATAAAGGGCGAAATAAACGTCGCCCGCCCGATCCGGGCGCGCGCCACCGCCCATCGGCTCTGACACGATCAGACGCCCACCGACAGGCAAAGCCTCGTAAATCTTGGCCAAAAGCGCACGCACCGTGTCATCGGCATGATCATACAGAACGCGCACCAAGGAAATCGCATCGACCCCGCCGGGCAAAGAATCATCGCGGAAAGAACCGGGTACAATCGTCACCCGATCGGCCATCGCCGCCTTTGCAAAACGCGCCTCGGCATCCGGGACCACGGGCGGCAAATCAAACAGGGTCATTTGCATATTCGGCGCTGCGTTGCCCGCCGCTTCCAGGAACGCGCCCGTGCCACCGCCTATGTCTAATAAATGTGACACATCCTTGAAGGACACGACACGCAACGTGTCTTCCGCCACCAGCTTTTGGGATTGGGCCATCAGATCGGAATAGACCGCCGCTTCGGGAGCGGGCACGTCCGCGCCAAAAACATAGGGCCAGAACTTGGACAGCTCGGTCTCGTCCGGCCCGCGCAGCAATTTCACCGGGTCCCGCAGGTCATCGTAAAAGGCGCGGTGATGGCGAATCATCGCCTCCAGTCCGGGCACACCCATCAGGGCAGCCCCCTTGCGCGCCAGAGCAAAGCGCCCATCCCGTTTGCGCTTGAGCAACCCAAGCGCCGCCCCGGCCTGCAACGCGACCTGCATCCGGTCGACAGGAATATCCAGCGCATGGCCCAGATCCTTGGCCGACAACGGCCCCGCCGTGAGGCGGTGAAACACCTGCAACTCGACCAGCGCCAGCAGCACCTGACTTTGAACAAATCCCTGAACAATATCGAAAAGCGCAGACCCATCCGCGCGCGCGCGGCCCCGGGTCAGGGGAAAGCGGCTGGCCCAGCTTTGAAATCCGGGCTTGGCCACAAGGCGATTGATCCAACCGCCCCGCCAAACCGGCATGTCACTCGTCTCTGACATCACTCTCCGGGGACGCGCTGGCTCGACACGACAGGTGTCAGGCGTTCCGCGTACATGCGCACCATTTCGGCCAGTTGCGCCTCGCCCGGGCACGATGGGATCGAGGCGATAGCCCCGCCCAGAATATCCTTGAGACGACTGATTGCGCCCTGGACGCCCAGTTCGGTCACCGCGTTGGGCCGACCATGCAGATCGTCCTGGCCCACGGGCTTGCCGAGGGTCTCACTGTCATAAAGCGCGTCGCGCAGATCATCCGCGACCTGAAAGGCCTCGCCGATGCGCGCGCCCAGCTCAAACCACGGCTCAGCCTCCTGGCCCGCGGCCACCGCGCCCATCTGGGTCGCGGCAATAAACAAGGCCCCGGTTTTGGCCTGATGATAGGCGCTCAGATCAATCTCGTCTTCGCTCTCCCAGCCCTGACCCGCACAGATCCCACCGGGCATGCCAGTGCGTTGGGCCAGCGTCATGATCAATTGGGCCACACGGTCCGGGGCCTGCGCCGACTGGCGGGCCAGAATTTCGAAGGCCAGCACAATCAGGCTGTCCCCCGTCAACACCGCCAAAGGTTCGGAAAAGGCGCGATGCACCGAAGGCTTGCCCCGGCGCACATCTGCATCGTCAAAGCAGGGCAGATCATCATGTACGAGGCTGGCACAGTGGATCAACTCAAGAGCCGCCGCCGCCGCATCCGAAACCTGCGGGCGGTCATCGCCGCAGGCCATCGCCACGGACATTAGAATCGTCGGCCGGATACGCGCGCCACCGGGCGCGGTGGCATATTCAAGGGCCTTGGCCAATTTCGGGGGTGTCGCTGTGCGTCCCTGTCCCACTTCGACCGCGTGTGCGATCGCTGCTTCGATCCGTGTGTTCAGACCCATAAATGCCTCCTCGGCGGGGTGGAGTGTAATGCTTGCGCGACACTGAAGTGTAAACCATACTGGACACATTGGCTACGCGAGTCAACAATCGCAAACATAGCCTGTGATCGAAAGGGTCCAATGCGCACATCCGACACCTCAACGCCCACCCGCGCTATAATAATAGGCGCCGGTATCGCGGGTCTGGCCTGCGCGCTGCGTTTGCGGGCCGCCGGGTTGCATGTGACGCTGCTCGAGCGGCACGCAGAGGTGGGCGGCAAGATCAGAACCATCCCCTCCCCCGCCGGGCCCATCGACGCTGGACCGACCGTCCTGACCATGCGCCATGTCTTTGACGACCTCTTTGCCTGTGCAGGCGAAGCGCTGGACGATCACGTGACCCTCGTGCGGCAGGATACGGTGGCACGACACTTCTGGCCCGACGGCACGTCGCTCGACCTTTATGCAGACGAAGCGCTCAGCACCACGGCAATCGCCACCTTCGCAGGCAGCACTGCGGCGCGGCAATTCACAAGGTTCTGCGCCCGCACGCGCGCCCTCTTTGACGCATTCGATGCTCCCATGATGCAGGCTCCGGCCCCAAAACTCGGCGCTCTGACGGCACATGTCCTGAGACACCCGAAACTGATTCCCGCGATGGCGCCGCTTTCGACGCTCAAATCGCTGCTCAAATCCTCCTTCGATGATCCAAGGCTGCGGCAACTCTTCGGGCGCTACGCCACCTATGTCGGGGGCAGCCCGACGCACGCGCCCGCCCTTCTGTCGCTGATCTGGCAGGCCGAAGCAGGCGGCGTCTGGGTGGTCAAAGGCGGCATGCACAAGCTGACGGAGGCGCTGCAGGGGATCCTTGTCGCCCAAGGGGTCGATATCCAGACAGACGCACATGTGGACCGGATCGAAGCAGACTCCGGACGGATCGCGGCCATTCATCTGAGCGACGGCACGCGGATGGGCTGTGATGTGCTTGTCCATGCAGGCGACCCCCGGGCGCTGGCCACCGGCGCTTTCGGGGCAAGTACATCCCATGTCGCCGCGCAGACTGGCAAGGCGGAGCGCAGCTTTTCCGCCCGCGTGCTGAGCTTTGCGGCCACGCCGCACGGACCGGACCTGGCGCATCACAACGTGTTTTTCAACTGCGACGCCGAAGATGAGTTTCGCGACCTCATGGCCGACCGCGTTCCAGAAAATCCCAGCTTTTACATCTGCGCACTGGATCGAGGGCAACACAAAGCCCCGCCAGATCTCGAACGGTTCGAGATCATCACCAATGCGCCGGCAACCCCAGAGACAACAGACCCCGAGGACCTCGACCCATGGCTTCATCAGATCACACAGCAGATGGCGGTGCACGGGATGCATTTCAGCCCGACACCTACGACAGCTTCGATAACGACAGCACAGAAATTCGGGCAGATGTTCCCGGCCAGCATGGGCGCACTCTATGGGCAAACGCCGCACGGGCTGACCGCCGCCCTGCAAAGGCCGACAGCGCGCACGCAAATCGCGAACCTCTATCTGGCGGGGGGCGGGACGCATCCGGGGGCAGGGGTGCCGATGGCCACCCTCTCCGCCCGGCACGCGGCCGAGGCGATCGTGAGCGACCTAACTTCGACGTCGCCGTCGGGCCGAACGGCTATGCGTGGTGGTATGTCGACGGCCTGAGCGACTGCGGCACGCGCGCGGTCTCGGTGATCGGCTTCATCGGGTCGGTCTTTTCCCCCTGGTACCGTTGGTCGGGGCGGAAGAACCCGCAAAATCACGTCTGCATCAACGTCGCGACCTACGGGCCCGGCGGCAGGTTCACCATGACGGACCGGGGCCAATCGGCGCTGCGGCAGTCCGAAACGAAATTCGAGGTGGGCCCGTCCTCCATGCGGTGGGAGAATGATCAACTGATCATCGACATCAACGAGATGTCATCGCCCCCACTCATCAACCGGATCAAGGGACAGATCAGGGTCACGCCCTCCGCCCTGACACGCGTCGAACTGGCTCTCACGGACGATGGCGCGCATATCTGGCGTCCCTTCGCGCCACGCTCGCACATCGAGGTCGATATCGACCGGCCCGGCTGGCAATGGTCCGGCGAGGGATATTTTGACGCCAATTTCGGCACCCGCGCGTTGGAAGAAGACTTCTCCTACTGGACCTGGGGCCGATACCCGACCGCAAACGGGGCCACATGCTTTTACGATGCCACCCGGCGCGACGGATCCGAACTGGCCGCCGCCTTCAGCTTTGATGCAAAGGGCACCGGGAAATCAATTCCATTGCCCCCCAAAGCCCCGATGCGACGCTCGCTCTGGGCCGTCAAACGCGAAACCCGCGGGGACCCGGGCAAACCGGCCCGGCAAGTGCAAAGCATGCTGGATGCCCCATTTTATTCACGGTCCGCGGTCGAGACGACATTGAACGGCGAAACGGTCACCGGCGTGCACGAAGCGCTCGATCTCACGCGGTTCCGCTCGGCCTTGCTCAAACCCATGCTGGCCGTGCGTGTGCCACGACGGTCCAGATGGACATTCGACTGATCCGCTCTTCATCTTGCTGAAAAAACTCCGGGGAGTATGAGGGGCTGGCCCCTCATCCCGCACAAGCAACCCAATGCAACGCACGTGCTGCACGTGCGGGACCCTCCGGGGGGAGTTTTTCTTGCAAGATGAAGAGCGGATCAGCTGATTTGCACAGGAGCTTTGGCGGCCTCTTCACGGTTCAACCGCCACACAGACGCATTTAGAGCGCCTGCAATGGTGACCCACACCAGATAAGGCACGAACAACAGGCCGGCAATCATGTCCACCTGCCAGAGCGCCAGCATTGCGCTGAAGACGGCCAGCCAGAGAATCACAATTACTCCCATGGCCAGCCGGATGTTTTGAAGTCCAAAAAACACGGGCGTCCAGAGGCCGTTGAAGGCGATTTGCATAGCCCAGAACGCCATCGCCATTCCATTGTCGGGGGCCATCGCAGCACGTGCCCCCGCCGCCGCCATACAGGTGTAAACCACCATCCAGACAACCGGAAACACCCAGTCCGGCGGTGTCCATGCCGGCTTCGACAACGCACGATACCACGGGCCGGGCGAGAATAGTCCACCCGTCACACCAGCCCCCAGGCAAGCGGCAAAGAATATGCAGAAAAGAAGCCAGAACATTCCTGCAAGATAGAGGTATTTAGCCTCTTAGCAAGGTGGCGCGATCAGATTGACGCCGCAACTCAAGCGCGGCCAGGGCTTCAAACAGACTGTCGCTGCGATCCGGCGCGGTGTTCCGGGCCGCCGCGTCCACCAGAAACGCCACTTCCGGCAGAGGTTTGGCGTAGAGCACCGCAGATTGCGGCATCACCATGCTGACCCCGCTCAGGGCCAGGGATTGCGCCATCCAGCCAAGCTTTTGCGTCCTGGAGGTCCGCGCCCGCGACGACACGCTGTCATAGTCCATCGCCGTCAACCGTCCCGCAATCCCGGCATAAATGAATCGTGCGCCATAGATCCCGGGCCGACACGCTTTCGGAAGGGCCGCAATGCCCGCCTCGGACCGGTAATAGAGCCGGTTCGCTTCCATCACCAAACGTTTGACCATGCGCCGCACAGCATTGTCTGCGCAGGGGTTTGCAAAGAAAGCTTCGCGATCGATGCCTTCTTCGTCCAGCCAGTCGGTCGGCAGATAGAGCCGCCCCTCCAGCGCATCCTCGCCCACATCGCGGGCGATATTCGTCAACTGCATCGCCACGCCCAGATCACAGGCCCGCGCCAGCGCATCCGCATCGCGCACGCCCATCAGGACGCACATCATCGCGCCCACCGCCGAAGCGACCCGCGCCGAATAATCCCGCACACCACTCAGCGTGGCATAGGTCCGCCCTTCGGCGTCCCAGGCCAGCCCTTCCAGCAGGGCATCCGGCAGCGTGCGCGGCATCTCGAACTGTTCAACCACCGCCGCAAACGCCCGGTCAGGGGCCGCATTTTCCGGCCGACCGTCATAGACCATGTCCAGCCGATCGCGCAACCGCAGCACAGCGTCGGCCTTTTCGGCCTTCAGGTCCACTTCGTCATCGGCCAACCGACAAAACGCGTAAAGCGCAAGCGCTGGATCCCGCACATGTTTGGGCAGCAATTTCGAGGCCGCATGAAAAGAGAGGGAACCGTGGCGGATGGCTTCGTTGCAGGCTTCAAGATCGCGCGGGTCCATCATTTGACGGCATCCGGTACAAGCTGGCTCAGCACTTCGGCCGTCGAGATGACGCCCGGCACACCGGCGCCCGGGTGGGTCCCTGCCCCGGCCAGATACAGGCCCTCTGCCTCTTCCGAGATGTTATGGGGTCGGAACCACGCGCTTTGGAAAATGCGCGGCTCGATCGAGAAACCGGACCCGTGTTTAGACAGGTACCGATCCTGGAACGTCTCGGGGGTGAACACCTTTTCACTGACAATTTTCGACCCTAATCCGGGCAAAAGCTGGTCTTCGAGAACCTTGAGCATCTTGGCCTTGTAAGCCGCTTCTTCTGTTTTCCAGTCTACGCCACCATGGCCCAGATGGGGCACCGGGCTCAGGACATAGAAGGTGTCGTCGCCTTTGGGCGCAACGGTCGGATCAGTTACGGAAGGCCGATGGACGTAAAGGCTCATGTCGTCCGCCAGCTTGCCCTTCATGAAGATATCGTCCAGCAGGCCGGTATAGCGCGGCGCATTCAGAATCGTGTGATGCCCCACATCGGCCCAGTCGCCCCGAGTGCCCTTCGTTCCGAAATACCAGACGAACAGGCTCATCGAATACCGGGTCTTCTTGAGGCGCTTGGGCGTCCAGCGCTTTTTGGGGGCGGAACGCATCAGGCTGTCATAGGTGTGGGCCACATCGGCGTTGCTGACGACAACATCGGCTCCAAGCTCAAGACCCGACCCCAGGCGCACACCGCGCACTTTGCCATCGCGGACGACGATCTCGTCCACCTCGGTCTGCATCAGCAATGTGCCGCCCTGATCCTCGATCACTTCGGCCATCCGCTGGGCCATACCGGCCACACCGCCCATCGCATAATGGACGCCAAATTCCTTTTCGAGATAGCTGACCAGAATATACATCGACGTCACATGGCACGGGTCCCCACCGATGAATAAAGGATGGAACGAAAACGCCATGCGCAGCTTTTCATTGCGAAACCGCTTGGCCACATGGGCGTAAACCGACCGGTCCGCCCGTAAACGCACAAAAGTGGGCAAGACCTCGATCAGATCCCACAGCTTGTGCATGGAGCGGCGCCCCAGATCCTCGAAACCGAACCAGTACCGACGCTCGCTGTCCTTGAGGAACTTGTCGAAACCGGCCACGTCACGCGGCTCAATCTTGGCCACTTCTGCGCGCATCTTGTCGGTGTCCTGCTGGGCCACGAACTTGGTCCCGTCCGGCCAGCGGATCTCGTAAAATGGGTCGAGGGACTTCAACTCGACATCGCTGGCAAAATCCCTGCCACAGGCGGCCCACAGCTCTTTGTACAACTGCGGGACCGTCACGATGGTTGGGCCAAGGTCAAAGCGATAGCCGTCCTGCCAGATGGCGGAACCCCGCCCTCCCGGCACATCCAGCTTGTCGATGACGGTGACTTTATAGCCCTTTGCGCCCAGGCGCATGGCTGATGCAAGACCGCCCAGACCGGCACCAATCACGATTGCCCGGTTTGCTGTCCCACTTTCGGTCGATTCGATATGTTCAATGCGTGTCATGTTCTCACCACACTAGATGTGTCTAGTTTAGTTGACAATTTATTTTCGACCGATAGGCTTAACTTCTGTGCCCAAAGGCACGCATACAGTGCAAAGACATGAATCAGACGACGACACTTTCTTTCTTCCGCTTCGATCGGTGGCAGGACCGCGCCTGGGCTTTGACCATGATGGGCGCTGCCCGTCTGGCGATGCCGCGCGTGCCGGATATCGGATTCTGGAAACTTTGCGGCTCCGGAACGGGCGAAGGGTTCACGCCCCGGCCCAACACCGCAGTCTATGCTATATTGTGCACATGGCCGGATGTGGAGACCGCCCGCGACCGGGTGGCCAACACCACGATCTTCCAAAAATATCGCGCACGCGCCACCGAAGACTGGACGATTTTCCTGACCCCGACTTCGGCGCGGGGCAACTGGAGCGGGCAAGAGCCGTTTTTGCCCGTGTCAGAGCCTGAAAGTGGGCCACTGGCCGCGCTCACCCGCGCGACGATCAAGCCCGGCATCCTGCCCAGATTCTGGAGCCGCGTGCCCGATATTTCGGCCGTGATCGGCAAGGACCCGAACGTGGTGTTCAAGATCGGGATCGGCGAAGTGCCGATGCTGCACCAAATCACCTTCTCGATCTGGCCCGGCGCCACCGAAATGGCCGCCTTCGCACGACAGCAAGGCGGGCCCCATGCCGAAGCCATCAAGGCCGTGCGCGAAGGCGCGTGGTTCAAGGAAGAATTATATGCCCGCTTCGCAATCCTTGGCGATACCGGCACCTGGGGCGGCAAGAGCCCCTTGCAAGGACTGGACCTTTCATGAGCAAGACCCCCTTCCCCTTTTCCGCAATCGTCGGCCAGACCGATATGAAACAGGCGATGATCCTGACTGCGATTGATCCCGGAATCGGCGGCGTGTTGGTGTTCGGGGATCGCGGCACGGGCAAATCCACCGCCGTGCGGGCGCTGGCCGCCCTCTTGCCGCCGATCAAGGCCGTGGCGGGGTGCCCGATCAACGCCGCCACATATGACGAATGCCCCGATTGGGCGGAGATCGCCAACACAAAGGCCGTCAACAAGCCGACCCCGGTGATCGACCTGCCCCTCGGCGCGACCGAAGACCGGGTCGTCGGCGCACTCGATATCGAACGGGCTCTGACGCGGGGCGAAAAGGCGTTTGAGCCGGGCCTGCTGGCGCGGGCCAATCGCGGCTATCTCTACATCGACGAGGTCAATCTGCTGGAAGACCACATCGTCGATCTGCTGCTCGACGTGGCGCAATCGGGCGAAAACGTGGTCGAGCGCGAAGGGCTCTCGATCCGCCATCCCGCGCGCTTTGTTCTGGTCGGTTCCGGCAACCCCGAAGAAGGCGAATTGCGCCCGCAATTGCTGGACCGCTTTGGCCTTTCGGTAGAGGTGCGCAGCCCCAACGACGTGGCCCAGCGGATCGAAGTGATCAAGCGCCGCGATGCCTTCGAGACGGATTTCGACAGCTTCATGGAAATCTACTCCAAGAAAGATGCCACGATCCGACGCAAGATCCTGGCTGCCCGCAAGGCCCTGCCAGCGGTGGAAACGCCTGACGCCATCCTGCACGACTGCGCAGAGCTTTGCATCGCTTTAGGCAGCGACGGTCTGCGGGGCGAATTGACCCTGCTGCGGGCCGCCCGCGCCCTGGCCGCCTATCAGAAGGACAAGGTGCTGACTCGCGACCACCTCAAGGCCATCGCGCCCATCACCCTCAGCCACCGTTTGCGCCGCGACCCGTTGGACGAGGCCGGAAGCGGCACCCGCGTGGCCCGCACCGTCGAAACGGTGCTTGGCTGATGGTGCCTGTGGCGACTGAGGCATGGCGGAGGATGCCTCCGCCTTACGGGTTGGCGTCAGAGGGACCAACCCACGCACCCCCTGCCCTGCCCCATGAGTGATCACAGCTGGCATATGGCCGCCCTTGCGCTCCGCTTGCTGGCCGTCGATCCTGCGGGACTGGGCGGTGCCGTTATCCGCATGCGCGCAAGCCCTGACCGGGACGCGATGCTTGCCAGCTTCGACAGCCCCCTGCCCCTGCGCAAGATGCCCGGCACCATCTCCGATGAGCAGCTTTTTGGCGGCATTGATCTCAGCGCGACACTTGCCTCCTCTCAAATCATTGAAACAAAAGGGTTCTTTGCAAATCCTTGCATTGTTATCCTCCCGATGGCCGAACGCTGCACCCCGACACTCGCAGCCAAGCTCGCGAGCTTGATGGATCAGTCTCTGACACAGGGGATTTTGGCCATCGACGAGGGCGCAGAGCCGGACGAACATGTTGCGGCGGCCCTCTCCGAACGGCTCGCCTTTCACATCGAACCCGTGGGGCGTCGCCCGCGCAACTGGGCGGCCCCCCTGACCATCGCGGCGGGCGCACCGATCCAGATTGCCGATGCGCTGATCCAGCTTACCGAACTGGCGGCAGCTTTCGGCATCCACTCTCTGCGCGCGCCAACGCTGGCCTTGCATGCGGCGCGGGCCCATGCGCGCCTGAATGGCCGGGATGCATTGATGGAAGGCGATGTGGAAGCGGCCGCCGCGCTGGTCTTTCCTCACCGCGCAACAACCGTTCCGCAAGAAGATGAGGCCGACGATCCCCCCCCGCCCGAGCAAGACCCCGCGCCCGAACCGGATGACGCGGACGGGCAGCAACAAAGCGATGAGCTTGAACTGCCGGACGGCGACATGCTGATCGCGGCGGTCAAGGCGTTGTTGCCGCCCGGTCTGCTGGAGGGGCTTGTCCCCGCGGGGACAAGCCGAAGCGCGGGCGGCGCCGGGGCAGGACAAACCCGCACGGGCAACCGGCGCGGACGCCCCCTGCCCTCTCGTCCCGGTCGGCTGGAAAGCAGCGCGCGCATCGATCTTGTGGCGACCCTGCGCGCCGCCGCCCCTTGGCAGCCACTCAGGCGGCAGCAGCAGCCCGGACGCACTGGCCTCCTGATCCGCCCGTCCGACATCCGCCTCAAGCGCTATGCCGAGCAATCCGACCGCCTGTTGATCTTTTGCGTAGACGCTTCCGGCTCTGCCGCAATGTCCCGATTGGGCGAAGCCAAGGGCGCGATCGAATTGCTTCTGGCCGAAGCCTATGCAAGCCGCGATCATGTTGCACTGATCGCCTTCCGCGGCACCGAAGCGGAGACACTGTTGCCGCCCACCCGGTCGCTGGTCCAGACAAAACGGCGCTTGTCCGCCCTGCCCGGTGGCGGCGGCACGCCGCTGGCATCCGGGCTCCAGCACGCGATGCTGCTGGGACAACAATCGCGCTCCAAGGGTCTGACGCCGACTGTGATCCTGATTACCGACGGCCGTGCGAACATCGCTCTGGACGGGAGCGCAAACCGGGCGCAAGCCGGTGCGGACGCCGAGCAAATGGCGAGCGTGCTGCGCGGGTCCGGCATTTCCGCTCTGGTCCTCGACATGTCCAACCGCCCACAACCTGCATTGCAAGCCTTGGGGCGCATTATGAATGCGCCTTACATCCCGTTGCCACGCGCAAACGCAGAGCGCCTCACCGACGCTGTCACTGCCGCGCTGGACGCGTGAGCCATGGACTGGAGCACGATCTCTGACTGGCCCAACGCGGCGTTGTCCCGGCGCGTTCAGGGGCCGGTTCACCGCTGGCATGTTCAGGAAGCAGGCGAAGGCAAAACCATTCTCATGCTCCATGGGGCCGGTGGCTCCACACACAGCTACAGGGAGCTTCTGCGCATCCTTGCGGAAACCCATCACGTTGTCGCGCTGGACCTGCCCGGCCATGGCTTCACCCAGCTTGGCGCACGCCACCGATCCGGGCTCGATGCCATGGCGCAGGACATCGCCGCGCTTTGCGCGCAGGAAGGATGGGATCCGGATGTGATCATCGGGCATTCGGCGGGCGGAGCGGTCGCGCTGCGGCTCGCGCAGCCGGATCTGTCCCCGCGGGGACAGTCGCCCTTGGTGATCGGCATCAACGCGGCCCTCAGCGAATTCAAAGGCCTCGCCGGTCTGTTGTTTCCCGCCATGGCCAAGGCGCTGGCTGCCATCCCGTTCAGCGCCAGATTGTTCTCCGGCGCGTCGTCCAACCCGGACCGGATCAAATCCCTGATCGGCTCAACCGGCTCTGATCTGGATGCCGAGGGCCTCGATCTCTACCGCCGCCTTGTTGCGGACAGAAATCATGTGGACGGGACGCTTTTGATGATGGCGCAATGGCAACTCAACCCATTGCTGGACAGCCTGCCGGATCATCAGGGCCCGGTGCATTTCATCGTCGGTGACAAGGACAAGACCGTGGCGCCCGAAGTGTCCGAGGACGCCGCACGGCTGATCCCCGGAGCGCAGGTGCATCACATGCAGGGGCTGGGCCATCTGCTGCACGAAGAAAGGCCCGCAGAGACTGCGGACCTTGTTCGTTCAATCATTGCCAAACATGGTGTTTAGAGACCCAATTGATCCAATAGCGCCCGCACGCCGGCCTCAAGTTTTCGGGCATCCACGGCACCGAAATCCTTGTTCATCTGGACTTCGATCTTGCCGCGTGCGCCGGTCACTTTCACGTTCCCGGAACGTCGGTTCAAGCGGATCGTGGTCTTGGAGGACGTCGACGGACCCGTCGGGCCATCGACCGTCTTGGGAGCCAGAACCTTGTTCAACAGGGCCAGTTCCGCCGCGGCGTTATGCGGTTTGTGATTATCCAGAACAGTGCCAAGATGCCGCCGCATCCGCGGATACTCCTCCATCCCCTTGATCAGCTTCAGGCCAAGCGACCGTGGGATCGCTTCGGGGAATGTCAGCTTGTCACCGATCAGGTCCATCAGCGTGCTGAAATGGGCGATGTAGTTCCGTTTCTGTCGGCCCGCCGATGCGTAGAGCGTGGCGATGGCATCGCCGAGCGGAACCCCGGTTTCGCGGGCATAGGACGAGGCAAGCTGGCCCATCTCCGCAAAGGAAATGTCGCGCCGCACGAGGTTTTCGTCGACCATCCGGCGGTAGAGGTTTTCAAGCGCCTCTCCCCTGGCCACCAATGTGGCGGGAATGGTCAAAAATTTCTTGTCCCCGGTTTGCTGGTAAAGGGACCTATAAGCCGCAAGACGGCGGTAGCCCTGGATCAGCTCATAGCCATGCCCCGTGTCTTCGACCTGGATCGGATTGGACAGGCCGATGTCGCGGATCGAGGTTTTCAATTCGTTGAACTCGGTATCCTCACCCTTGCCCCGGTCGCGGGTCAGCTTGGTCATTTTCACGTCGTCGATGGGGAGGCGCGCAACGATTGCGCCGTCTTTTTTCAGCGAGACGTATTCATGGGCCAGCCGATCGTTTTCGGCACGGATCGCGGCTTCGGCGGACTTGCGTTCCGTCAGCGCGTCGGCGTTCTCGGAAATTGCAGCGGCCATCGGACCGCGGCGTGCGGGTTCATCCGCCGGGGCAGGGGTGTCGGAAGCCATATCGGCTTCCGGTTCAAAGTCGATATCGAATACGCGGCGCTTGCTCATGCCTCATCCTCCAGCTTGTCCCAGGCGTCACCCAAATTGGTCTTGAATTCATCATAGGCGCGGTCGAACGAGGCGCGGGCGCGGCGCCAGGTTTCGCGCGTCATGTCGCGGTAGTCGATTTCATAGATGCTCGATAAAAAGCGCCCCGATTGTTCGACGGCCCGTGTCATCTCGATCGGATGTTCACAGACCCGATCCCCGAACACTTTCTGGAACGCGCCCTGCATGGCCCGGTGCAATTCGTTGCCGGACTCGTAGCGCGTCAGCAGGAACCGCAAGTCGAGAAATGTCTTGGGCAGTGTCATCGTCCCCTCGGGGACAAGCCCGTTGAAACGGCTGAGATCCTCCAGCGCTTCGGCAAGCTGGCCGATGAAGGACGTCGTGGAATCGTATTCCCAATAGCCGGGGCCAGAAGGGACATAGAGCACATCGGCGGCAAAAACCGCATTCATGGATTGATAGCCGATGGCGGGTGGGCAGTCGAAAATAATCAGGTCGTAGGCGTCGGGGCTGAGCTGATCGAGGAAGCGCGACACCGGCGCAAAGAAGGACCATTCCGGGTTGAGGTGCCGGTATTGGGCGGAGGCAAATTCGACAAAGGCCGCGTTGGCGCAGGAGGGCACGATATCGATGGTGGGCCAGTTCGTCGGCTTGATGAAATCCGAGGCGCGCAGGTCCGACAGCCCCATGTCGGTGATCGCGGCGGGCAGGCGGCGTTGCGGCAGGGCGGCGCCCGATTCCGCGCCGTGCATGGCAGAGTTCATCCGGTCGGTTTCATTGGCCAGATCGCGCGCCATGATCCCCCAGACCGTGTATTCTTCGGCCACGTCCGAGAGGCCCATGGAATGGCTGAGCGTGGCCTGCGGGTCGAAATCGATACAAAGCACCCGGTAGCCATCGAGGGCGGCGGCATGGGCAAAGTGCAGCGCCACCGTCGACTTGCCGGCCCCGCCCTTGAAGTTGGCGATGGCGGCGCGGATCGCGCGTTTTCCGGGCGGGCGGTACGGCATGAGCGACTTGCGGTTCACCTTGATGCGGCGGCGCAGTTCGTTGATCTCTTCGAGGGAATACCAGCGCTGGCGTCCGTCCTCTTCGACGATGCCCTGGGGCAGGGAGGGATCGGCGGCAAGACGTCCGCGCAGGGTGGATTGGTTGGCCTTGAAGATCAGCTCCGCCACTTCCCAGCTGGAAAACCGGCGCAGCGTCTTCTCGTTTTGCGGCGAGTAGGTCTGCTGCCGGATAAAGCCCTGCATCTTGAGCGACTGGGCTTGTAATTTGGCGAGGTCTGAATGGGTAAACATGGTCTGCCTGTGGGTTTGTCCCCGCGGGGACGTCTGTTTTCGGCCCCTCATGGGACGCTTTTGGTGCTCAATTTCTGATTTACGCTGCTTTTGCAAAAAAAGCAAAAGGGGAATATCATTTCGTAACCGTGCCGAACGCCTTGTTTATCTGACGGTGTCTGAAGACTGGGAGCGATTCGCCGGGATGCCAGGTTTTTCTAGAATGTGGCGGCTTATATGGGGGACAGCTTGGAACATTTCGCTAGCTATGGGGTGACAAAAGCGATCAAACAGGGGACAGCCTGCATGTCCCCCTATACCATTAATACCTCAAATCTTGTTTTTGAATTGGGTTGGGATATCGCCCTTTGTGCGATCAACCCTTGACAGAATCGTCACTCAAGACGCAAATCGGAGGGAGACGCGGAAAAGCGGCCAGAACCGCCGGGACCAGATCCCACCGCAGGCAGGTATGACCCGGGCAATGTCCCGGCTCTTTCAACATCGAGGGCAGCTATGCAAACGCTAAGGCCGGTTGGCCAGGGAGCCTCTGCGCGCAAATATGATATTCTGACAGCCTTGGGGGCCTATGCGCTGGCGCAGGGCAAACACGATCAACGCCGGGTCCTGCGGCTGATGACGCTGGTGACGGCGCGCTATAACTGGGCGCGCGATGAACTTGCCGTTGGGCAACGCGAGATTGCGCGGCTGTGGTCGGTCGATGAACGTACCGTCAAACGCGAGATGGCCCTGTTGCGCGCGCGCGGATGGTTGGTGGTGCGCCGTCAGGGAACACGGGGGCGGGTGACCCAATATGGTCTCGATCTGGGTCGCATGCTGGACGACACGGCGCCGCAATGGCCAGCGGTCGGACCGGATTTCGAATTGCGGATGGGGCAGGGGGATGCGGCTGATGATACCGTCGTGCCCATGCCGGTCAAAGGAAACGTGCGCGCGCCCGATATCAGCCCCGGCACGGAGTGGGCGCTGGCGCAGGCCGTGCTGCATGGCAATGACCCGGGGCTCTATGCCAGTTGGATTGCAGGGCTTGAACGGGTGGAGCGGGCAGGCGGGCGGCTGACCCTTCGCGCGCCGTCGCGGTTTCACGGTGCTTATGTGCAGACCCATCTGGAACGGCGCATCCTGGCCGCCTGCCGTGAGGTGGACGGAGATGTGAGCGAGGTGCGGGTGGTGGTTTAGCCCGAAAATTGCTCGCACGCGCGGAGATTTGATTTTCGACGCTTGCCGACAGGACCTTTTCCGCTTGGTGGTTCAACGGTATTGCCAAGTTGTTCGGCCGTTATGGCTAGGTTAATTTGATGCCATGAACATCCCAACCAATATGCCGT
>NZ_JAIMIA010000069.1 GCF_019966495.1 Tateyamaria pelophila | reverse complement strand
TCCTCCCGCCCGTTGTTTGAACGAAACTGAATCACAAAACTATGCAATCAAACAAGAATTAATGGGTGTGCTGCCTAGTAAAATTGTATATGGATTCGAATTTGAAAGCCTTTGCATTGCGAGAATTATTCGCCACAAACTTGTATTTACGGTCATCGAAGGCTGAAGCCGGGGTACAGTTACAGATTCGGTTTGTTGCAAAGCCAGCGGTCCACACCGCGGGATGCGCTGTCAGAAGCTTGTGAAACGACTGCAAAGCACCCCGTTGAGCATCAAACACAGGCTTTCCCTGTCCAACGCCGCCCAACACGGTCGGTTGTGCGGTCTTCGACAATCAATTTCGTGCTCCGACAGGCAGGAACCCCAGATTAGCCGAGGCACAGATCATCATCAGGCATCAGGGGGTCCGGTTGCATTGCGAACGTTCGAATTTCTTCCCGAGTTGACGGTGATACGACACGGGGCGAACACGCCCGCTCGAAACGACAAATCAAAGACTTCCTCAAGTGGCTTTAAGAACCTTGCAAGCAACCGGTCCCGGCTGGCGCATTGGACCGCGCCGCGTCTTGAATGTGTGCTTGGTTGAATGATCGCCCTTGCAGCCTCTGCTCAAGAGCAGACACTGCACACATGGGACGGCCAGTGGGAAACGAGGTGGCGGGACGGTGGCTGTCGACTGGTGATCACACAGAAAGGCGAGAGAGTTACCGGCGCCTATCCGATTAATGACGGACGTATCAAGGCCACGGCGGCCGACTGTGTCCTGCGCGGCGTCTGGACGCAGGACGGGCGGTCGGATGACTTCGAGTTGGTTCAATCACTTGATAGGCGAACATTCGCAGGACGGTTCTATTCCTTAGAGCGGCGGACAGGTGTACGCACTGCTGATACCGGACTCACTTTCATCACCAACCAATCGGCCCCCGCCGCGGCCATGCGTAGTTTCCCGATCGCCGCAAATGCAACTGTCGATGATCATTTCAATGCTCTGCGCGTGGCTCTCCGCCTCGTCCTGCCTGCCCGGAGAGATAGCGGAAAACATGGCCAACTGCGTTCTGAAACAAGTCGGCACGGACGTAACCGTCACCTTGGGATTTGTACGTAGAGATGGACCTTGGTATACCGACACCGAACTTCTGGCAGGCGACCTGAAACGCTTGATCAGCGTCCCCAACGCGCCGTTCCTTGACTTGCAGCTCGAAGACTACGCCCGTAGGGACCGGTTTCTTTTCAAGACTGTGCTTGGCCTGCGCTACGAGACGACACCGGATCAATCGCGTTATATCTGGCAGAGCTGCGCAAGCTGCTCATTGCCCATCGCAAAGTGGTGAACGGACCGATGCGCATCCGGTTTGCGGGACTGGGCGCGCATTCTCTCGATATTGAGCTGTGCTCGTATATTCTGGCCTCCCCATGGACGAGTTTACAGCCATGCGCGAAGACCTGCTCTTGCGGATCATGTCAACGGTCGAAGAAGCCTGCACGCAATTCGCCATTCCATCCATGGTGTACTACGCCGCAACCGACAATGGGACAGAAGCGAAATGCATCCGCAGCGCCGAAGCCACTGTTCAACAGCGGCGGGACAAGGGCGAACGGCCCTTCCCGGATATGGGATGGCAATCCAAGGCAGAGTTCAGCGACAGCCTCGACTATCCGCCAAAAGGATCAGCGTTGTGGTCTGATCAGACCGCAGCACTGATCCCCGAAGGTTGTGCATTCCATTGGACCGCCCTGCCCTATCGGGCAGCCGAGCGCTGAACTGCGTCACCTACATGCCGTCGGTCTCGAATTCTTTTTAAAGTGCGCAATCCTTAATCGAAGTCTTCCAAAACGTGCGAATGCGGTTAAGCTGCATGTCATTAAAAGCGCGGACCGGCGTCATAAGCCGTCCGAAGCCGTTCCAGCAATGTCGAAGCTTCGGCCTGCGGGAACCAACAAAGATCGCCGGAAAAGGCTTTCACTTGGGAGGACCACAATGAAAAAACTTAGCACACTCGCGGTGACATCGATTGTCGCTCTGACGGCAGGCGTTTCCGCAGCGCAAGCTGACAAGCTGACACTTTATTGCTCGGCACAGGAAGACTGGTGCCAGTTGATGGCCCGCAGTTTCGAAGACGCTACCGGCATCGACGTGAACATGACCCGCAAATCATCCGGTGAAACCTTTGCCCAGATCAAGGCGGAATCCGCAAATCCCAAGGGCGACGTCTGGTGGGGCGGTACGGGTGATCCGCACTTGCAGGCTGCCGAAGAAAACCTGACGGCCGCCTATGTGTCGCCAATGCGCGCGGAACTCAACGATTGGGCGATCAGTCAGGCCACAAGTGCGGGTGACAAGACCATCGGGATCTATTCCGGCGCACTTGGATATGGCTACAACACCGAATTGCTGGCATCGAACAACCTGCCGGAACCGGCCTGCTGGAAGGATCTGCTGAAGCCCGAATACAAGGGTCATGTCCAGATGGCGAACCCCAACTCCTCGGGCACGGCCTATACGACGCTGGCCTCGATGGTGCAGTTGTTTGGCGAAGACGAAGGCTTTGAATACATGAAAGGCCTGCACGCCAATATCAACCAATACACCAAGTCCGGCTCTGCCCCGATCAAGGCGGCGGGCCGCGGTGAAAACACCATTGGCATCGTATTCATGCACGACGCGGTCGCACAGGCTGTGTCGGGCTTCCCCATCAAGGTCGTCGCCCCTTGCGAGGGCACAGGGTATGAAATCGGGTCGATGTCCATCATCGAAGGCGCGCGCAACATGGAAGAAGCGCAAAAATTCTATGACTGGGCCCTGTCGACTGATGCACAAAATCTGGCGCTTGAAGTCAACGCCTTTCAGGTACCGTCCAACAAGGGCGCAAAGACGTCACCCTCTGCACCGGACATGTCGACGATCAAACTGATCGATTACGATTTCAAAACCTACGGTTCGTCGGCCGAGCGCAAACGTTTGCTCCAAAAGTGGGATGAAGAAGTCTCGACTTTACCGCAATAGACTTTGCGCACAGACCAACGAGAAACATCTGCCTCCCCGGCGCTGATCTTCTGGATCGCCGCCGGGTGGGTGGGCTTTTTCATCGTCCCCTGGTACGGGGTCGAGGACGGCTTTTTCTCATTCGCCTGGCTGTTCAATGGGTATCCGCTGGACGAGGATTTTGCCCCCGCGGCCATTCTGATTGGTCAGGGCGAAAAGCTGTGGCTGGCGCCTTTGCTTGCACCGCTCATCGCACCCCTCTTCGTTCTCGGGCGCAAGAAAAGTGATCCGCTCTATGCCAAAATCCTGCTTTTGTCCGGCGCTGTCGGCTTCGGCTGGTTGATCGCGCAAGGCTTTGGCATTGGTATACGTGGCTTTACCTTCGACTGGTTGAAGGCCCTGTTCGGCGAGTTGGGAGACCGCCAGTTTGGCATGGGCTACGGCGCGCTTCTGGTGGCCTCGGGCTTCCTGTTTCTGTTCACGCAGGGCATTGCCGCACGGGGCGCGATCAACGGCGACGTCTTTGTTGTCAGTGCGATTGGTGGCGTGATCGTCATCGTGACAACCTTCGTCTTTTTCCCGATCGCCAAGATGCTGCTGGCGGCTTTCGTCACCGAAGAGGGACGCTATTCCGCTGCCGTCTTTGCCGCGAAGCTCTTTGACGACAGGCTTTGGAGCCTCGGATGCCTGACAGGCGGGCGCTGCGGTGTTGCCCTGAATTCCCTGTTCCTCGCGATCCTTGTCGGGTTGCTCACGACGGCGCTTGGATTGGTCTTTGCGCTGGTCGTGACGCGCTCTGGCTTTCGGTACAAACGGGCTCTGCGCGCGCTCACGGTGTTGCCGATCATCACACCGCCTTTCGTGATCGGACTGGCGCTTATCCTTCTGTTCGGGCTCTCAGGCACCGTGACGCAGTTCTTTGCTGACCTGTTCGGCGTACAGCCAACCCGTTGGCTCTATGGGATGCCGGGGGTTCTGATCGCACAGACGCTGGCCTTTACGCCCATTGCATTCCTCGTCCTCATCGGCGTCGTCGAAGGGGTCTCCCCATCGATGGAGGAAGCCGCGCAAACGCTGCGGGCCAACCGGTGGCAGACCTTTCGCACAGTCTCGCTGCCGCTGATGCGGCCGGGTCTGGCAAACGCCTTTCTGCTGGGCTTTATCGAAAGCATGGCCGATTTCGGGAACCCGCTGGTGCTGGGCGGCAACTTCGACGTTTTGTCGACCGAGATTTTCTTTGCCATCGTCGGGGCGCAATATGATCAGGGGCGTGCCGCGGTTCTGGCCATGGTCCTGCTCTTTTTCACTTTGTCCGCATTCTATGCCCAACGCATGTGGCTGGGAAAGAAAAGCTACACCACCGTATCCGGCAAAGGCGACGCGGGCGTGCATCCGTTGATGCCAAACGGTCTGGCGATCCCCGTCTTCATCGCGGCAGGCGTTTGGGGCCTCTTCACCATCGTTGTTTACGGCATGATCCTCTATGGCAGCGTCGTCGAGCTTTGGGGCGTCAACAACACGCTCACCTTCAAACATTATGTCACCGCGTTTTCGTTCCGCTTCGAAGAAAGTGGCATTCGCTGGACGGGTGCGGCCTGGGATAGCTTCTGGACCACGATCTATATCGCTGCCGTGGCGGCACCCCTGACGGCGATTGTGGGCTTGATCACCGCCTATCTGCTCACACGGCAGACCTTTGCGGGCAAGAATGCCTTTGAGTTTGGCACGATGCTCAGCTTTGCTATTCCCGGAACGGTGATCGGGGTCAGCTATATTCTGGCCTTCAACGTCCCCCCGATCGAGATCACGGGCACCGGCATCATCTTGGTGGTGAGTTTCATCTTCCGCAATATGCCTGTGGGCGTACGGGCCGGTATCGCGTCGATGAGCCAGTTGGACAAATCGCTGGATGAATCCTCGCTGACGCTGGGTGCCAATTCATGGCAAACCTTTCGCAGGATCATTCTACCGCTGCTCAGGCCCGCCATTCTGGCCGCCCTCGTCTACAGCTTTGTGCGCGCGATGACGGCGATATCGGCGGTGATTTTCCTTGTGTCGGCAGAATATGATATGGCCACCAGCTATATCATCGGGCGCGTCGAGAATAATGATTACGGGCTCGCAATCGCATATTCCACCACGCTGATCTTTGTCATGCTGGCCGCCGTTGGTCTGCTGCAACTGCTGGTGGGTCGCACCAAGATCGGACGCCGCACGCAATTCGAGGCAGGAGAGTAGCCATGGCCCAGACACGCATCACAGGTAAGGCGGCCCCGGTCCGGTTCGAGAACGTCTCGAAGCGATTTGGCCGCGACGTGGTGGCCGTCGACAACATCAACCTGAACGTCGAAGCTGGCAAACTGGTCACGCTGCTGGGCCCCTCCGGCTGCGGCAAGACAACGACCTTGAGGATGATTGCAGGCCTCGAAATGGCGAGCGAGGGCAAAATCCTGATCGGTGATCGCGACGTCACGACATTGCCCGCGACCGACCGCGACGTGTCGATGGTGTTTCAGTCCTACGCTTTGTTCCCGCATATGACCGTGCTTGAAAATGTCTCGTATGGGTTGACGTTTTCCGGGTTCTCCAAGGCAGAGACGCGCGACCGCGCCCTCGCCGGGCTCGACCTCGTTGGTCTCAAAGGGTTTGACGCGCGCTTACCCAGTGAGCTTTCCGGCGGACAGCAACAGCGGGTCGCGGTCGCGCGGGCGCTGGTGCTTGAACCGCAGGTACTGCTCTTTGACGAACCCCTGTCCAACCTCGATGCAAAACTGCGCCGCCAGGTGCGCGAGGATATCCGCGCCATCCAGCAAGACCTGGGGCTGACCGTCGTTTATGTGACCCATGATCAGGAAGAAGCGCTCGCCGTGTCGGACGAGATTGTCGTGATGCGCAATGCCTCGATCGCGCAAATCGGCACACCCCGCAGCCTCTATGACGCCCCTGTTGATCGGTTTGTCGCGGACTTCATCGGTGAGGCAAATATTCTGCCCTGCAATATTACAAAGGTCGAAGGCAACCGCGCAACAATCGAGATCGAAGGCTACATGCACGTGCTGGCATCGCGCGGATTGTCCGTCGGCCCGGCGATGCTGGCGGTACGCCCCTCGCGCCTCGTGATCGGGGCAAAGGACGGGTTCAACGTCAGAATTGCCAAGGCAACCTATGTGGGCGTCCGGATGGAGTACACACTCGAAGCCAGCTTCGGATCGATGTTCGCGGTCCAGGAAGAGGTCGACGCACCTCTGGAAGTCGGCAGCGACGTCACCGTTGGCTTTGCACACAAAGGTCCGGTTTTGCTGCCCGAAGTCTAATCTGCATGACCAAACGCCTTTATCGAAATGTCCCGCAGCCGATCAAATACCGCAGGCGTTCCGACAATCACGCGCCCGCCGTCCTTGATCATGGCGTCGGCATCCTGCTCCTCGACACATCCACCGGCTTCTGCCACGATCAACTGCCCTGCAAGGCAATCCCAGGCATTCATGTGCTCTTCGCTATATCCCAACAGACGTCCGGCGGCGACATAGGCCAGCGACAATGCTCCCGAAGCGTTCCGGTAGAACATGGCCCCTTCACCAACCATTGCCGTGACCAATCGCACAATGCCCTGATCATCGACGCGGTTGGAATAGCCGATCCCGACAGTGCCCTCTGACAGGGTCCGCTGGTCATTCAGTTCCAAAACAGCGCCGTTCAACTGCGCCCCCTGCTCCCGTACAGCTGTGAATGTTTCGCTGTTGCAGGGGTCGTGGATGACGCCCAGCTGCGTGGCGCCCCCTTCGACACCAGCGACAACGACGGTCCAGGCCGGTATGCCGTTCACGAAATTCGTTGTTCCGTCGATCGGGTCGATCACCCAGGTAAACCCGGACGTGCCCGGCGTCGGGGCGTGCTCTTCGCCGACAATCGCATCATCGGGAAAGGCTTTGGCAAGCAACTGACGCGTCAACACTTCGACATTCCGGTCCGCTTGCGACACGAAATCCTGATGCCCCTTGTGGTCCACGACCAACGTATCCTGATCCTTGAAATACTGCTCCGCCAAGCGCCCGGCCTCATGACAGATTTCGATCAGTGTGGTTAAACGGTTGGTCATGGTCGCCCTTGCTATTTTGGTCTTGGATCAAACTAGGACATCGCGGGAGCCCAGGCAATCAACACAAACCGTGTCGCGCGCCCGGTCTGAAGGCCGACAGGGTCGCGTCGGTGATCGGTCCGGTTCGGTCCAAACGATATTGTCCGCACCCGGCCACAAAATGATCGAGAATCACCGTGTTGCCTGCGTTAGCCCCGCACCGTCAAAGGCCAATCTGAGTCCGCATACTGCAGACACAGCGCCAGAGTTAGAACGTGGGCGGGGTGCAGGCGCTGATCACCCGGCAATCTTTCGAGCTGATGTTGCGAAAGCGATGCGGAAGGGTGCTGTCGAAGAGATAGCCCTCCCCCGGACCCAAAACCCTGACCTGATCGTTCACGGTGATTTCTATTTCACCAAAAACAACGATGCCCGCTTCTTCCCCCTGATGGGTCATCAACGCTGGTCCGGTATCTGCCGACGGCGGATAGAGTTCGTCCAGAACCTGAAGCGTGTGCTTCATGGCGTTGCCAAGCTGGCGAAACGAGAGCGCGCCATGTTCATTCTGCGGCGCAACCTCGGTAAACTCTTCTGTGGTATAGAAAAATTTCTCCTCATCGGTGTCTTCCAACGTTGCGAAAAATTCCGCGACACTCATCGGGATCGCATCGAGAAGACTTTTCAGCGACGCGATGGACGGGCTGGTCTTGTTCTGCTCGATCAGGGAAATCGTCCCATTGGTCAGGCCCGCCCGCGCTGCAAGCTCGCGCTGTGACAATCCATGCGCCTTGCGCAGCGCTTGAAGTTTTTTCCCGATGTCCAAATGTGTCTCCCGACTGGTATGTGCTGCACGTAACGCTTTGTGTCCGGCGGCTGGTCCCTTTTGCAAAATGCCCTCAAACGCGCGGGCTTTGCAAACCATTGTTACCGCGCAATCGGGATCAAAAATGATTGACAGATTTATTAAACGCCTTATGAGAATATTAAACACGCCATCTCCGCGGCGCGTCAGATCTTCACTCAAAGGGCACTTGATCCATGTCTCCTACACCCAAAAAGAAGCAAGCCAAAACGGTCGCGAAACGCAAGCCAGTCATGGCGATCGTGCCGAATACGGCAGATGTTGAACAAACCAACGCTGCGCTGATCGCGCGCCGTGAGGCTGCCGTCGCGCGCGGTGTTGCATCCGCGGCACCCGTCTTTGCCAAGCACGCGGAAAATGCAGAGCTGTGGGACGTCGAAGGCAATCGCTATGTTGATTTTGCGGGCGGCATCGCGGTTTTGAACACCGGACACCGGCACCCCAAAGTCATCGCCGCAGCCAAGGCGCAAGAAGATCACTACACCCATACCAGTTTTCAGGTCGTCCCCTACGAGCCCTATATCGCATTGGCCGAAAAGCTGAACGCGCTGGCCCCCGGTGCCGAGCCCAAGAAGACGCTGCTGGTGACTACAGGTGCCGAAGCGGTCGAAAATGCGGTCAAGATTGCGCGCGCCGCAACAGGTCGCCCCGGCGTGATCGCGTTTACGGGCGGGTATCACGGGCGCACGCTTCTCACGCTGGGCATGACCGGCAAGATCAGCCCCTACAAGAAAGACGTGGGCCCCTTCCCCTCCGACATTTTCCGCGCCCCGTTCCCAAGCGTGCGTGACGGCATCACGGTTCAGGATGCGCTGACCGGTTTGCAAAACCTGTTTTTGACAGACGCTCAGCCCGAGCGGATCGCCGCGATCATCATCGAGCCGGTTCTGGGCGAAGGCGGCTATACCCCCGTGCCCTTCGAGATGATGCAGGCCCTGCGCGAGATTTGCGACACACATGGCATTGTACTCATTGCCGATGAAATTCAAGCGGGCTTTGGCCGGACCGGCACGTGGTTTGCGGTCGAACATTCCGGCGTTGTCCCCGATCTGATCACCGTGGCCAAATCCATGGCGGGCGGCTATCCGATTGCCGGTGTCATCGGCAAGGCGGATATCATGGACGCGGTCATTCCGGGTGGACTGGGCGGCACATATGGCGGCAACCCCGTCGCATGTGCGGCTGCACTGGCCGCAATCGAAGCCATCGAGGAAGAAGGGCTGCTCGCGCGCTCCACAGCACTGGGCGAAACGTTCACAACCCGTTTTGCAGAGATCGGCGCGCGCGTTGCGCCCTATCGGATGTGGGACATTCGCGGCCTTGGCGCGATGTTGGCGGTCGAGTTCGTCACGGATTTCGACACGGCGACCCCCGATGCGGCCTTGACCAAATCTGTCGTGGCGCATGCTTTGAAGCGCGGCCTGATCCTGCTGGCCTGCGGCATGCATGGCAACGCCCTGCGGATCATGGTCCCGCTGACCGCCTCGGATGAGATCATCGAAGAAGGGCTGGCGATTTTCGAAGCCGCTCTCGCCGATGCAATCGCCGAAAGTCACTAAGGTTTCGGATATCAACACAGAACAAGGGTGGGCAGGTTGCCCATCCATATTTGCTCACTAAGGCCAAAACATCGGATCCCGGACAGGCCAGGAACCAAGCGATTTGCCAAACAAAACGATGGGCTTTTTTCGCCATTTCAACAACAAACCTCCAACTGAGCGCCTTTCTTCGCAACCAGATCGGCAAGTTCCCGCCTTTCTAATGAGCAAATGGATCAATTGTCCGTTAAAACGAACACCCACAAACCTGCGATTGAAATTCAAGGGTTGCGTAGGAGTTTCTTCTGCGTTGAATTAATGCCCAGAATTTTACTCGACTCTGAAAATACCTGCGTTGATCAGCTTAACGATTCAAGATGTTTATCAGTGCTGAAAGGAGATCACGCAGGCTGCCTTTTCCCTGGAAAAGGCAAACTTCAACACAAAACAGGGAGAATGAGATGAAGTTTTTCAAAAACCTGGCTGTCATGGGAGCACTTCTCGCGGGGTCACCCGCAATTGCTCAGGAACAGTTCATAACGATCGGGACCGGCGGACAGACAGGGGTCTATTTTGTCGTAGGGCAGTCAATCTGCCGACTGGTGAACCGCGGGACAGCGGAGCATAACCTCAAATGCACGGCTCCCTCCACAGGTGGATCGATCGCAAACATCAATGCGATCATGGCGGGCGACATGGACATGGGCGTGGCCCAGTCCGACTGGCAGTACCACGCCTATAACGGCACGTCAGAGTTTGAAGGCAACCAGTTCGAAAATGCACGCGCTGTTTTCTCGGTTCATGGTGAACCCTTTACCGTGATTGCACGTGCGGATGCAGGCATTTCCACCTTTGCCGACCTCAAGGGCAAACGCGTCAACATCGGCAACCCGGGATCGGGCCAGTATGCCACGATGCAGGTCGTCATGGATGCGCTTGGCTGGACGATGGATGATTTCGCGCTGGCGTCCGAACTGAAACCCGCAGAGCAGGCGGCAGCACTCGGCGACAACAAGGTGGATGCCATTATCTACACAGTGGGTCACCCGAACGGCTCCATTCAGGAAGCGGTTTCGACGGTTGATGCCGTATTGATCCCGGTCACGGGTCCGGAAATCGACGCGCTGATCGCGGAGAACCCCTACTATGCGGCGGCAAAAATTCCCGGTGGCATGTACAAGGGATCGCCCGATGACGTTGATACATTTGGCGTCAAGGCGACGTTTGTAACATCTTCTGATGTCGATGACGAAGTCGTCTATCAGGTGGTCAAGGCTGTTTTCGACAACTTTGACCGGTTCAAGCGCCTGCACCCGGCTTTTGAGAGCCTGACCCAGGAAGAAATGATCAGTGCGGGTCTGTCCGCGCCTCTGCACGACGGCGCTGCGCGCTACTACCGCGAACAGGGCTGGATTGAGTAAGCATATCTGCTATTCTGCCAAGAAAAAGAGGTGTGGCGGGTATCTCGCCCCACCCACAAATCCATACAAAGGCCGGTCAACGCGCCAACGGGGGATAGAATGACAAACGATCCAAATCAACAACAGGCCGCAGCTGTCGAAAACGCTGCAGCCGGACGTGGCGGGCTGTCTCAGGCCGAATTGGACGAACTTGTCGCATCGTCTGACACCGGCGGCCGCGGGTCACTGGGCACCGTTGGGGTCTTTCTGACCTGTGTGGCACTGGCCTGGTCGCTGTTTCAGCTTTGGATCGCATCCCCTCTCCCCTTCATGGTGGGTTGGGGCGTCTTTAACGACACCGAAAGCCGGTCAATCCACCTGGCCTTCGCAATTTTCCTCGCATTCGCGGCCTTCCCGGCGGCGCACACAAAATTCCAAATCGGACTCGGCATCGTTGTGCCTGTCGTGCTGGCATTTCTCTTTATGACGGGTGCCAAAGACGGCACTACAACCTGGTGGATTCCGATTGTAGCCTTGGCCGTGATCGGGGCTGTCATACTGGGTTCACCCAAAGACCGCATACCGGTCTGGGAATGGGCTCTTGCAGTGGTGGGGGCCATGGCCGCTCTCTATCTCTTTGTTTTTTATCGTGAAATCTCCAGCCGTGTCGGCGCGCCGATCATGCAGGATTTCGTCGTCGCCGTGATCGGCCTCATGCTTCTGCTGGAGGCGACGCGTCGCGCGCTCGGGCCAGCGCTGATGATCGTCGCGTCACTGTTTCTCGTCTACACCGTGCTCGGCCCGCAAATGCCAAGCATCATTGCCCACAAGGGCAACAGCCTGTCGGAAATCGTGAACCATCAATGGATCACGACCGAAGGCGTATTCGGCATCGCCCTGGGCGTGTCCACCAGCTTTGTGTTCCTCTTCGTGCTCTTCGGCTCCCTGCTGGATCGCGCCGGTGCGGGTAACTACTTCATTCAGGTCGCCTTCAGCCTCATGGGTCACATGAAGGGCGGACCAGCCAAGGCCGCCGTCGTGTCATCGGCGATGACGGGCTTGATTTCCGGGTCGTCCATCGCCAACGTGGTGACCACCGGAACATTCACCATTCCACTGATGAAAAAGGTGGGTTTCAGCTCCGAAAAAGCGGGCGCCGTCGAAGTCGCCTCCTCGGTCAACGGTCAGATCATGCCGCCGGTCATGGGGGCTGCGGCCTTCTTGATGGTCGAATATGTGGGCATCCCCTATTTCGACGTGGTCAAACACGCATTCTTGCCCGCCGTGATTTCCTATATCGCGCTGGTGTATATCGTCCACCTCGAGGCCCTCAAGGCCGGGATGGAAGGGCTGCCGCGGGCATACACACCCAAGCCAATCGTCCAACGCCTTATCGGGATCGCCTTCACGATCGCTGCGATCTGTGCGATCTCTTTTGCCGTCTACTACGGCATGGGCTGGATCCGGCCCGCCTTCCCCGAGACTGCGGGATACATCATCTTCGGTTTCCTGACGCTGGTCTATATCGGGCTGCTCTACATCGCCTCCAAGGAAGAGCCGCTGAAACTTGATGACCCGAATGCGCCGGTCACGTCGCTGCCGCTTCCCGGGCCGACGGTTCGGTCGGGCCTGCATTTCATCCTGCCCGTGGTCGTTCTGGTCTGGGCGCTGATGGTCGACCGCTTGTCCCCCGGCCTGTCGGCCTTCTGGGCAACGACATACATGGTCTTCATCCTTGTCACGCAGCGCCCGCTCACCGCTATGATGCGGGGCGAAGGTCGGCTGCTCAACGCCATCAAGCAAGGCGGCGTGGACCTGATCGACGGTCTGGAAACCGGTGCGCGAAACATGATCGGCATCGGCATCGCCACGGCGACCGCCGGCATCATCGTGGGCGCCGTCAGCCAGACGGGCGTGGGCTCGGCCCTTGCCGATGTTGTCGAAGTGCTGTCGGGCGGCAATATCCTCGCCATCCTGCTGCTCACGGCGGTGTTGTCGCTGATCCTCGGCATGGGCTTGCCGACAACGGCGAACTACATTGTGGTCTCGGCCCTTCTGGCGCCGGTCATCGTGACGCTAGGCCAGCAAAACGGGCTGATCGTGCCGCTGATCGCGGTGCACCTCTTCGTCTTTTACTTCGGGATCATGGCCGACGTCACGCCGCCCGTGGGGCTTGCCAGCTTTGCCGCCGCCGCCGTCTCCGGGGGTGATCCGATCAAGACGGGCGTGGTTGCCTTCTTCTACAGCCTGCGCACGGCGGCCCTGCCCTTCCTGTTCATCTTCAACACCGAGCTGTTGTTGATCAACGTCACATGGGCGCAGGGCATATTCGTCTTCATTGTCGCAACGATTGCGATGCTGCTGTTCGCGGCGGCTACGCAAGGGTGGTTCCTCGCCAAGAACCGGATCTACGAAACGCTCGCCTTGCTGCTGATCGCCTTTACCCTGTTCCGCCCGGGCTTCTGGATGGATATGGTTGTCGCCCCCTATACGGACGTGCCGCCGCAGGAAATCGCATCCGCTGCCCTTGCCACCGAACCCGGCGAGGATTTGCGACTGCGCGTCGCGGGCGTGAACGATCTCGGCGATCCGATCGAATTTGTCGCTGTCCTCAATATTCTCGATGGCGCCACTGGCGAAGAACGCCTGGAGAACGCGGGACTGATGTTCCGCAATGACGGTGACAGGCTGATCATCGACGATGTGTCCTTTGGCAGTGCGGGCGAAACCGCCGGACTGGACTGGGATCAGGAAGTGCTGCAAGTTCTGCGCCCCGCGTCGCAGCCGAGCAAATATTGGATGTTCATCCCTGCCCTGTTGCTGCTGGCCGGTGTCATCGCCCTGCAGCGCGGACGCGCCGGACGGACCACCACGCGCAAAACCGCGGCAGCTTAGAGGAGAGCCAGATGTTCAATACCGTTCTACTCACCATCGATCTGAATGAGAAACTGTCGTGGGAAAAGGCACTGCCGCAAGCCATCGAACTGGTGCGCACCTCCGGCGGCACCTTGCATGTCTTGACTGTCGTTCCCGAGATCGGATCGGCATGGGTCGAGGGCTTTTTTCCGGAAAACTTCGAACACCAGGCCGTCGAAGCCGCATCCAAGAAGCTCAACGACCTGATGGTCTCGGAAGTCCCCGACGACATCACCGTCAAACAGCATCTTATCTTTGGCGATATTCACGGCAAAGTGCTTGAAACGATCGAACAAATCCAATGCGATCTGGTCGTCATGGCCTCGCACAAACCGGACCGGGTGCGCGAATTTCTGGTCGGGTCGAATGCAGACCGGGTTGTGCGCAGATCGCCTGTTTCAGTTCTTGTTGTAAGGGCGTAAAGGATGCGTAACGCGGAGACAATTGATGCCCTGCCGGGGCACCTCCGCTCTTACGGAGCCCATAAAATATGACACCTTTTGCGATTGCCGGCGTGCAGATGTACGTCAATGCCCTCGAACCCAACACCGACGGAATGATCCAGCGTCTGGACATTCTGATGGCGCGCTTTCCGTGGACCCAGATGGTCCTGTTCAGCGAAATTGCGCCCCTTGGCCCGCTGCCGAAATTCTCTCTGCCGGCCATGAACGAACATATCGAAAAATTTCAGGCCGCGGCCGCACGGCACAACGTCTGGCTGATCCCCGGAACGATGCATGAAACCGCCGAAGACGGCCGCATGTACAATCTGGCCACGGTCATCGGCCCGGATGGATCGATCGTGACGACCTACCGCAAGATGTTTCCGTTCCTGCCCTACGAAAAAGGCGTCGAAGCGGGCACCGAGTTTTGCATCTTCGATGTCCCTGACGTGGGCCGCTTCGGCCTGTCAATCTGCTATGACATCTGGATCCCCGAAACGACACGCCAACTGACCAGCCAGGGCGTCGAAGTCCTGCTGCTGCCCGTGTTCACAAGCACGGCAGACCGGGACGCGGAAATCGCGATCGCGCAAGCAACGGCAGCACAGTTTCAGTGCTATGTCTTCAGCATCAATGGCCTGGGCTCCGGCGGCAATGGACGCAGCTGCGTTGTGGACCCGGCCGCAATGGTCTTGCACCAGTCCGCCGGGCATGAAGACATGTTTCCCATAGAAATCGATCTCGATCTGGTGCGCCGCCAACGCGAAACCGGAATGAAGGGCCTGGGCCAGGTGCTCAAGAGCTTCCGGGACCGGTCCACGGATTTTTCGGTCTACGACAGAACCAGCGGCGCGGATGCCTATCTGAACACGCTCGGACCTTTGGAGGTGCCGCATCAGGGCTCTCGTGCCGGTCTGCACGCCCATCTGC
Source organism: Tateyamaria pelophila (assembly GCF_019966495.1). Taxonomy (GTDB): domain Bacteria; phylum Pseudomonadota; class Alphaproteobacteria; order Rhodobacterales; family Rhodobacteraceae; genus Tateyamaria; species Tateyamaria pelophila. The sequence goes on along the minus strand of NZ_JAIMIA010000069.1, from coordinate 10,276 downwards.
GAACATCGGAAGAACCAGAGAAAAACGCGCCCACAGCCAAACCAGAACCCGGCATTGCGCCGACCATGGGCAAAACAATCAGCGGCTGATCAACGACGGTCTTCGGCCTGCTGGCCGGGTGTCATCAATCGTTTTTCGCCAATAACCGGAAGGACGATTGATGGACTCCGTCAGCGACTATTACTCTGCAACGCAATTGCGCACGGACAGATGGACAGCCCTGCGCGAGCTTACATCGGCTCTCGCGAAAAAGAACGGCTCCAAGATCACAAACAAGGATCGCGCGCGCACCCAGGACCTTTTCGCAGCCCTCGCCCTGATCGAGCCCTATTGGGCCTTCCCCGGCATGTCTGCTTTCGATCATTTGCGGCGTCTTTTCGATCATAACAGCTTTGAGGATCTGGCCTTCGCGGTCCACCGGGTGACGCGTGCCCTGACCACAGGCGCCTACCGCCGCCGCAACATCCCGCTGGAGCGCGACAGCGTCGACAAGGACGAACACGACGACGAAGCGCTGCTGTCGCCCGAAGCCCGCGCGATGACCAAACCCTATTTCGAAGTCCTGATCGTCGACAGCGTGAGCGAGCAACAAGAACGCTGGCTCAGGAACAACGTCCTCCGGATGCGCCGACCCGAAGATCCGTTCCTTTACGAAGCCGTGGTTGTGCCCAGCCTCGAAGACGCGCTGATCGCCGTTCTGTTCAATCACAACATTCAGGCGATCGTCGTGCGGCCGGGACTGGAACTGAAATCAAATATCGACAATGAAATCCTGCACAGCTTTCTCAGCCGGGCCGGAGGCAGTGCCGCGATTGACGCGATGCAGCCTGAAAACTACGGACCGGAACTGTGCCGCCTGATTGCCCGTGTGCGCCCCGAACTGGATGCCTACCTCGTGACGGATCGCTCCGTCGAGGACATCGCCGGGCTGGACCTCGGCATTTGCCGTCGTGTCTTCTACAATCAGGAAGACTTCATGGAATTGCACCTCAACATCCTGCGCGGTGTCGAGTCGCGGTACAAAACACCCTTTTTCACGGCACTTGTGGACTATTCCAAGCAACCGACCGGCGTGTTCCACGCCATGCCGATCAGCCGCGGCAAGTCGATCACGCGGTCGCATTGGATTCAGGACATGGGCGCCTTTTACGGGCCCAATATCTTTCTCGCGGAAACCTCCGCGACGTCCGGCGGGCTCGACAGCCTGCTGGAACCGCACGGGCCCATCAAACGGGCACAAGAACTGGCAAGCCGCGCTTTTGGCTCAAAACAGACATTCTTTGCCACCAACGGCACATCGACCTGCAACAAGATCGTCGTGCAGGCCGTCGTGCGGCCCGGCGACATCGTTCTGGTGGATCGCGATTGCCACAAATCCCACCATTACGGCATGGTGCTGGCCGGGGCCGAGGTGGTTTATCTCGACAGCTATCCGCTGAATGAATACTCAATGTACGGTGCCGTGCCCCTGCGCGAGATCAAGCACCAGCTTCTGGCGCTCAAGGCCGCCGGCAAACTGGACCGGGTGCGGATGCTGTTGTTGACGAACTGCACCTTTGACGGGCTGGTCTATAACGTGCAGCGGGTGATGGAGGAATGTCTCGCCATCAAGCCCGACCTCGTGTTCCTGTGGGACGAGGCCTGGTTTGCCTTTGCACGGTTCAGCCCCACCTACCGCCAGCGCACCGGCATGCGCACGGCCAACGATCTGCGCAAACGGTTGCGTACGGACGAACACAAGGCCGCCTATGAGGCGCAACAAAAAGAGCTCGAAGGCGCCGATGAAGAGACATGGCTCGAGACACGGTTGATTGCGCCGCCCAATGCCCGCATTCGCGTCTATGCCACCCAATCGACCCACAAGACACTGACCGCATTGCGGCAGGGGTCGATGATCCATGTGAACGATCAGGACTTCAAAGGCGAAGTCGAACAAAGCTTCCACGAAGCCTACATGACCCACACCTCGACCTCGCCGAACTACCAGATCATCGCGTCCCTCGACGTCGGACGGCGGCAGGTCGAGCTTGAAGGGTTCGAGTTCGTTCAACGCCAGATCGAGGCCGCGATGTCCATGCGGCGCGCCATCAGCAGTCATCCGCTCTTGCAGAAGTACTTCAAGGTGCTGACCGCTGGCGACATGATCCCCGAACACCACAGGCAAAGCGGTGTGACCAGTTATTTCGACAACGAACAGGGCTGGACCGACCTGTGGGATTGCTGGACGCAAGACGACTTCGTGCTTGATGCGACCCGGGTCACCCTCGCCGTCGGCGGCACCGGCTGGGACGGTGATACGTTCAAGAACGATGTTCTGATGGACAAGTACGGCATTCAGATCAACAAGACATCGCGCAATACCGTCCTTTTCATGACCAATATCGGAACGACGCGCTCCTCTGTCGCCTACCTGATCGAAGTGCTGGTCGAGATCGCCAACGAGTTGGACGAACTGCTCGACGATGCCTCCAAGATGGAGCGGTTGGGCTTTGACCGGCGGGTGAAAAACCTAACGGAAAACTACCCGCCCCTGCCGGACTTCAGCCGCTTCCATGATGCATTCCGGCCCGATACGGTAACGCCCGAAGGAGACATCCGCTCGGCCTATTATCTCAGCTATGATGAACGCAATTGCGACTATATCGAGCTGGGCGGTCCGCTCATGGACCTGCTTGAAACCGGCCAGGAAGTCGTGTCCGCCAGCTTTATCATCCCTTATCCGCCGGGCTTCCCCATCCTGGTGCCCGGACAGGTTATCAGCAAGGAAATCCTGGCATTCATGCTGGCGCTGGATGTCAACGAAATCCACGGCTACCGCGCCGATCTGGGTCTGCGCGTGTTTACGCAGGAGGCGCTGGCCTCATTACCCGATAACCCAAACGCCAAGACCGCAGCCGAATAAGAAAGGAAACATTATGGCCACTGTGCTCAAGAACATCTCGGAGATCCGCAGATTTTTCCACCGCAACGAGGACCCGATCTACTTCATTTCGGCGACGAACTTCAACTTGCTCGGGCTTGATGAGTGGGTAAAGAACTTCAAATACATCTGCTATATCGACTGCTACGGCGGCAAGCACCCCAATGTGTTCTGCCCCTCCGAACAGCCCCATGCGGAGTTTCAGTCCATCGAGGACATCAACAACTACCTGTTGCAGCACAAGGAAGTCATCGACTTCATCAAGCGGCGCGGCGGCAAGCCCAAATTCGTGTTCCTGATGTTCGACGAGGAAACCGAGCGTTTGTCCAAGGAACTGGGCGCCGATGTGTGGTTCCCCAAGGCCAAGCTGCGCACAAGCATGGACAACAAGATCGAAACCGTCCGCATCGGCAACAAGGCCGGTGTGCCCTCGGTGCCAAACGTGCTGGCCGAGGTGAAGGATTACGACGACCTGAAAGCGACCTGCGAAAAGGCCGGGATCGGTCACGATCTGGTGCTTCAATCAGCCTTCGGTGACAGCGGGCACACGACGTTCTTCATCAAATCCGAAGCCGACTTCCGCCGCCACGAACATGAGATCGTCGGCGAGGGCGAGATCAAGATCATGAAGCGCATCGATTGCCGCGGCTCCGCCATCGAAGCCTGCGCCACCAAGCAAGGCACGATCGTCGGCCCACTGATGACAGAGCTTGTCGGCTTCAAGGAATTGACGCCCTACCGCGGCGGATGGTGTGGCAACGAAATCCTGTCGACCGCATTTCCGCCAAAGGTCCGCCAGAAAGCTCGCGAGCTGACGTTCAAATTCGGTGAGCAATTGCGCAAGGAAGGCTACCGGGGCTATTTCGAACTCGATTTTCTCATCGACAAGAAAACCGGCGACCTCTGGCTCGGCGAGCTGAACCCGCGGATCACCGGGGCCTCGTCCATGACCAACCACGCGGCCTTCGCCCATGCGGACGCGCCGTTGTTCCTGTTCCACCTGCTGGAATTCTCCCGCAAGAAATTCGAGCTTGATACGACGGAATTGAACAACCGCTGGTCCAACCCCGACATGATCGACAGTTGGTCGCAGATGGTCATCAAACACACCGATGACAGCGTCGATATCTGTACCGCAGCACCCGAAACGGGGATCTACAAGATGCTCGAAGACGGGCGCGTCGTGTTCGACCGTTTCGATTATCACCGGCGCGCCGTGGAATCCGAAAACGAAGCCTTCTTCCTGCGGATCCTCCAGCCCGGCGACTATCGCTATGAGGGGGCCGATATCGGTATCCTGGTGACGCGGGGCCGGTCCATGACCAAAAGCTTCCAGTTGAACGAACGGGCCAAGCGGTGGATTCACGGGATCAAGAGCAACGTGTACGGCAAACCATTGCCCGTCGCAAATGCCGGACCTGCCATCGCCGATCCTGCGTTCAAAATCCTGTAAGGACGTCGGATGCTTTGGCGCGCCCTGAGCGAAGACATGCCCGGCCCCAAGTGGGCCGGGCTTTTCGCGGAATACTGGCCGGATTACAAACGCTGGTGGCTGAAAGAAGGCGACTCCGCGCGGCCGACGTATCTCGAAAGCCGCCGGGCGCTCAAAGAGCACATGCCCGAGATTGTGCCGCTCTACGAAACCCTGTGTGATCTGGCGGGCGGCGGCGATCAGGCCGCGCGCTTTCTCAGCTTCTACTGCCCCCCGCCCTACCTGTCCGGCTGCTCCCAGGCGATCTGGACGGGCGAAGAACCTGTGCTTGTGCGCAACTACGATTACGACGCCAACGCGTTCGACAGTCTGGTCCTGCAAACAGGCTGGCAAGGCCGCCGCGTGATCGGGACGTCGGATGGCCTGTGGGGACTGGTCGACGGCATGAACGATGCCGGGCTTGCGATTTCACTGACCTTTGGCGGGCGCCGTGTCGTCGGCGACGGCTTTGGCGTACCGTTGATCCTGCGCTATGTGCTGCAAACCTGTGAAACGGCAGAGCAGGCAGGTCAGATCCTCGCGCGTGTCCCGACCCACATGAGCTATAACGTCACCGTTCTGGATGCCAAACGGCGTTATCTGACCGCGATGATGTCCCCTGACAAACCCGCTCTGATCACCCATGCCGCCGTTGCGACCAATCATCAGGAAAACGTGGAATGGGTCAGCCATGCCCGGTTCACGGCAACGGTCGAACGTGAACGGTTCCTGCTGCAACGGCTGACGTTGCACCGCGATCCGCAGGATACGTTCATCAACGCCTTTCTGCGCCCGCCGCTTTATTCAACGGCGTTCAACGTCGGCTTCGGAACCCTCTATACCGCCGTGTACCGGCCCCGTTTGGGCAACATGGAAATCAGATGGCCCGGTACGGTCTGGCCGCAATCCTTCGCCCATTTTCAAGAGGGGGGCCGCCACGTGCAAATCCCCGGCGCCGCATAAAGGAACATAGCATGTCCCATATTTTTCCGCGTCATACCAAGCAATTACCACCTGTCGCCGTGCGCGGCGCGGGCTGTTATCTCTATGACGACACAGGCAAGCAATATCTGGACGCCTCCGGCGGGGCGGCCGTGTCCTGCCTTGGTCACGGCGATCAAACAATCATCGACGCGGTCAAGGCGCAGTTGGACAAGCTGGCTTATGCGCATACCGGCTTCCTCACGTCCGAGCCTGCCGAAACGCTGGCCGATCTGCTCATCGCGCACGCACCCGGCGATCTGGACCGTGTCTATCTGGTCTCCGGCGGGTCCGAAGCGATGGAATCCGCGCTCAAACTTGCCCGACAGTATTTCGTCGAAAAAGGCGAGCCCAAACGCGGGCGGCTCATTGCCCGCAAGCAAAGCTATCACGGCAACACCATGGGGGCCTTGTCGGCCGGCGGCAATGCGTGGCGGCGGGCGCAATTCGGCCCGCTGCTGATCGACATGAGCCATATCGACCCGTGCTACGCGTATCGCCTCAAACGCGACGACGAAACGCCCGAGCAATACGGGCTGCGCGCGGCAAACCTGCTCGAAGAGGAACTGCTGCGGGTCGGGCCGGAAAACGTGATGGCCTTCGCCGCCGAACCGGTCGTCGGGGCGACGGCCGGCGCGCTGGCCCCTGCCCCGGGATATTTCAAACGGATCCGCGAGATTTGCGATCAATACGGCATCTTGCTGATCCTTGACGAAGTCATGTGCGGGATGGGGCGCACGGGCAGTCTCTTTGCCTGTGAACAAGACGGCGTGGCTCCAGATATACTTTGCATTGCCAAAGGGTTAGGTGCCGGATACCAACCTATCGGGGCCATGCTGTGCAGCCGTGAAATCTATGAAACGATCCAGAATGGCAGTGGTTTCTTTCAGCATGGGCATACCTATCTCGGTCATCCGACGGCGGCGGCGGCTGGCGTTGCTGTCGTCAATGCCCTGCTGGATCGGGGCCTGATCCCCCGCGTTCAGACCCAGGGCCAGAAGCTGATGTCGGCTCTGCATTCGGCATTCGGGCAACACCCGCATGTGGGTGATATTCGTGGTCGCGGATTGTTTGTCGGCGTCGAGCTTGTGGCAGATCGCGACACCAAGGCGCCCTTCGACGCGTCCCGCAAGATTGCTCCGACGATCAAGAAAGCCGCGTTCGAGGCCGGCATGATCTGCTACCCGATGAGTGGCACGATCGACGGCCAGTCCGGCGATCACGTCCTGCTGGCCCCTCCCTTCATCATCACTGACGACCAGATCGACGAGGTGGTGCAAAAACTGTCCTTGGCAATCACCGCGGCGTTGCAGGCCTGAACGAGAGGCGTACGCCGTCTGACATGCGAAATGGCGTTGCCCCAGACACCCGAACGGCGACACTACGCCGGCGTGTGGCAAATCATGTTGCCATGCGCACCTCTTTACGTCACCTTTCGCATGGGTCCAATCACGTCTAAGGCGGGGCTTTGACTAGAAAATATTCGTAACGCGATACATTCGAAACATCGCTTGAATTCTGAGGACCCGCCTGGGCATGAAATTATCTCTCGGATTGGTATTGGCACTGTGTATTGCCGGACTTCAATTCGTCGCGGTGACCATCGTGGTGTTTTCCTCCTATGTCACATCGGAACGCGCCCTTCTCGAACATGCGCGCGACCTGCTCAGCGATGTCGGGGAAAACACGATCGAGCATTCCAAGGGATTCCTCAGCCCCGCCAAAGGTGCTGTCGAACTGGCGACGCGGCTCGCTGAAAACCGCGTCATCGCCAGCGAGAACTTCGAGCAACTGGAACAACTGCTCTTCCAACAGCTCCAGATATCCCCCCAATTCGCGGGTATTTTCTACGGCGATAAAACCGGCAGTTTCGTCTATGTCATGCGCAGTGAGGGCCCCGGTCCCTTCCGCTCGAAGATCATCATGCAAGATGAGGACGGGCGGGAGACAGAGCTTATCTGGCGCGACAATGATTACAACATCGTCAGCAGCAGGCTTGATCCCGAGGACACCTATGACCCGCGCGACCGGCCATGGTTTCAATCCGCCGAAACGGAACTGACCAGCATCTGGACCGACCCTTACATATTCTTCACCTCCGAAACCCCGGGCATCACGGCGGCCTCTCCGGTGATCAACGCGGGCGGAGAGTTGCGCGGCGTCATCGGCGTCGACATCGATATCGAGGCGATTTCGGGCTTTCTGTCCCGCCTCAATATCGGCGACAACGGCAAGGCCCTGATCCTGAACAAGAACGGGGACGTGATCGCCCACCCCGACGAAACATTGATCCGAACCGAAAACAACGACGGCACGTTCCGGTTTGTCCACATCAGCGAGATTGACGACCCCGTGGCCCGGACGGCCTTTAGTGGACTGATGTCAGGAAGGGATGTTTCCGTAGATCGCGAGGTTGCCGCCCGTTTCGAGCACAACGGGTCCACCTATGTCTCGACGGTGATGCCGGCAATCAGCGATGAATTGCCGTGGACCATCGCCGTGTACGCCCCCGAGGTTGATTTTACCGGCCCCATCATCGCCAACCGGACCCAAAACATCTGGATCGCCGCCGGAATCGCGGTTGTGTCCGGCCTGATCGGCCTGATGCTGGCCAATTACATCCACAAACCCGTCCGCGCCTTTGCGGTGCGCTCGGCGCTTGTCTCGCAGGGGGAAATCTCCACCAACGATCCGATGCCAAAAACCTACAAAGAGCTTGAGCGCGCCAATGAAACACTGGTCCAGGCCATCGCGGAGCGCAAGAAATCAGAAACCGAATATGACCGCACCTTCGATCTGGCCTCGCGCGGGATGGCGCAGATCCAGGCCAAAACCGGGCGGATCATCCGCGCCAACAAGAAACTGGCCGACATGCTTGGATACGACCGGGATACGCTGGCAACCATGACGGTGCACGACATCTCGCATCCGAATGACCCGGTCTCGGCCGTGTTTCTGGGCGATGTACCCGGCGGGCGTTCCGAATACGTTCATGAAAAACGCTACCTCTGTGCCGATGGCTCCGCGCTTTGGATCAGCGAAAACGTGATCATCATCCGTGACGATACCGGCGTCCCGATCCACGCCGTCGTCACCGTCGACGAGATCACCGAGCGCAAGGAAGCAGAGCGCCGCATTCAGCAACTCAGCCGGGATCTGGCCCATTCCACCCGTGTCAATGCAATGGGGCAGATGGCGACGGGTTTGGCGCATGAATTGAACCAGCCCCTTCTGGCGATTTCCCAGAATATGGACACGGCCCTCTTCCTGCTCCGCAAGGGGTCAGAGAAGACTGAAGAGCTTGAGCTGATCCTGACCGAAACGGACCAGAATGCGCACCGCGCCGGGGATATCATCAAGGCACTGCGCGGCTTCGTCAAAAAGGAAACCGTCGAGAAAACCGAATTTGATTTCGCCGACCTCATCAAGCAGACCTTGCATCTGGTCCGGCCCGAAGCCACGGAACACGGCATCACAATCCTGACCGAAACCGGAAATCTTGATCCTGTTTACGGGTCCCGGGTGCAGATTGCGCAGGTTGTGGTCAACCTGCTGCGCAACGCCAGCGAAGCAATCGCCGCGGAAGACTGCAAAGAAAAACGCATAACTCTGACGGCCCGGAATACCGACACCGGCGTGCTTATCTCGGTCACGGATACCGGCCCGGGTTTCGCGGAAGGCGTAGAGGTTTTCGAACCTTTCGGCACGACAAAGCCGGACGGCATGGGCCTCGGCCTGTCGATCTGCCGCACGATCGTCGACGCCCATGGCGGCGAGATCTGGTACCGGGTCGATCCTGACGGGCATTCGCAATTCTGTTTCACGCTGCCGGCCCTCAGCCCGAAAGTGACAACAGCGAAACAAAGTGCGGCCTATGTCTGAGCCTTCCATTTTCATTGTGGATGACGATCAGGCGGTCCGGGCGTCCCTGTCGCGCTCCTTGCGGACCCGCGGGTACAATACCGAAACCTATGCCTCGGCGCAGGCGTTTCTGGACAGCGACGCTTTAGAACGGGACGGATGCCTGATCCTGGATTACGGAATGCCGGACATGACCGGGCTTGAGCTGCAACAACAGCTGATAAAGCGCAAATGCATGATTCCGATTGTGTTCATCACCGGCCACGGCGGCGTGCCCGAAGCGGTCGAGGCCGTGAAACACGGCGCGATCGACTTTCTGGAAAAGCCGTTTCGTCCCGATATCCTGATCAACCGCATAGAAGCCGCGCTTGCCTCCGCGGCCACCACCCGCGCCAGCGACGAAAGCACGCGCAACGCGCGCGCGCGCCTCGAAAGCCTGACGGAACGCGAGCGCGAAATTGCGCAGTTTCTGGTGTCCAACCCCGCCCAAAGCTCCAGCAAGGATGTCGCGCGCCATCTCGACATCAGTCCTCGCACCGTCGACCATCACCGCGCCCGTATCCTCGAAAAAATGGACGTGGCCTCGGTGGCGGAACTCATCAACCTGGCACTGGCGACAAAGCTCTTTCCGGTCGGGCAAGGCCGGATTGACCGTAGGTAAAATTACCTAGGCAATCACACCAATATACAGGTCAACTCATTTCGCGCATCATATAGTCCAGTGCAAAACTGGAGAGTGAGTGCTCCAGCGAAGATAAGTAACGAGTATACGACAACTAGCATTAACTAGTCATCGCGGTAACCATCCCCATTCCAGAATTAGATTTCGGTAAACATCCGGCGTGGACCGCGTTTATGCGGCCTTGACGTTTTGTGCTGCGGTTTTCCAGTTCCATGGTAGCAGCTCGTGCACGCGCGAGACTGGCATGTCGGGCAGTCGTTTGAGAACGTCAGCGAGCCAGGCTTGGGGGTCGATGTCGTTCATTTTTGCGGTGACGATCAGGGTGTACATGAAGGCTGCGCGGTCGCCGCCGCGTTCGGAC
>NZ_JAIMIA010000068.1 GCF_019966495.1 Tateyamaria pelophila | reverse complement strand
TCAGACAGAGCCGCCCGGTTCTCTGCGGTCGCCAGTCCCTCGGTCTCGAACCGGCCCATCTGCGACGTGGATGCGGCATGCGCATCGACGGCACGGCCACCGACAACCTGGCGCATCACGGGATCGAGCGCGAGACGGTCGGCGTCATTGACGTCCCCGTATCCTGCCAACCGGCCGTAGACCGATTGCCGAAACAGCCCGTCGAGCCGGTGGATCGTGTTCTTGCCACGGCGATTATCGCACAGGGCAGCAGACGCCAGATTGGACAGACCGAGCGCGTCATCAAGCTCGCGCATCACCAGAAGGCCGCCATCCGAACTGAGCTGAGCGCCCCGGAATTCCAGCCGCACGCGAGGGTCAAAATCCACACGATCTGCCCGCTGCAAGCCCGCACCCTCTGGGTGATCCATGAAACACATCCTCCGCAGCAACCAACGCCATGATATATATAGAAAATATCACGTTCAAGACAGCGAAATCAGAGAGCTACTTGGGGAATGCGGGATCACTCAACGTAGCTATCGGCAGAAGGTTTCAAGGGATTGAGTAAAAACCAGCAGTGTTTCGCCTGACTTGGTGTGGCGCGCCCTTTTTCAGGACGCGCTGCAGTCACGCTCAGCTGTGTATCGCGCCCAAGCCACAGGCCAAGGCCGCTTCGCGCACCGCTTCGGAATAGGTCGGGTGCGCATGGCACGTCAGAGCGAGGTCTTCGGCCGAGGCCCCGAACTCCATCGCGACGCAGATCTCGTGGATCAGATCGCCTGCACCCGGCCCGATGATATGCGCTCCGAGGATGCGGTCGGTTTCGGCGTCGGCCAGAATTTTGACAAAGCCATCCGCTGCAAAATTCGCTTTTGCCCGCCCGTTGCCCATAAAGCTGAACTTGCCGGCCTTGTACTTACGGCCTTGTTCTTTCAGGGTTTCTTCGGTCTCGCCCACATTCGAAACTTCCGGGTGGGTGTAGATCACGCCGGGGATCACGCCGTAGTTCACGTGGCCGTGGTGGCCTGCGATCTGGTCGGCGGCGGCCATGCCTTCGTCTTCGGCCTTGTGGGCGAGCATGGGGCCTTCGATCACGTCGCCGATGGCGTAGATGCCCGGTACGTTGGTCTGCCAATGGGCGTCCACGGCGATCTGGCCGCGCTTGGTCATTTCGATCCCGAGCGCGTCAAGGCCAAGCCCGTCGGTATAGGGTTTGCGGCCGGTGGCGACCAGAACGACGTCGGCATCGACCACGTGTTCGCTGTCGTCCTTGCGCAGTTTGTAGGTGACTTTGGCCTTGGTTTTGGTTGCATCGACTTTTTGCACAGCGGCGCCCATCGTAAAGTCAATGCCTTGTTTCTTCAGGATTTTCTGAAAGCTGCGCTGCACCTCGGCATCCATGCCGGGGGTGATGGCGTCCAAAAACTCGATGACCTGCACTTCGGAGCCGAGCCGTTTGTAAACGGAGCCCAATTCCAGTCCGATAACGCCTGCTCCGATCACGACCATTTTCTTCGGAACCTTGCCCAGTTCCAAGGCGCCTGTCGACGTTACGACAACCTTTTCGTCCACCTCGACACCCGGCAAACTGGCGGGCTCAGACCCGGAGGCGATGACGATGGATTTCGCCTCATGGACCTCATCGCCCACTTTCACCTTGCCCGCTTCGGGGATGCTGCCCCAGCCTTTCAGCCAGTCGACCTTGTTCTTTTTCATAAGGAATTCAACACCTTTGGTGTTTTGACCAATGGTGTCGTCCTTGTAGGAGAGCATCTGTTTCCAATCGACCGAGGGGCTTTTGCCCTTGAGGCCCATGGCGGCGAAATTGTGCTCTGCCTCGTGCAGCATGTGGGACGCATGCAGCAGCGCCTTGGAGGGGATGCAGCCCACGTTCAGACAGGTGCCGCCCAGCGTGTCACGCCCTTCGACGATGGCCGTTTTCAGGCCGCGTTGCGCGCAGCGGATGGCGCAGACATAGCCGCCGGGGCCGGAGCCGATGATGATGACGTCATAGGAAGCCATGAGGTGTCCTTTCGTTGAAATTGGCTGTGCAGCGGGGGGGGTGATACCCGTACACCGGGCGTGCACCGACTGTGCACCGCCAACGGGCGTTTCGTTTGCAGTTTGTTCAGATGTGACGGGTTGGTGCGCGCGTCGATGCGGATCGCAATAGCGGCGCGGGCGGGCAGCCATGATGCGCAGACGTCCTGAATTGCGGCGCACAGGGCGGATATGAGCGCGGGCGTCTTCATATGAGCGGCAGGATCATCATGACCAGTCCGACCAGCGATGCAAACCACACCACTGAGCGGACATAAGGAATGCCGGAGGCATAGGCGGGGACATAGGCGACCCGCGCCCAGAACCAGAGCGCCGCGCCGGTGGCCGTGCCCGCAGTGCCGAGGTCGGTGACCTTGAGGATCAGGGCGAGGGCGATGAAGGCGGGCAGGTTGTAGACATAGTTTCTGAGTGCCCTTTCGAGGCGGCCCGCGACCGCGTCCGGATCGCGCGGTTCGTCTTGCGGGCCAAGCGCCCAGTCGAGGCCCTTGGACAGGTTGGAGGCGCCGCCTTGCACGACCATATGGACGATCAGCAGGATAACGGCGTAAGTGAGGTATGTGAGTTCTGGGGTCATTTCAATTGGCTCGCATATGTTCCCATTGAAGCGTCGAACAAACGTTTGTTCTTGTATTCGCAGTGGCTACACTTACAGTTATGATACTCAACCCCTGCGCGAGTTGAATCTTCTGCGGATACAACGCGCAGATGTCCTTTCTTGCACATGGGACACGTGTCGCCTTTCTTCAATGTTTTTATGTCACTCTCCAATGAGTGAATGCGTTGCTTTGCGTCAGCGAGCGCCATTTTCGTGTCCGCTAGCGCACTAACAACCTCTGCAATTTTCAACTTGAAACTTGCTTCATCAATACTGCGATCAATGTCACCAATTTCTTTTACGAGCTTAATCGCTTGCGAAGCGGCTGCTACGCCTGTGACCAAATCCATTCGGCTTACCTCACAAATCCATCAACAGCCGACGTGGATCCTCCAGTGCTTCTTTGACCCGGACGAGGAACGTCACCGCCCCTTTGCCGTCCACGATGCGGTGGTCGTAGGACAAAGCCAGATACATCATGGGCCGGATCACCACTTGGCCGCCGATGGCCATGGGGCGGTCCTGGATCTTGTGCATGCCGAGGATGCCGGACTGGGGCGGGTTCAGGATGGGCGAGGACATGAGCGAGCCGTAGACGCCGCCGTTGGAGATCGTGAACGTGCCGCCCTGCATTTCGGCCATGGAAAGCTTGCCGTCGCGGGCGCGGGCGCCTTTTTCGGCGATGGCCTTTTCGATGGCGGCAAAGCTCATGGCGTCCGCGTCGCGGATCACCGGCACCACGAGCCCCTGCGGCGTGCCTGCGGCGATGCCCATATGCACGAAGTTCTTGTAGACCACGTCGGTGCCGTCAATCTCGGCGTTGACTTCGGGCACTTCGCGCAGCGCGTGGCAGCAGGCCTTGGTGAAAAAGGACATGAAGCCCAGCTTGACGCCATGCTTTTTCAGGAACAGGTCTTTGTATTCATTGCGCAATTCCATCACGCCGGTCATGTCCACCTCGTTATAGGTGGTGAGCATGGCGGCCGTGTTCTGGCTGTCCTTGAGGCGCTTGGCGATGGTCTGACGCAGGCGGGTCATCTTGACCCGTTCCTCGCGCGCGGCATCATCCGCAGCGACGGGGGCGCGTGGCATGGCAGGGGCTGCGGCCGGCGCGGGTGCGCTGGCGGCCGCGGCCACGGCGCGGGCCACATCGTCTTTCATCGCGCGGCCATCCCGGCCTGTGCCTGTGACCTGATCGCGGCTGACGCCTGCTTCGGCCATTGCCTTTTTGGCGGCGGGGGCGTCTTCGACGTCGCTGCGTGCGCCACCCTGGCCTGCGGGTGGGTTCTGGTAGTTGCTGGTGGGGTCTGTGTCGCCCTCCTTGGCTTGTGGGCGCGGGCCGGGGTCGACACGGCCTTCGGCGGAGCCGGAGATGACGGCAAGCCGCGCATTGGCATCCACGGTCGTGCCTTCAGGCGCGACGATCTCGCTCAGAACGCCGCCCGCAGGGGCAGGGACCTCGACGCTTACCTTGTCGGTTTCCAACTCGCAGAGCATTTCATCCTGCGTGACGGTGTCACCGACAGCCTTGAACCAGGTGCTGACCGTTGCTTCGGTCACCGATTCGCCAAGGGTCGGCACCATGACGTCGACGTCCGCGCCATCGGATGCGGGCGCGTCGGCTTCGGGGGCCGGGGTTTGCTTGGCTTCGGGGGCTGCGGCACCGGCCCCTTCGGAAATGGTGGCCAGCAGCGCGTCGACGCCGACGGTTTCGCCTTCGGCTGCGACGATATCGCCAAGGGTGCCGGCGACGGGTGAGGGCACTTCGACCGTGACCTTGTCGGTTTCCAGCTCGCAGAGCATTTCGTCAACCTCAACCGCGTCTCCGGGTTTCTTGAACCAGGTGGCGACGGTGGCTTCGGTGACGCTTTCGCCCAATGTGGGCACGCGGACTTCGGTGGTCATTGTCTTATCCTTTGATGGTCAGCGCTTCGTCGACGAGAGCGGCTTGTTGGGCTTTGTGCATGCTGGCGAGGCCCGTTGCAGGCGAGGCAGAGGTGGCGCGGCCGACATAGACCGGGCGCGTGTGCTTGGCGTTGATCCGGCCAAGCACCCATTCGAGGTTGGGTTCGATGAACGTCCAGCCGCCCTGATTCTTGGGCTCTTCCTGGCACCAGATCATTTCGGCGCTTTTGAACCGTTCCAGTTCCTTGACGGCCGATTGGGCCGGGAAGGGATAGAACTGTTCGAACCGCAGCAGGTAGACGTCGTCGATCCCGCGCGCGTCGCGTTCTTCGAGCAGGTCGTAGTAGACTTTGCCCGAACACATCACGACGCGTTTGATCTTGTCATCCGCTGCCAGTTCGGTGTCCGAGTTGCCGAATTGGGCATCGTCCCAGAGCACGCGGTGGAAGCTGCTGCCTGTGGTGAATTCCTCGGCCTTGCTGACCGCGAGTTTGTGGCGGAGCAGGGATTTCGGGGTCATCAGGATCAGCGGCTTGCGGAAGTCGCGATGGATCTGTCGGCGCAGGATATGGAAATAGTTGGCGGGCGTGGTGCAGTTGGCGACGATCCAGTTGTCCTGGCCGCACATTTGCAGGAACCGTTCCAGCCGGGCCGACGAGTGTTCAGGGCCTTGCCCCTCGAACCCGTGCGGGAGCAGGACCACAAGGCCTGACATCCGCAGCCATTTGGATTCACCCGAGGAGATGAACTGATCGAACATGATCTGCGCGCCGTTGGCAAAATCACCGAACTGGGCCTCCCACAGGGTGAGTGCGTTCGGCTCGGCCAGCGAATAGCCGTACTCGAACCCCAGTACGGCATATTCCGAAAGCATGGAATCAATGACTTCGTAATGGGCCTGTCCGGGGCGGACGCTGTTGAGCGGATAATACCGTTCTTCGGTTTCCTGATTGACGAGCGCGGAATGGCGCTGGCTGAAGGTGCCGCGGGCGCTGTCCTGACCGGCCAGACGCACGGGATAACCTTCGGTCAGGAGGGAGCCGAAGGCGAGCGCTTCGCTGGTGGCCCAATCGAACCCTTCGCCGCTGTCGAACATCGCCTTCTTGGTCTCGAGCAGACGCCCAACGGTCTTGTGCAGCGGAAAACCCTCCGGTGCAGTCGTCAGCGCACGGCCGACCTCTGCGAAGGTTTCAGGCGCGATGGCGGTTTTGCCGCGCTGGTAATCTTCCTTGTTGCGGTCGAGGTGAGACCACTTGCCATCCAGCCAGTCGGCCTTGTTGGGTTTGTAGTCTTTGCCAGCCTCGAACTCCTCGTTCATTTTCGCCTGGAACGCGGCTTTCATGTCTTCGATCTCGCCTTCGGGGATGAGGCCGTCGCGGACCAGACGCTCCGTGTACAGGGTCAGGGTCGTCTTTTGCTTTTTGATCTTCTTGTACATCACCGGGTTGGTGAACATGGGCTCGTCGCCCTCGTTGTGCCCGAACCGGCGGTAGCAGAAGATGTCGATGACCACGTCCTTGTGGAACATCTGGCGAAATTCCGTGGCGACTTTGGCGGCGTGCACCACGGCCTCGGGATCGTCGCCGTTCACGTGGAAGATCGGCGCTTCGACCACCAGCGCGTTGTCGGTCGGGTAGGGGGAAGACCGCGAAAAGTGGGGCGCGGTAGTAAAGCCGATCTGGTTGTTGACCACGATGTGCATCGTGCCGCCCGCCTTGTGACCGCGCAGCCCGGAGAGGGCAAAACACTCCGCCACAACGCCTTGGCCGGCAAAGGCCGCGTCGCCGTGCAGCAGGATGGGCATGACGGCTGTGCGTTCGGTATCTTTCAACTGGTCCTGCTTGGCGCGCGCCTTGCCGATGACGACGGGGTTCACCGCCTCGAGGTGGCTGGGGTTGGCCGTCAGGCTGAGGTGTACGGAGTTTCCATCAAAGTCGCGGTCGCTGGACGCGCCGAGGTGATATTTCACATCGCCGGAGCCATCGACATCTTCGGGTTTGAAACTGCCGCCCTGGAATTCATTGAAAATGGCCTTGTAGGGTTTGGCCATCACATTGGCCAAAACGCTCAGACGTCCACGGTGGGGCATGCCGATCACGATTTCCTTCAGGCCCAGGGCACCGCCGCGTTTGATGATCTGCTCCATCGCGGGGATCAGGCTTTCGCCGCCATCAAGGCCGAAGCGTTTGGTGCCCATATACTTGACATGCAGGAATTTCTCGAAGCCCTCAGCCTCGACCATCTTGTTCAGGATCGCCTTGCGTCCCTCGCGGGTGAACTGGATTTCCTTGCCCAGCCCTTCGATCCGCTCCTTGAGCCAGCCGGCCTCTTCGGGGTTGGAAATATGCATGTATTGCAGCGCAAACGTGCCACAATAGGTCCGCTTCACGATGTCGATGATCTCGCGCATCGAGGCGACATCGAGGCCCAGAACCTTGTCGATGAAAATCGGGCGATCCATGTCGGCTTCGGTGAAACCGTAGGATTTGGGGTCCAACTCGGGGTGGGGCGTCTGGTCGCGCATGCCGAGCGGGTCAAGGTCGGCGACCAGATGGCCCCGGATCCGGTAGGCGCGGATGATCATGAGCGCGCGGATACTGTCGAGCACGGCGCGCTTGATCTGGTCGCCACTGACCTCGACGCCTTTTTCAACCGCCTTGGCCTTGATCTTGTCGCCCGCCCCTTTGACTTCGGCGGGGGATGCCCACTCGCCGGTCAGCGCCTGCGTCAGGTCATCGCCCGGTAGCGGAGGCCAGTCGCTGCGCGCCCAGGAGGGGCCGGAGGCCTCGTGTTTTACGGAAACCTCATCATCGCCCATCGCTTTGAAAAACGCCTGCCACGCTTCGTCGACCGCACTCGGATCGCCCGCATAGCGCGCATACATCTGTTCAAGATATTCCGCATTATGCCCCTGCATGAAGCTGGAGGCGTGGAACTGGTCATTGGGGGATTGGTCGGTCATGGGGATACCTCATGTGGGTTGGGACCGTATGCATTGGCGCCGGGTTGCGACGGGCGGGTGAGCCACCAAAGGACGATTAAGGGGGAGATTGCGAGAACGAAGACGGCGAGGCCGGTGATGACAGCGACAGTGCCGGAAAGCCCACCGTCGACGCCAGTACCAAAGCTGCCAAAAAACGCCAGGAACATGCTGATCCCGACCATGACAAGGAGCGGATAAAGCAGGAAAACCCCCGAGCGCCCGGTGTCGTGCATGCGCCGCCAGCCGACGCTGAGTTGTGGAAGCAGAATGGCCAGCGAAAAGATCGAGGCGATTGGTCCGTTGCTGACGGCGGAAGCGCTGGCGCTGGTGTCGGTAACCTCTGTCTGTACGGTCGCCGCGCCAAACAGGACGCCGTCCAGAATTGCGGCAACAAGACTGCCCAGGATTCCAAACAGGAAAAACCACCAGTATTCCGACCGCGCGGCGCGACCGGAGAATGTGACGTATTTGGAAAAACAGGTTTTGACGGCGGTTTGGAAGTTCATTAGCATACTCTTTGTCTGAGCGTGGTTGGCCCTGTGTTTGAGCCAAATGTCATGGCTCCCCTGGCGGCCCGGCGTGTGCGGAGCAGTGTTGCTGCCTTGTGCTGGTGGGCGCCATTCAGGTCGGTTGGCCCTTGAAAGGGAGGTGTTGCGATTTTCATCCTGCGACCTCGTTCGGGTTGGGTCCATGTGCATTGGCACCGGGTTCCGAGGGGGCTGCCAACCAGAACAATGTGATCGTCACCACCACCAGCATGATCGCGCTGGCGGTCAGGAAATAGATATCGTTGTCGAGCGTATCAACCCGAACTGCCATCGCTGCCGCAGCAGAGGCGAACCAGATCAGCAGCCAACCGGGCAACACGACAGCGGGCAGAACGAGCCACCAGCCTGAGCGGCCTGCGTCGTGCAACCGCCGGACGGCGGCAGACAGGCCCGGCGTCACTGTCGCCAGGGCGAAGCCTGCGGCCACAATGGGCGCGATGAAGAAGCTCAGGATCTGCGCCACAAACAGGAAGCCTGCAAAAACCCAATAGTCCGGCCGCGCTGTGCGACCGGAAAATCTGGCGTAATTGCGAAAGCCTGCCGCAATGTGAGCACTGGCCTCCATCAGCCCTTGATCGCTTCCATCACCGCCTCGCCCAGCGTTGCGGGGCTGTCGGCCACCACGATGCCTGCGGCGCGCATGGCTTCGATCTTGTCTTCGGCGCCGCCTTTGCCGCCGGCAACAATCGCGCCGGCGTGACCCATGCGACGGCCCGGAGGCGCTGTGCGGCCTGCGATGAAGCCCGCTGTTGGCTTCCAGCGCCCTGCTTTTTTCTCATCGGCGAGAAACTGGGCGGCGTCCTCTTCGGCAGAGCCGCCAATCTCGCCGATCATGATGATCGATGTGGTTTCGGGATCGGCCAGGAACATTTCCAGCACGTCGATATGCTCGGTGCCCTTGATCGGGTCGCCGCCGATACCGATGGCGGAGGACTGGCCCAGCCCCAGATCGGTGGTCTGCTTGACCGCCTCATAGGTCAGCGTGCCCGAGCGCGAGACCACGCCGCAGGAACCGCGTTTGTGGATATGGCCGGGCATGATGCCGATCTTGCAGGCGTCGGGCGTGATAACACCGGGGCAGTTGGGGCCGATGAGCCGGGATTTGGAGCCTTCGAGGGCACGCTTGACCTTCATCATGTCGAGCACGGGGATGCCTTCGGTGATGCACACGATCAGCGGCATCTCGGCATCGATGGCTTCGAGGATCGAATCGGCGGCAAAGGGGGGCGGGACGTAGATCACGGAGGCGTTCGCTTCGGTCATCGCCATCGCCTCGTGGACCGAGTTGTAGACGGGCAGATCAAGGTGGGTCATACCGCCTTTGCCGGGGGTCACGCCGCCGACCATCTTGGTCCCGTAGGCGATCGCCTGCTCGGTGTGAAATGTCCCTTGAGAGCCGGTGAGGCCCTGACAGATGACTTTGGTGTTCTCGTCGATGAGTACGGCCATATTTGGCTCCTAGTTCAATTGTATGTCCAAGCGGGATGCTCTTGCTTCAATTACCATCTGTTGGACGAGGATTTGCATCATGGAATAATGTAAATTCATCATGTCTTCGTCATGCGTTTCACGGCTGTCGAAAAATGACTTCTTCTCATCTTCGCAAGTTGTCGTGAACAGAATGGCAGCAAGGTCGAGCATATTGTCTTGGTATGGTTCCAGTTTTCTGACGTTGGATTTGAAGCAGTCCCTCAAGACTTCAAATTCAGCGGCGCTTGCCATTGAAGAAGTGGAAACGCTTAACGCTAGGGTTGTGAAAAGGACTACAAACCCGCGCATGACTTAGCCCTTGACCGCTTTCACGATCTTCTGGGCGCCGTCCTTGAGGTCGTCGGCGGCGATCACGTCAAGGCCGGAATTGTTGATGATGTCCTTGCCCTGCTGCACGTTTGTGCCCTCAAGGCGGACAACCAGCGGCACTTGCAGGCCAACCTCTTTCACCGCGGCCACAACGCCCTCGGCGATCACGTCGCAGCGCATGATGCCGCCGAAGATGTTCACCAGAATGCCTTTGACCTGCGGGTCGGAGGTGATGATCTTGAACGCCTCGGTCACCTTTTCCTTGGTCGCACCACCGCCCACGTCGAGGAAGTTGGCAGGTTCGGCACCATAAAGCTTGATGATGTCCATGGTGGCCATCGCAAGGCCCGCACCATTGACCATGCAGCCGATCTCTCCGTCGAGCGCGATGTAGTTGAGGTCGTATTTGGAGGCGGCGAGTTCCTTGGGGTCTTCCTCGGTCTCGTCGCGCAGCTCGTTCACATCGGCGTGGCGGTACATGGCGTTGCCGTCGAACGACACTTTGGCGTCAAGCACTTTGAGGTCGCCGCTGTCGGTCACGATCAGCGGGTTGATCTCGAGCATCTCCATGTCTTTTTCGACGAATGCCTTGTAGAGCAGACCCATCAGGGCCACGCATTGCTTGATCTGTTTGCCCTCAAGTCCCAGCGAGAAGGCGATGCGGCGGCCGTGGAAGGCCTGGTAGCCGGTGGCCGGATCGACCGAGAAGCTGAGGATTTTTTCGGGGGTCGAGGCGGCGACTTCTTCGATGTCCATGCCGCCTTCGGTGGAGCAGACAAAGCTGACGCGGCTGGTCTGTCGGTCCACAAGCAGCGCGAGATAAAGTTCGGTTTCAATACCCGAGCCGTCTTCGATGTAGATGCGGTTGACCTGTTTCCCGGAAGGGCCGGTCTGGTGTGTCACCAGCGTACGTCCCAGCATCTTCTTGGCTTCCTGTGCGGCTTCCTCGACGGATTTGGTCAGGCGCACACCGCCCTTGTCGCCGGCGTCGGCTTCCTTGAAGCTGCCCTTTCCGCGCCCGCCTGCGTGGATCTGCGCCTTGACCACCCACAATGGTCCATCAAGCGCCCCTGCGGCGGTCTTGGCATCTTCGGCCCGCAGGACGACGCGCCCTTCCGAGACCGGGGCCCCGTAGCTGCGCAAGAGGGCTTTGGCTTGGTATTCATGGATGTTCATATCTGGTCGGTCCCGTATCAGTGCGTCACGTTCGTCCCTATTCGACAAAGTATTGAAGCCGCGTAAATGGTTAAGACGTCGCAGTACGGGGTTTTTGCAAGGAATTCCACATTTTGTGATCACACTTTTTAATCGTGTGATCACAAAAATAGACGCCTCGGCCGGAAAGGGAATCGCGTGACGGAAATCGTTAAAGCGCTGACAGACGCAGATGCGCCGGTCACCTGGAGCGTTGTCATGACGGTTTGCGAGCCGCGGGCGCTGGTCCAGACAAATGTGCTTTGGCACCTGGCGACGGGGGCCAGTGCCGTGCATGTGTTCTTCGACGATCCGGGGGATCCGGCGATGGCGTCAATCCGGCAGATCGCGGGGTGTCAGGCGGTGGTTTGCGATTCTGCGCACTGGCGGGAGCTGAACGGGCGCAAGGGGCGGCCGGCGTCGCAGATGCGCCGCCAAACGCTGAATGCCAATGCGGCGCAAGCCGTGGCGCGCACCGACTGGTTGTTTCATATCGATGCGGATGAATTCATCTGGCAGGACGGGAATCTGAGGTCTGAGCTTGAGGCTTTGGGCCGTGGACAAACCGAACTGAACCTGCCCGTTCTGGAGCGTATGTTTGTGGAAACGGCCGGGCAGCGCTCCGTGTTCGACGGGATGTTTCGCGCCTCTTCGCAATTGTCAGGGGCCGACGCGCGTGCCGCCTTTGGCGAATTTGCGCCTTTCATGAAGCGCGGCCAGTATTCTCACGGGGCAGGGAAAAGTGGTATCGCCGTCGGCCAGGGTTTGCGCCTTGGGGTGCATAATGCAACGATCCGCGGCTCCGAAAGGTGGAAGCGGGCGCCCAAACAGGTGTCGCGCACAACGCGCCTGTTGCATTTCGATGGCCTGACGCCGCTGCACTGGGCGATGAAGGGGATGCGATATCGCCTGAATCCACCCGACGTGCGAAACGCGGTGCTACAGACGCATCGGGCCGCACAGATTGATTGGATGCTGGAGCAAGGCGAAACGCTCGAGGATTTGCTTAGGGCGCATGCGTCGCTTTTTCTCCTGACGTCGGATCGGTGCAGGCGGCTGCGCGGTTTTGACCTGCTGTGCGAGGTTCCGTTTGATCCGGGTCACGTTTTGGGGGCGTCTGCCCCGGATTTAAGCGTGGCGGCCTTCGACGCAGATGTGCGCGCCCGAAATCCGTGGCTGGACGATATTTTGAACGGCAGCGATTGAAAGGTGTTCGGTTTCGTCGATCAACCTCCCATATCGGGTGCAAGACAGTCTTGATGTCAGGAGCTCACGTGTTTCCAGACCGACAGCAACTTCTGGCCGATCTTGCTGCGCCGGGGCCAGGGCAGGGGCGTCGCGTCGGCTTTCCAGAGGGTTTCCGCGGCAAAGAGGTCTTCGATCATCCCGGCATGGGCTTCGGAGACCACGTCGCGCAAGGTGATCGGGACCAAGGGATCCCCGGGCGGTTTTCGGTGCAGGCCCCGCACATGCAGAATGCGCGGAGCGGCCATATGCGGTTCCCATACATCCAGCATGGTGAGATGGATCAGGTTGTATTCCGGTGGAATGATCCCGGTCTGGATGCCCAGATCGCAACACAAGCGGCGCAAGGGCGGCTGATCATGGGTTTGCTTGTGCTTGATCATCGTCTTGCCCCAGGCGCGGGCCAGTTTGCGGATGCGGCGGCCTTGCCGAAACACCAGCACGCCGGAATTCAGCACGGGCACCCAGCGGGGCAGATCCCGTTGTGATGTAAAGATATAGGCCGGGCGGGCATACCCGATGCAAGCGGACAGGGGGTAGTGCTGTGCCATACTGAACAATTCGGAGACATCTGTCAGAATGACCGTGTCGGCATCCAACATGATCGTGTCGCGAAAGCGGCTGCGCTGCATCGCCTCGATCTTGGGGAATTTCCAGTCGATCTCCAGCCGGTGGATCTGATCGAATATCGGATCGTCAATGTCCTGATCCGTAAAAAGATCAATCTGGGCATCGGGGATTGCGTCGCGCAGTGTGCGCGCCGCGCGACGGGCCAGGGTGGTATAATCCTGGCCCGTCGTGGCATACACATAGCCTTGTGCGCCGCGTTTCATTGTCTGAGGCTGCCAAGGTCGATCATTTGCTTCAGGCGAGCGACTCGTCGATGCCCTTGCAGGCTTTGACGAGACCGTTGACCGCGGCGACGGAGCTGTCGAACATTGCTTGCTCGTCCTTGGTCATCTGAATGTCGATCACCTTTTCGATGCCGCCGGCGCCAATGACCGTGGGTACACCCACATACATACCCTTTAGGCCCAAAGCGCCGTCAACATAGGCCGCACAGGGCAGCACGCGTTTCTGGTCTTTCAGGTAGGCTTCGGCCATTTCGATGGCGGAGGTCGCAGGCGCATAGAACGCGGAGCCGGTTTTCAGCAGACCGACGATCTCGGCGCCGCCGTCACGGGTGCGTTGTACGATGGCGTCCAGTTTTTCCTGGCTGGTCCATCCCATTTTGACCAGATCGGGCAAAGGAATGCCTGCAACGGTCGAATAGCGTGTCAAGGGCACCATCGTGTCGCCGTGGCCACCCAGAACGAAGGCGGTGACGTCGCGCATGGAGACGCCGAACTCTTCGGCAAGGAAGTGGCGGAAGCGCGCGCTGTCCAGAACACCGGCCATGCCGCAGACTTTTTCGTGGGGCAGGCCGGAGAACTCGCGCAGTGCCCAGACCATTGCATCAAGCGGGTTGGTGATGCAGATCACGAAGGCATCCGGGGCATGGGCGGCAATGCCTTCGCCCACAGACTTCATGACCTTGAGGTTGATGCCGAGCAGATCGTCGCGGCTCATGCCGGGCTTGCGGGGCACACCGGCGGTGACGATGCAGACGTCCGCGCCTGCGATATCGGCGTAGGACTGCGTGCCGCGCAGATTGGCGTCGAAGCCTTCCGACGGGCCGGACTCCGCGATGTCGAGGGCTTTGCCTTCCGGCGTCCCTTCGGCAATGTCGAAAAGCACCACGTCGCCAAGCTCTTTGAGCGCGACGAGGTGGGCAAGCGTGCCGCCGATCTGACCGGCGCCGATCAGGGCAATCTTGGGTCTGGCCATGGGTGAAATTCTCCGCTCTTGGGGTTTTTGCTGGCGCGGTGCCTAGCCCGAGTTGGGCTTTGGCGCAAGGGTGCTGCGCTGCGGCACGCAGATTGTTTGTGCGCTGGCGCGCCCGTTCCGGTCAGTCTAAAGGGATAGGAATGCGAGGTTTTCGGGACATTAAGCCATGCTTGAACTGACATTCGGGTTTTTTGCAATGGCTGCACCGGCTGTCGTTTTTGCCGGCATTTCCAAAGGCGGGTTCGGATCCGGCGCCGCCTTTGCGGCCGCATCGATTCTGGCACTGGTGATTGAGCCGGGCCTTGCGTTGGCCGTGATGTTGCCGATGCTGATGCTGATGGATGTGGCTGCGCTGCGGTCGTATTGGGGCAAGTGGAACTTGCGCGCGTCCATGCTTCTCATTCTGGGTGGCTTGCCTGGGGTGGCCATCGGGGCGGCGCTCTATGCGCGCGCGGACGCGGATGTGTTTCGGGTGCTGATCGGCGTGATATCGATCGGCTTCGTGCTGTGGCAGATCGCGCAGAGGCGCGGGTGGATCCGGGCGGCGTCGCGCAATCTGCCGGATTGGGCCGGGGCGCTTGCCGGCCTGGTGGCAGGGTTCACCAGTTTTGTCAGCCATGCCGGCGGGCCGCCCGCTGCGGTTTATCTGCTCTCTCTCAAGCCGACCAAAACGGAATATCAGGCCAGCACTGTGCTGGCGTTCTGGATTATAAATATCGCGAAATTCGTACCTTATGCGTTTCTGGGCATGTTTACCAAAGAAACGGGTCTGGCCAATCTTGTGCTGGCCCCCTTTGCCCTGATCGGCGTTTGGCTGGGCGTCAAGGCGCATCATCTGATGCCGGAACGCGCGTTTTTCCTTTTGACTTATGCGCTTTTGACGGTGACGGGAACAAAGCTGATCTGGGACGGGCTGACGTAAGATCTGGCGTCGCCTGAACGGTCAACCGCGTGCAAAAAAGGCGTACCAACAGGTACGCCTTACGCGGCAGCTTTGCCGTTAATTGCCTGAAAGAGGTTTGCTCAGGCGTCACTGCCTTTGGCGGGCAGGGCTTCGGCGAGGGTCTCGAAAGCCTGACCGCTTGCCACCAGGCAAGTCGTGCCGTTTGGCGATGTGACCAAGATCGTCCATGTGCCGCTTTCGTCGGAGGCGAAAACCTCGATCACGGCGTTGTTCGCGCCCAGCCCCATGGATTGGCGCGTTTCGCCGTAACCTTCGGCCAGTCGCGTCACGACCAGTTCGCGCGGTCCGCAATTGCGCGTTTGTTGCGCCAGCGCCGTTTGTGCGGTTGCCAGTGTCACGACCGCAGCGGTGGCAAGCGCAGCTTTGTTCAAAAACGTTGGTGTCTGTGTCATCTTGTTCAGCCTTTCGCAGCAAAAGGCATCACCTCTGATCATCTGGCCTTGCCGGAGTTTCCGGCGATGACCGGGCAGCGCCGGATACATCTTGATTTCGCGACCCCTGATTTTCCGTCAAACTGTTCAGCGGCCTTGCTGAAACGGCCTTTCCGGAGGTCTTGGAATGATCAAATCCTGCGCGTTGAGCCTGAAATAATGGTTAACGGGCCGTCCGGTCACCGGTGCAGGCCCGGATTTTCACCTCGAAAAGGCTGAATTTGCTGCAATGCGGCAATCAGGCCTTGAACTATCTGGAAATAAATGTCCCATAGCGCGCAACTTTATGACTTACGAGGAGGTCCTTATGGCCCTTGCCCGCCCCCTGCGCTCTATGCTGTACATTCCCGGCTCAAAGGCGCGCGCGCTTGAGAAGGCCCGCACCTTGCCTGCCGACGCGATCATATTCGACCTCGAAGATGCTGTTTCGGTTGATGAAAAACAGGCGGCGCGCGCGACATTGGCCGAGGCATTGGCCGCGGGTGGGTATGGCGCGCGCATGCGCATCGTGCGGATCAATGGCCTTGATACCGAGTGGGGCTCCGAGGACGCGCGTGCCGCGCAGGCAATGGGCGTGGATGCGATATTGCTGCCCAAGGTTTCGACCCCGGCCGATCTGGATGCATTGGCGCAGATCACCGGTGACACGCCGCTTTGGGCGATGATGGAAACGCCGCTGGGCATGCTGAATGCCGCGCAGATTGCCGCACATCCAAGGCTGCAAGGCATGGTTATGGGCACCAACGATCTGGCCAAGGAGTTGCAAACACGCTTTCGCACCGACCGTCTGCCGATGATGACCGGGCTCGGCCTGTGCCTTCTGGCGGCCAAGGCGCATGGGTTGGCGATTGTCGACGGGGTCTATAACGCCTTCAAGGATGATGAAGGGCTGGCCGTTGAATGCGCGCAAGGGCGCGACATGGGCTTTGACGGCAAGACGGTGATTCACCCGGCGCAGATCGCCGGGGCCAATGCGGCCTTTTCTCCGTCAGACGAAGATATCGATCTGGCTCGCCGCCAGATTGCAGCCTTTGAAGAGGTGGAGGCCAACGGGCAGGGCGTTGCGGTCGTGGATGGACGTATCGTCGAAAATCTGCACATCGTAACGGCACGCGAAACCCTGGCCAAAGCCGAGGCAATCGCGGCCCTTGCAAAGGAATAGATGACATGACCCTTTTGATCCTCGGCCTGATCCTTTGGATACTGGCGCATTATTTCAAACGGCTGGCCCCTGATCTGCGCGCCAGCCTTGGCAATGCGGGCAAGGGCATTATTGCCATTCTGATCGTGGCGAGCATTGTGGCGATGGTCTATGGCTACAAATGGGCGCCGTTCATCAATGTCTGGTATCCTCCTACCTTTATGGTTCACATCAATAACCTGCTGATGTTGATCGCATTTTTTGTCTACGGAATGTCGGCCACGACGGGCCGTCTGCGCGGCAAGATGCGCCATCCGCAGCTGACTGCGGTCAAGATCTGGGCCGTTGCGCACCTTCTGGTGAATGGCGATCTGGCCTCGATCATCCTGTTTGGCGGACTGTTGGCGTGGGCTGTGGGATCCGTCATCCTGATTAATCGGGCAGAGCCGGATTGGCAACGTCCCGCACCGGGTCCGGCCAAGAAGGACGTGATACTGGTGGTGATTACTTTGGTCATGTTCAGCGTGGTCGCCGCGATCCACGTGTGGCTGGGCGTTTGGCCATTTCCGGGGTAAGCTTATGAAACTCTATCGTTTTTTGTCCGAAGAGGACACGTCGGCCTTTTGTCACAAAGTGACGGAGGCCCTGAACAAGGGCTGGGCGCTGCATGGGAGCCCAACCCAGACATGGGATCCGACCGCGCGCGTGATGCGGTGTGGACAGGCTGTGACCAAAGAGGTGGCAGGTGAATACACCTCTGAAACCAAGCTGGGGGCGCAGTGATGACCAAAACCAATCCGGGCCGGTTTTTCGAGGACTACCGTTTGGGTGAGGTGATCGAGCATGCGGTGCCGCGGACAGTGTCTGGGGGGGAGCGCGCGCTTTACCACATGCTGTATCCGGCGCGGCATGCGCTGTACTCGTCGGACCAGTTTGCCCAAGGGTGCGGGCTGCCTGCATCCCCACTCGACGATTTGATCGCGTTCCATGTTGTCTTTGGCAAGACGGTTCCGGATATTTCGCTGAACGCGCTGGCCAATCTGGGCTATGCCGAAGGACGCTGGCTTGCGCCCGTGTGGCCCGGGGATACGCTACGCTCGCGATCTGAAGTGATTGGCCTCAAGCAAAATTCGAACGGCAAGTCCGGGGTCGTTTGGGTGCGCACGACAGGCCTGAACCAACGCGACGAGGCTGTGCTTGAATACGTGCGGTGGGTGATGGTGCGCAAAGGCGATCTGGAAGCTCCGGCACCTGAAACGGTCATGCCGACCCTGTCCGACGCCCTGACCGCTGACCAGTTGGTCGTGCCCGACGGGCTCGATTTTGCGAACTACGATTTCGGTCTGGCGGGTGAACCGCACCGCTGGAGTGATTACGAGATCGGGGAAAAGATCGACCATGTCGACGGTGTTACCGTGGAGGAAGCGGAGCATATGCTCGCGACCCGCCTTTGGCAGAACACGGCCAAGGTGCATTTCGATACGTCTGCCCGCCCCGATGGCAGCCGCCTGATTTACGGCGGGCATGTGATTTCGATGGCGCGGGCGTTGTCGTTCAATGGTCTGGCCAATGCGCAGGTGATCGTTGGTCTCAATGGCGGCGCACATGCCAACCCCTGTTTGTCCGGTGATACGATCCGGGCGTGGTCGGAAGTGCTGGACAAAGCGCCGATGGATGCACCCGGCGTGGGCGCGATCCGATTGCGGCTGGTGGCGACCAAAGGAACGACGCCGTTTGAATTGCGCGGTGCGGATGGGAAATACCGGCCGGATGTCTTGCTGGATCTGGATTACTGGGCGGTGATGCCTGTGTAGGATTGGGATGGAGGATGACGCGCATCCGGCGCTGACGCGCGGATGACGCCCCACCCACCATCCCTTTGAAACGGTCCTTTCAATCTATGGTAGGGCATTGCGTTTCTTGATGCGCAAGTGAGCCGCGTCCCTATGTAAATGAGATTCAAGGGTCATGTGCCCGGCCTTTTTGCGCGGTTGACGAACCGATCCACGTCAAAGTGAGATGCGTTCGCGTGTTGTCCGCGCTAGATTGGCAGAATGTATCGCTTTTTCGCCCTTTTTCTGATCCTGAGCGCCCCTGCGCGGGCTTGCGATCTGGCGCTGCTCTTGGCCGTAGATGTGTCCGGTTCGGTCGATAAACAGGAATACCGGACACAAATGGATGGGCTGGCATTGGCCTTGCGGGACGGAATAGTGGCCGATGCGCTCGTCGAGCAGCAGGCGCAGGTCAGCCTTGTGCAGTGGACGGGCGCGTCGCGGCAGCGGCAAACCATTCCGTGGACCGCCATGCAAAGCTATCAGGATGTGCTGCGCCTCGCAGATATGATTGAGAACGATCCCCGTGTCTGGCGCAATTATTCGACGGCCATCGGCGAGGCCCTCTTGGTGAGTCGCGTAGCCTTTGGGCCTGTCGCCTCTTGTACGCGCAAGGTGATCGATGTGTCTGGGGACGGCGTCTCGAACGAGGGGATTGAGCCCGCGACGCAGCGCGCGGATCTGAACGCAGACGGCATAACGGTGAACGCGCTGGCCATCGAGACGGATGACGTGGACCTGACGGGCTACTTTTTTGAAAACCTCATCACGGGGCCGGGGGCGTTTGTGGTCACAGCAAATGGATTCGCCGACTACCCCGAACAAATCAAACGAAAACTGCAGCGCGAGACGACCAGACAGGTTACATCACTGAGGAAGTGACCAATTTGTGATCACAGTCTTTCGCGCTGTGATCACGATCCGCGAAAAACTGTCAATTGCGCCAAAAGACCGCGCCAAATGGGATGGCGTGACGCGTGACTCGCGCGTAAAAATCGCTATCAAGAGTTCAGGGAACAAAAAGGACGCACTATGGCCGACGTCAACCGGGGCAATCGCCCGCTCTCACCGCACTTGTCTATCTATCGACCACAGCTGACGTCGATGACGTCGATCCTGACGCGGATCACTGGCAATGCGCTGCTGATCTCTGCGCTGTTGGTCGTGTGGTGGTTTTTGGCTGCGGCCACCTCGCCGGAGTATTTCGCTTTTGCCGACGGGCTGCTCACCGGATTTCTGGGCACGCTGGTGATGACGCTGTCCCTGTGGGGCCTTTGGTACCATACGCTGGCCGGTATCCGGCATCTGATCTGGGACAACGGCATCGGCCTTGATCTCGA
Organism: Tateyamaria pelophila; assembly: GCF_019966495.1. Lineage (GTDB taxonomy): Bacteria > Pseudomonadota > Alphaproteobacteria > Rhodobacterales > Rhodobacteraceae > Tateyamaria > Tateyamaria pelophila. Next base: position 6,421 of record NZ_JAIMIA010000068.1, on the reverse strand, counting down.
GACGGCGGAAAAAATGGGCTGGGCGATCATTGGCGGCTCGCTGGTGCTGACGCTGTTGACCATCGTGATTATTTAAGGAGGCGACCATGAGCTATTTGACCGACCGCAAACGTGCCGTGGGCATGGGCTCTGCCAAGACCGGAACCGCTCATTTCTGGGCGATGAAAGTCAGCAGTGTGGGCCTTCTGGTGCTGATCCCGCTGTTCTTGTTCACCTTTGGTCCGATGCTGGGCGAACCGCATGCCGATGTGATCGCCTATTTCTCCCGGCCTTTCCCGGCGATTGTTGCGGCGCTGACCATCGTGGTGAGCTTCATGCACTTCAAGGACGGTGTCCAAGTGCTGATCGAGGACTATGTCCATGGGACAATGCAAAAGGTGCTGATCGTCGCGATGATCTGCGTCAGCTACGGCGCTGTCGCAACGGGTCTTTTCGCCATTGCGCGGATCGCTCTTTGATCATGCGGGCTTCGGATCGCACAATAACAGATTTCAAAGCGCGTCTGGCGCTTTAACCGACAGGAGGCCGCAACATGGCTGCTTATGATTATGAAACGCATGAATACGACGTGGTCGTTGTCGGGGCCGGGGGTGCGGGTTTGCGCGCCACGCTCGGGATGGCGGAGCAGGGGTTGCGCACCGCTTGCGTAACAAAGGTATTTCCGACCCGCTCGCACACCGTTGCGGCGCAGGGTGGCATTGCTGCAAGCCTGTCCAATATGGGGCCCGATAACTGGCAGTGGCATATGTATGATACGGTCAAGGGCTCTGACTGGTTGGGCGATACCGACGCGATGGAGTACCTGGCGCGCGAAGCTCCCAAGGCGGTTTATGAGCTGGAGCATTACGGCGTGCCCTTTTCGCGGACTGAAGAAGGCAAGATTTATCAGCGTCCCTTTGGCGGTCACACGACCCAATTTGGTGAGGGCCCCCCGGTTCAGCGGACCTGTGCTGCCGCGGACCGGACTGGGCACGCGATCCTGCACACGCTTTATGGGCAATCGCTCAAGAACAACGCGGAATTCTACATCGAATACTTCGCGATTGATCTGATCATGTCCGAAGACGGCGTCTGTCAGGGTGTTCTGTGCTGGAGGCTCGACGACGGAACGATGCACCTGTTCAGCGCCAAAATGGTGGTGCTGGCCACAGGCGGTTATGGCCGCGCATATTTCTCGGCGACGTCCGCGCATACCTGCACGGGTGATGGCGGCGGCATGACGGCCCGCGCGGGCCTGCCGTTGCAGGACATGGAGTTCGTACAGTTTCACCCGACCGGCATCTATGGTGCCGGGTGTTTGATCACCGAAGGGGCGCGGGGCGAGGGCGGATACCTCACCAACTCCGAAGGCGAGCGTTTCATGGAACGCTATGCACCGACCTACAAGGACCTCGCCAGCCGGGATGTGGTATCGCGATGCATGACAATGGAAATCCGCGAAGGGCGCGGTGTGGGCGAGCAGGGCGATCACATCCACCTGCACCTCAACCACCTGCCAAAGGAAACGTTGGACCTGCGCCTGCCCGGGATTTCGGAGTCGGCGCGTGTGTTTGCCGGCGTTGATCTGACCAAGGAGCCGATCCCGGTTCTGCCCACCGTTCACTATAACATGGGCGGCATTCCGACGAACTATTGGGGCGAAGTCCTGGCCCCGACCAAGGACAAGCCAGACAATATTTCGCCGGGCCTGATGGCTGTGGGCGAGGCCGGGTGCGCTTCGGTGCACGGAGCCAACCGGCTTGGGTCAAACTCGTTGATCGATCTGGTCGTCTTTGGCCGGGCTGCCGCGATCCGCGCGGGTGAGATTGTTGACCCGAAATCGCCGGTACCGACACCGAACCAACGGTCTGTCGATGCCGCGTTCAGCCGGTTTGACGGGTTGCGCTATGCCAAGGGCCACGTGCCCACGGCCGAATTGCGCCTTGAGATGCAAAAAACGATGCAGGACGATGCGGCCGTTTTCCGCACTGACAAGACGCTGGCCGCAGGTCAGGCGAAAATGGAAGATGTGTCCTCCAAGCAAGGCGATCTGAAGGTCACCGATACCTCGCTTGTCTGGAACTCGGACCTGATGGAAACGCTGGAACTGACCAATCTGATGCCCAATGCGGTCGCCACAATCACTGCAGCTGCGGCGCGCAAAGAAAGCCGGGGCGCCCATGCGCATGAGGATTATCCTGATCGGGATGACGAGAACTGGCGCAAACACAGCCTTGTCTGGTTCAAGGGCAACGAAGCCTCGCTTGGCTTCCGGGGCGTGCACCTGAATCCGTTGACCAGCCATAACGATGGCGGCATCGACCTCAAGAAAATTGCGCCCAAAGCGCGGGTATATTAAGTCGGGATGGCCCAGGCCCTGCGCACCAAAGAGACCGTTGCACTTGCGCCTGCGCAGGTGTTGCGGGTCTATGGCATGCGCCGGTCTGGCAACCATGCGCTGATCGACTGGATGTTGCGCAATGCGCCGGGGGGTAACGGGCTGTTTCTGAACAACTGCCGTCCGGGACGAAACCCGTTGCAGACGACGCGCGGCATCTCGGTTTATGCGAACGGAGTCGAATTGGCCGCAGATGGCCTTGGTGCCAAGTTGGCGGCGGCGGGTCCTGCGCCTTTTACAGTGGTTTCTTACGAAGACAGCATGCCCGATACTGGCCTCAAACCGCTTTATGATGCGCCCGAAACCTGTGTGATCATCTTTCGCAGCTTTCTGCACTGGTCCGCGTCCTTGTTGCGCAAGATCCAGGGCAATCCCGGTTACGGTCCGCTGGAGCGCAATCGCGTGATGATGAACGCTCTGCGCACTTATCAGACCATGCTGGATCGGGTGCAGGACAAGGATGTCGTACCGGTATTGTACGACGACTGGATGGGCCGCGAAGACTATCGCGCCGCCGCCCTTGAGCGCATCGGCCTGCCGGGTCGGGACCTGTCGCGCGGCGCGGTGCAACGCTTTGGCGGCGGATCGTCCTTTCAGGGCAAGACGGCCGACGTGGCGACACTGGCCACCGACACACGCAGTGCCGAAATGGCGGATGATCTGGAATATCAGCTACTGCTTTGGACCGCTGCGCGGGATCTGGGCTTTATGGAGCGTCTGGCGGACGTATTTCCGCAAGATGCCGAACGGCTCTCGAAACTGCTTGAAAGGGCGCAAGCGAAGGTAAAATTGCCATGATCCGTGCGATTTCATTGACAGCCCTCCTCGTGCTCGCCGCGTGCCAGGACGCCACGAACGCAGCCGACGACATTGCGCAACGCAGTGCAAAGGCGGCTGTTTCAGAAGCACTCGTGCTCTATGTTCCTCAAGTTCCGTCTGCGGCCGTGACGCCCGTAACGGACTGCGTGATTGACAATTCGGACTTGCGCGAATTGCGCCAGTTCGCAGGCGACGCCGTGACCGGCGTCGATGAAGCCACCGTCGCGTTGGCAACCGCAGTGTTGCAGCGCCCCGAGACACAACAATGCATTGGCACAGCGGGCCTGACCGCTTTGGCCGCGTGATAGGAGAACCAAGATGGTCCAACTGACGCTTCCCAAAAACTCCCGCATTCAGACGGGGAAAACATGGCCCAAACCCGAAGGGGCCACCAACCTGCGCAAGTTCAGCATCTATCGCTGGAATCCGGATGACGGGAAAAACCCGCAGGTCGATAACTATTGGGTCGATATGGATACCTGCGGCCCAATGATCCTCGACGCGCTGATCAAGATCAAGAACGAGATTGACCCGACCCTGACCTTCCGCCGGTCCTGCCGCGAAGGGATTTGCGGGTCCTGCGCAATGAACATCGACGGGATCAACACACTGGCCTGTATCTATGGCATGGATGATGTGAAGGGGGACGTGAAAATCTACCCGCTGCCGCATATGCCGGTGATCAAGGACCTGATCCCCGACCTGACCCATTTCTATGCCCAGCACGCGTCGATCATGCCGTGGTTGGAGACAAAAACGAACCGTCCTGCCAAGGAGTGGCGTCAGTCGGTCGATGACCGTGCGAAACTCGATGGTCTGTATGAATGCGTGATGTGCGCGTGCTGTTCGACATCCTGCCCCAGCTACTGGTGGAATGGCGATCGGTACCTCGGCCCCGCCGCGTTGCTGCACGCCTACCGCTGGATCATCGACAGCCGGGACGAAGCCACGGGCGAACGTCTGGACGAGCTCGAAGATCCGTTCAAACTCTACCGCTGTCATACAATCATGAACTGCGCCAAGACTTGTCCCAAAGGATTGAACCCCGCAGAGGCCATTGCGAATATCAAGAAGATGATGCTCGAACGGACCGTCTGATAACGTTGGATATTACCATAAAAAGCCCCGCCACGGCGGGGCTTTTTCGTTTCAACAGTCACGGCGTTTTTGAACGAACAGCCATGCAAAAATGACATCTTCCCAAACGTCGGTTTTTGTCGGATATGGCCCCATAGACGCCAACGCACGCGCCTCTGTCCGGGGTTCCGCATACGTAGCGACGGTAACGTCTCCGATTGGAAAACTTGCGGCCTTTACGGCCCACATCTGTTGGAGATGACAATGAACGCCTACGTCACCGAATTTTCGGCACCTGTTGCGCTGCGCTCGAACCGCGCCGAAGCCTATATCGCACACCACCAATTTGACCGGCCAACACTTGTGCTTGATATCGACGCGGTCGAGATTCAGTATCATGCTCTGGCGGCGGGGCTGGGCTCGGCCCGTATTCACTATGCGGTCAAGGCCAACCCACAGCGTGAAGTCATCGAGCGGCTGGTGGCGCTTGGATCGAATTTCGACGCTGCGTCGCGGGCCGAGATTGAATTGTGCCTGAGCCAGGGCGCACAACCTGCGCACATCTCCTTTGGCAATACGATCAAACGGGCCTCCGACATTGCATTTGCGCATCAGGCGGGGATTACCCTGTTTGCCGCCGATGCCGAAGAAGAGCTGGAAAAGATTGCGGAACATGCGCCGGGTGCGGACATCTACATCCGTGTTCTGGTCGATGCGTCACAGGCGGATTGGCCTTTGTCGCGGAAATTCGGCTGTGCACGTGACAAGGCCATGAACCTGATGGGATTGGCCGTGGCGCTTGGCCTGAAACCGCGCGGGCTTAGCTTTCACGTAGGCAGCCAGACCCGCATGGCCGCGATGTGGGGCGCAACACTGGATCAGATCGCCGAGATTTGGCACGCGGCGCACGCTGCCGGGTTCGAGCTGGATCTGCTTAACATCGGTGGTGGCTTTCCGGCATTCTATGGCGAAGCGATTGACGCACCCACGGCCTATGCCGCGTCCGTTATGGATCAGATCAAAGCCCGCTTTGGGGACGTTCCGCATGTCATGGCGGAACCCGGTCGCGGTCTGGTGGCCGAGGCAGGTGCCATTGCCGCCGAAGTTCTGCTGGTGTCGCGCAAGTCGCGGCATGATCTGCATCGTTGGGTCTATCTGGACATTGGCAAGTTTTCCGGACTGGCCGAAACAATGGACGAGGCCATACGGTATCAGTTTGTCACGGATCGCAAAGACGCACCGACCGGGCCGTGCATCGTGGCAGGCCCGTCCTGCGACAGCGCCGATGTGCTCTATGAGAAGAAGTTGGTGGATCTGCCACAGGACCTGGCCGCTGGTGATCGTGTGGTGATCCGCAATTGCGGTGCCTACACCACGACCTATGCCTCCATCGGCTTTAACGGCTTCCCGCCCTTGGATGTCGTCGTGATCTAACCTCTTTCTCGCCGTACCAAGCCCAAGTCCAATGGCGCATCTTTAAAAACGAGGTGCGCTTTTGAACATTCCCCCTGACGTTAATGCACGCCGGGCCATCGAGCCGGTCCATTGCTACCCGACGGATCGTTTGCCGCGTCCCGATCTGGTGCCCTATGCCGCTGTCGGGCGGGTATGCGCAAGGTAAACGCAACGCGTGTGCCATCGCGCGAAGCGGCATGTTTCTAGGTGCCTGTGGGCGGTTTTTTTCGTATCACTTTGATCGGGGAAGCCCTGGTCGGCAACCTCAACCTTTGTAACGCTCATGACCTCTCCGAACGATTTTACTCGGGCAGGACGCGGGGCCTGCATGGCACATATATCTCCATGGGGAACAGGCTGTGGAGGACTCTGCCGTTCCTCAGACTCATGGCGACGGCGATCCGAGACTTGTTGGATTGTTATGGATCGATGCCTTCGGCGGTTCGGTGTACGATGTGATCGGGACACGCTGCGATCCTTGTAAGGGGGAACTTGTTGACGGGCGACCAATATCACCACTTGTTCCAGTTAAACCTGACGCGTGCATGTGTACCGGCTTCACCCGTGATACGCAGGGCAATCGCGTTTGGCATCATGCCTCTTACAGCCCATTGATAACGCTGCATAAGAATGCCTCGTCCCATCCAGCTCGCTTGAGTTTAATGCTGAGAGAGCCTTTGGATGTGTCGCGTC
>NZ_JAIMIA010000067.1 GCF_019966495.1 Tateyamaria pelophila | reverse complement strand
CTGACCAAGCATCGTTGGAAACCGAAGTCACTGCCTGGTTCCAAAACCGAAACAACGCACAGACAATAACCAAATGGTACTTCACTACTGAGGATGCCAGAACAAAGCTCATGCACCTATACCCGCAAATTGACTGAATCATGGGACTAGTCGATAGTTTCGTTTTTTGGCATGTTGCCGCTCAGAGCGTTGCGAAAAAGCTATTGTCGAACGCTCCTGATCCACGGTGCTTTACACTAACTCGCCTTCGATTGTGGATTGCCCAAGTCTTCGGCCACAAGGACATCGGGATCATCTTCAACATCCGTTGTGTCGTCGTTTGCTGAGGCAGTGCGGCCAACCAACAGTGGCAGCATTGATGATCCGCCGGGCATTGCCAGCTCGGTCACCGGCGGCCGCTCCCAGGCCAACGTATCGAACGCGCCACAATTGGTGCATGTCGGAGTCCATTCGCTGTGAATATTGTGGCAGTTCTCACAGATCCACTGAGGGCCGCCCGGCGCCGTGACCGCCTTGGCAAGCCAACCTTGCACGACGGAATCACTGGCGCCCTCACCACGTTCGATCGCGGCCATCAAGGTGACGGATCGTGTGGTTGGATCGGTTGCAACCAGATCGCCGAGCGCGCGTCGCGCTTCCGGGAAATCTTCAGCTGCAATGTGCAATTCTGCCATCAGCATCTTGGCTTCCGGGTCGGTGGCGTTGCCCTTGACCAGTTGGCCAAAACGTTTGAGCCGCGCTTGTGGTGTTTCGTTCGGTTCGATCGCGGCAAAGGCGGCGGCCAAATCCGGATGTGGGTGGACGGACCAAGCCTTTTTCAACAGACGAGTGGCGTATTTCTGTTGGCCTTTTTCAATATAGCTCTGTGCTGCCATCACGGCCGCCGGGATCAGATCCGGTGACATGCGATTGGCCAGAATGGCCTCTTCGCGCGCCTCGATGGTTTGATCTTTGGCAAGGATCTGTTTTGCTTCACTCAAGGCAAGAATCGCGTCACGCCGTTTGTGCACATCCCGCGGCAGGCTGCCATATTTGAGCTTGCAACTCAGGGTCTGTCGCGCGCCCGCCCAGTCTTCCTTGTCGGCTTGCAGCTTGAGAAGGATATCTTGGGTTTCTTCATGCTTCGGCTTCAGCTCGAATGCTTTTTCCGCAAGTTTCAGTGCCGTTTCCTTGTCACCCTCAGCAAGTTTCTGCTTCATGATGCCGTGTACGCCGACAAAGCGCGTGGCATCGCTTTTGACCAGTTTGCGATAGGTTTCCTCGGCCTTGCGTCGATCGCCGATCATTTCGGCGGCTTGCGCGGTCAGCAGGTTGGTCAGGTCGGGCCGGTCGAGATAGCGATTGGCTTTTTCCGCCTGTGCCATCGCGACCTTTCCGTCGCCAGAAGCCAGCGCCATCATGCCTTCGGCCAGCGCATCAAAACCGCGTGCCGCCTTGTTGCGTGCAAAGTATCGCGTAATGGCTGTTTCGTCGCCATTCATGAATTTCCACGTGGCTCTGAGCAGTCCCAGAAGTTTCAGGCCAATCCACACAGCGACGACAAAAACGCCAATCGCGATGACCGATTGAAGCGGCCCCAATGTGTACTCGGAACCGGCCACCACAAGGCGAATACCGCCCTGCGTATCAAGCAACCAGTCGGCACCAAGTGCGAGCGCCGCCACAGCGGTAATGAAGACGATGATTTTAACCAAAGACCAGATCATGAAAGGGCCCCTTAAAGTGCTGAAAGGCGTTCAGCCAATGCGTTCGCCGCAGTCACGGCATTATGACGCGATTGCGCCTTGTCGATCCAGGAACTCATCGCGTCCTGAGCGGGTGCAGGCAAGGCCCTGGCTTCGGTCAGCGCCGTTTCGAGGTCGCCCGCCCGCGTCGCGGCCTCGACCCGCGACAATACCGCATCGGGATCAGACCCTTCACGCGGCTCAACGGCGCGTACACCCAATTGCAGTTGGATAAAGCCACCCAGACCGCTGCCAGTCTCGGCATCTCTTGCCGCATAAAGCGCCTCGCGGGCCGCATCAGGCAGCGTTTCCTGCAGATTTGCCAAGGACGCAACGCCGTCAACCGCAATATCTTTGAGCTCTTGCGGGACGTCGACGAGGTCGGTTTGTTCAAGTTCAGCCAAGGCGAGATCAAACGGCGCGCCCGCGTCGATCGCCGCCTGAATGCCGGTCATTGCAGTCCGCGCAAGCGTCGCTTTAGCGGCCATTTCGGCATCTTTGATCGTGCTTTGTTGATCTGCCAGCAATTTATCAATCTCGGCCTGCTGTTCCGATGCCTTTTCGCGCAAGTCCGCCAGGGCCGCGTCCAGTGCTTCGGTCGGGACGGGCGCTTCGGTGGCAGGCTGGTTTGCGATGTCCTTGACTTGATCCGTGAGCGCGGCGATTTCCGCTTCGATTGCGCTCAGATCTACTTCGGGTGCAGGTTCCGATGGAGAGCCGCTTTGAGGCTCCGGCAAGGCGGCGACAGTTGCTTCCAGGTCGCCGATGCGTGTGGACAGGGCGGCCAGTTGGCTTGTCAGTTCACTGTCGTCAAATGCAGGTGACGGAGGTGCGGCGACAGGCGCCTGCGCCCGCATGCTGGCGGGCAGAATGGGATCCAAGATGTCAGAGCGTGCTGCGACAAAGCCCAACAATGCGGCAATGAAACCGCCGAGGATCATTGGCATGACCGTGCGTGGCTTGGGTTCGGGCGTGGGTTGGACAACCCTCTCAGGCAGCGTTTCCGGTGTTTCAGGCTCAGGCTCGGACGATTCGAGCGTGCTTTCATCAGCTTTCGCTTCGATGTCGTCCTGGTCTCGCGGAATGTCATCTTCCTGCACTGCAGCGGTTTCATCTGCCGGTTCTGCTGTTACCCTGCGTTCCGCTTCCTCAGCGGCGATGCTGTCGTCTGCGTCCAGTGGCGTAACGCTGTTGTCGCCATCCTGTGCTGCGACGGTGTCGCTGACGTCTTCCGCGGTGACAGTCTCATCCGCGCCTTGCATGACAACGGTATCCAATGCGTCCTGCGCAATCAGCGTGTCGTCCCCCTCGCGCGCCTCGGGCGTATCATCGCTTTTGGGCAGATCGCCAGCGACATCAGGATATTCAGCGCGGGATGAAACCGAATCGCTTTCCGGTCCCTGATCTGAATTTTCAAAGATGTCTGATTCTACAGAATCTTTTTGAACGTCTTCCGAAACGGTCGGATCACTTTGGGCTGTGGTTTTCGAACTTTTGCGCTTGGCCAAGATCCTACCTTTCCGATTCTCACCTTGTCGGGCAATGCCCTTAAAGAAGTCTACTCTGCTGTTCTATACGTCTCAACCCGCTGGCAGATCAGAAAGAACAGTAGCAAGTGCTGTCAACATTGCACCAAAATTAGGAGCCGACGACACCGTAACTGTCGCATAAGAGGCCTGATCCAGGTTTTGTGCAACCGCATTGCTGAAAACAATCGCATGAACATGCATTGAACGGGGTACCTCGCGCGCGAACTGCGCCGATGTGCGGGGCGAAAAAAGCGGCGCGATCACCGGATACCGGCGTGCCAGGACCTTGCGGGCTTCTTCGCTCAAGTTTTGAGCTTTCTGGTCATAAACCGCGAAGTTTTGAGCCTGCATGCCATATTCATTCAGCCGGGCACAGATATTGCCGCGTGTATGAACGCCTGACAAATGCACAAGCCTTTCGCTCGGGGGCGTTTTGACCAGGTCTGTCACCAACTCGTCAGCGGTTTCGCCCCTTAGATCCGCGCGCCAGCCGCGATCCCGCGCGGCTTTGGTTGTCGCGGAACCGACGCAATAAGCGGATCGGCCATGTCCCTCAGGTCCGTGTGCCACACCATTGACTGACGTAAAGATCGCCGCGTCGTCGGCCAGCAGTTTTGGATCGTTGCCAAGTCCGCTTATCGTGATGAGCGGGCTATAGACCGGGTGCACCTGCGCCCGTATCGCCATTGGCAAGCGGGCCACAAATGCTTCCGCAGACGCGCGCGGGCGCGTCATCAACAGTGGGATTGGATCAGGCGATGCATTGTTTGCCACGATTTTGGGTGTTACCCCGCCTTGGTGCATGACGCAACAAAAGTGAACGGAATGACGCAGCCCGTGACTCTACTCGGCATCGAAAGCAGCTGTGACGACACCGCAGCGGCAGTCGTGCACGGTGTGCCCGGAAATATGGAAATTCTGTCTTCGGTGGTCTTTGGCCAGACCGACCTGCATGCGTCCTTTGGCGGCGTTGTTCCCGAGATCGCGGCGCGGGCGCATTCAGAGCGGTTGGATGGCACCATTCAGGGTGCATTGGATGCCGCAAATCTTGACCTCTCCGAAATCGACGCCATTGCCGTCACATGTGGCCCCGGCCTGATCGGCGGCGTTGTGTCGGGAGTCATGATGGCCAAGGGGTTGTCCGCTGCGACGGGCAAACCGCTTTATGGGATAAACCATCTGGCGGGCCACGCCCTGACCCCGCGTCTGTCCGATGGCGTGCCGTTTCCCTACTTGATGTTGCTTGTGTCAGGGGGTCATTGCCAGTTCCTGATTGCCCATGGGCCGGACCGGTTCGAAAGATTGGGTGGCACGATAGATGATGCGCCCGGCGAAGCCTTTGACAAAGTGGCGCGGTTGATCGGTCTGGGGCAACCTGGCGGGCCTGCCATTGAAGTGGCCGCAAAAACCGGGCAAGCGACCCGCTTTGGTTTTCCGCGTCCTTTGCGCGACAAACCGGGATGCGACCTGAGCTTTTCCGGGCTCAAGACGGCCGTGTTGCGGACGCGGGATGCATTGGTATCGGATCAGGGTGGCTTGCACCGTCAGGATCAGGCCGATCTGGCGGCGTCGTTTCAAATGGCCGTTGCCGAGAGCCTGGCGGGAAAAACGGTGCGGGCCTTGGAAAGATACTTGTCGCTGTCGCCCGCTGCCCCGACGTTTTGTGTCGCCGGTGGCGTTGCAGCGAATATGACAATTCGAGCCATGTTAGAGACTGTTTCCAACGCGACGGGTACTGCATTTCTGGCCCCACCTTTGGCGCTGTGTACCGACAATGCCGCCATGATTGCCGCCGCGGGGATCGAGCAGATGCCGTACCGCGCACGCGATGACATGACCCTGTCGGCCCGTCCGAGAATGCCGCTCGACACGCAAAGCTCGGCCATGTTGGGATCGGGCAAAAAAGGCGCCAAAGCATGAGTGTCGCGGTCGTCGGCGCGGGCGCTTTTGGAACTGCTTTGGCTATTTCACTGGCGCAAAGGCAAAATGTCCTGCTGTGGGCGCGGGATCCGGACCATGCCGCCGAAATGGAGGCCGTGCGGGAAAACGCGCGTCGTTTGCCACGCGTGCCGCTGCCGGACCAATTGACCATATCAGCCAATTTAGAGACAGCATTTGGCGCAGATATCATCCTGCTCGCCGTTCCGATGCAGGTTCTGGCCGAGTTTGCAGCCACGCATGATCTGACGGGCAAGACGGTCGTCGCCTGTTGCAAGGGCATAGATCTTGAAACCGGGCGGGGGCCAAGCGCAGTGTTGGCGAGTGCCGCACATGTGGCGGTGCTGACGGGCCCGAGCTTTGCGCGCGACATCGCACTTGGGTTGCCCACTGCACTTACGCTGGCCTGCGCCGATGCTGACATGGCCGCGCAATTGCAAGCGGCGCTGTCCACACCCACCTTGCGACTGTACCGCACCACGGATGTAACCGGCGCGGAACTGGGTGGTGCGCTGAAGAACGTGATCGCCATTGGCTGCGGTGCCGTGATCGGAGCGGGCCTCGGAGACAGCGCGCGCGCGGCCCTGATGACCCGAGGCTTTGCCGAGATGCGCAGAATTTCCGGGGCCATGGGCGCAGAACTGGATACGTTGATGGGATTGAGCGGGCTTGGCGATCTGACGTTGACCTGCACGTCTGATCAGTCGCGGAATTACCGGTTGGGTCTTGCCCTTGGGGCTGGAACCGAATTTGATGCGCGTGTCACCGTCGAGGGAGCCGCGACCGCTCGTGCCTTGCGCAAGGTGGCTGCGGGCCGCGGAGTGGATATTCCGGTGTGCATGGCGATAGCGGATCTTGTAGATCACAAAGTGAACATTAACGGCGCAATCGACCGACTTTTGGCGCGCCCACTGAAGGAAGAATAACATGCTCTATGCGTTGATGGCCTGGGACAATGCGGTTGCTTTGAATGTGCGGATGGAAAATCGGCCTGCGCATTTGGCGTATCTCGAAAGCACGGGCGTCGTGCGTCAGGCGGGTCCTTTCATTGACGCCGACGGCAACCCTTGCGGATCACTGATCGTGCTTGAGGTCGAGGATATGGCGGCGGCGCAAACGTGGGCCGACAATGATCCCTATGCCAAGGCGGGACTGTTTCGTGAGGTGCAGATCAGCGGGTGGAAGCAGGTGATCGGCGGATGAACCACTGGTTGTTCAAATCCGAACCATCGACTTGGGGCTGGTCCGATCAGGTGGCCAAAGGGGACGCAGGCGAAGAATGGGATGGCGTGCGGAACTACCAGGCGCGCAATTTCATGCGGGAGATGTCGGTGGGGGACAGAGGGTTCTTCTACCATTCTCAGGCTGAAAAGGCCGTTGTCGGTATCGTCGAGGTGATTGCCGAGGCACACCCTGACAGCACCACGGACGACGACCGTTGGGAGTGTGTGGACATCAAGGCCATCGAACCGGTCAAGACCCCGGTCACGCTCGAAATGGTCAAGGCGGACCCGCGCCTGTCCGAAATGGCATTGATCCGCAACTCACGTTTGTCGGTGCAACCGGTCACGGATGAGCAATGGCGTATCGTTTGCGAGATGGCCGGGGTACTGCCCTAACTTTACCACGCCGAAATGCCCCGACCTTTCTGGGCGCAGAGATGACGCGCCGTGGCTTTGGACCGGGCAGTATGCATGGCTTGGGCAAACGGTTGGTATCAGGTTTCCGCGCTGGCCTGTTCGTGGCGATCGCCTGACTGGCGACATTCGATGATTTTGCGGACGAACCATGTTGACCAACGTTGATCAGCGGGCGCTGTGCCACATTTGGGTGCGCCGCGACCTGTCCTGAGGCTTTTCAACGAAAAAAGGGTTCTGACCCAGAAGGAGCAGAACCCTTTCTCACCCACTTGCGCACTCCCAAGAGCCACCGCACCGTATGAAAAATTTCGGGTCCGACCTTCTGATCTGACAACTCCTTGATACCCAGATGACGTGGAAAACTCAACCAAGCAATGCGTATCATTCGATCCAAAACAGCAAGACCTGCTTAACCAGCGGGTGTTGCAAACAGCGCGTGACGCATGGTCTATCCGTAGACGGACTCTTTGCCGAAATGCTTGGTCAGCATATAGTAGACGACGACGCGATATTTGTTGCGTTCTGATTTGCCATACACCTCGACGGCTTTGTTGATGCCATCCATCAGGTCCGGGCCATCCGGCAGCCCCAGTTTCTTGATCAGGAAATTGTTCTTGACCGTTTCAAGTTCGTGTTCCTGACTGGCGGCGACTGTTGCAGCGTCCGCATTGTAAATCGCCGGGCCGCAGCCGATGGTCACCTTGGTCAGTAAATCCATATCAGGTGTCGTGCCGCATTTGTTTTTGAGATCATCCGCATATTGCGCGATCAGGTCGTCCCGTTTGCCCATATTTTCTCTCCCACCATTTGAGTGCGCCGAAGCGCAAGGCACTACGAAAGTGTGTGCATACGTTAACGGCAAACGCTTTTGCGACAAATCTTTTTCCGGATGAGCCGTTTGGGCTCAGGCGCAGCCTGTCAGCGACATAGGCCCCACCCGGTGTGTTGCAGGTGGAAATGATCGGCATGCAGGCGATTATAGTCGGGCCCGAGCGTCAGTCGAAACCATTTGCAGGCAGAATTTCGCAGATCGCGGAAGAACGGCGCGCGGGTGTCGGCGGCGGGCCAACCGGTGATCAGGTTCAGCCTGCGTCCGTCGGCCAGTGTCACGCCGCTTATGTCAATCGCATCGGCGGTGGCATGGGTGCTGATGCGGCCTGAAGTACCACCCGTCGTGCGCATTTGGCGGCAACTGTAGCTGGCCGCATGATGAATTTGCCGAACGTCAGTCCCGAAATGGGTTTGGGCCGCAGGAACAATTCCGTGCCTGTACCACATGGCCAACCGTAATGCCGTCTGGCATCGTGTCTCGACTGGGCGCAGCGTGGCATCGCCGACGCCGCGCAGCAATACCCGGTCTGATATCCCGCATTGCGGAGACGTGGTGAGGTCGTCCATGCCCTCAAAGGTGGCACCCGTTGCCAAAGCCGCTCGACAGTCCGCGCCACTGGAAAGGGCCCGTCGTAATTTGACTGTGGTCAGCGACGTCACCGGATCGGACACCGCCAGTGGCTTTGCCGGGTTCCATGCGTCGGGGAGCGGCGTTTCTGTCGCATAGATCAAGACAAATGCTCCGGCTCCGGCCATCAAAGCCAGCGTCAGGAGCGCATAAAGCAGCGAGACGATCCGCATTTAGCGCAGGGTCAGAATTTCAGCCAATGGCTTTTTGATCTTGGCCACCGCCGGAATGGTTGCGTTCTCGGCGGGATGTCCGACCGTGATGATCATGGTCGCCTTTTCGCTGTCTGGTCTGTCCAGCAGATCACCAAGGAACTTCATGGGGTTGGGCGTGTGGGTGAGCGTTGCCAACCCGGCCATATGCAGCGCCGTCAACAACATGCCCGTGGCGATTCCAACGCTTTCGGGCACGTAGTAGTTCTTGTAGCGTGTGCCATCATCGAACATGCCATAGCGCTGGGCAAAGACGACGATCAGCCACGGTGCATCCTCCAGATGAGGCTTGTGAGCATTGGTGCCAATCGGTTCGAGCGCCTTGATCCACTCGTCACTGGCCCCGCCGGCATAGAATTTGCGTTCTTCTTCTTCGGCGGCATCGCGGATCTGTTTCTTGATATCAGGATCGCGGATCGCCACGAAATGCCAAGGCTGATGATTTGCCCCCGAGGGCGCTGTCCCGGCTGCGGCGACGCAGGCTTCGATCACCTCTCGGGCAACCGGTTGGGTTGTGTAGTCGCGCACCGTGTGCCGTTTGCCCATCATGTCGCGGTAAGCCTGCGCACGGGTGAGCATTTCGGCGTCATCCAGGTGCTGCCGGTCGGGCAAAGGCAATTGCGTGTATTCAAGTTGGTCTTTGGAAAACATCAAACGGGTCCCGGATCTCAGTCGCTGCGTATTCGTGCCCGCAGCAAGACCGCGGCCCGCATCCATGTAGCGCGGAAAACAGCAGACCGATAGATATTCTGTCAGGATTGATCCGTCGACGGGTCAGACAGGCGAGACGTCGTTGACGTTCGACTATGCCGAATAGTGGGCGGAAACCGACATTGGCCCTCAATTCCGGAAAATGGATCTTGCCGATCATGGCGCCGTCGGGCGACCGGCAATGGACCCCAACCGCGGCAGAGGTCCAGATGCGTCCAGCCCGTTCGGCTCGACATCGTCATTTCCGATAATGCGGAGATTACTCTGGTGTTCAGGTTCACGCGGTGGACGCGGCACGCCAGACGCTCGCAGCCCGAAAAGCAGCGGAAAGGGACTGCTCTGCATCACAGCGACGCCGTGATACCTCCATCGACATAGAGAATATGCCCGTTTACGAAACTCGATGCTTTCGAGGACAGGAACACACAGGCGCCAACCAACTCATCCACGTTGCCCCAACGGCCTGCGGGCGTGCGTTTTTCCAGCCATGCCGAAAATTCCGGATCAGCCACCAGCGCGGCGTTCAGGGGCGTGTCAAAGTATCCCGGCGCGATCGCGTTGCATTGCAGCCCGTGTTTGGCCCAGTCTGTCGCCATGCCCTTGGTCAGGTTTCCCACGGCCCCTTTGGTCGCCGTGTAGGGCGCAATGCCGGGTCGGGCGAGGGCGGTTTGCACGCTGGCGATGTTGATGATCTTGCCAGCGCCGCGGCCGATCATATGGCGTGCGACGGCTTGCCCCACGTGGAAAACGCTTGCTACATTTGTCTGCAACAGCTTTTCAAAGGCATCGGCCGGGAAATTTTCAAGTTCGGTCCGATGCTGCATGCCTGCGTTATTGACCAGAATGTCAATCGGGCCTTGGTCCGCTTCATACCCGTCAACTGCGGTACGTACGGCGTCGTGATCGGTGGCATCAAAGGGCAGGGTCTGCGCGCCATTCCCCAAGGTTGCGGCGGCCTGCGCCAGCTTGGCCTTGTCCCGGCCGTTCAAGACAACGTTTGCGCCTGCATCGATCAGGCCCTGCGCCAAGGCATAACCGATGCCCTGAGACGACCCGGTGATCAGGGCCGTCTTTCCGGCCAATGAGAATAAGTCAGACATGGTCCCTCCTTTGCGTTCCGTTACCGGCAATGTGATGGCGTTCCAGAAACCGCCGATACATGTTACCGGTAACAACTCTTGTCAAGTCAGGACCTCGCCATGCCATTGCCAATCGTTCTACAATCCGGGTGAACTTCGTATCCCGACCAGGCCCATCGCGCCTTACCTCTTCAGATCAAGGACTGAACATGAAAGCCATCGTTGCCCACGCCGCTAAAGACCTGCGCCTCGAACATCGTGACCGCCCCGATGCCGGACCCGGTCAGGTTTTGATCCGCATGCAAGCCGGTGGCATTTGTGGATCGGACCTGCACTACTACCAACATGGCGGGTTTGGCACCGTGAGGCTGAAAGAACCGATGATCCTTGGCCATGAGGTTTCGGGCATTGTCGACGCCCTCGGTGAAGGCGTTTCTGAATTGCGGGCGGGCCAACTGGTTGCGGTGTCGCCTTCGCGCCCTTGCAACGCGTGTGAATACTGCGCCTCGGGCAAGCAAAACCACTGTCTGAACATGCGGTTTTACGGCTCGGCCATGCCATTCCCGCACATTCAAGGTGCGTTTCAGGAATGGCTGGTTGCTGATGTCGCGCAGTGCGCCGTCGCCGATGGCCTAACTTCCGCTGAGGCAGCGATGGCAGAACCGTTGTCGGTTGTCCTGCATGCGGCGCGCACTGCCGGGGATCTTTTGGGCAAACGCGTGCTTGTCACCGGATGCGGGCCGATTGGGTTGCTTGCGGTTCTGGTTGCGCGTGCGGCGGGTGCGGCACAGATCGTTGCGACGGACATTCAGGATTTCACTACGGACATGGCGCTGAAGGTCGGTGCGGACGCGGTGCACAACGTGGCCAGCGATCCGTCAGCGCTTGATACCTATGCTGCTGGAAAGGGGCATTTTGACGTGCTCTTTGAATGCACCGGCGTTGCTGCGGTTGTGGCTTCCACTGTTCCGGCCCTTCGCCCCGGTGCCACGATGATGCAGCTGGGTTTGGGCGGTGACATGATGTTGCCGGTTCAAGCCATGACCGCAAAGGAACTGGTGTTCAAAGGATCGTTCCGGTTTCACGCGGAATTCTTTGCGGCGGTCGATCTGATGCGTCAGGGCCGTTTGGACGTGAAGCCGCTGGTGACGCACAGCGTGCCGCTGGAAAATATGCAGGCGGCCTTTGACCTTGCGTCCGATCGGAGCCAGGCGGTCAAGGTGCAACTGGACTTTGTGTCCTGAACTTGCGCTGCTGTGTACGACCAAAAAAAAGGGCCCGGTTCAGACGACCGAGCCCTTTGGTGTTTTGCGTCGAGGCGCTTTACCCTTTCAATGACCCCTTGCCGTGGCCCGACAAACCGCCCGAGACTTCTTCGGTTGCCTCACCTGTCAGCTCCTCTGGCAACATGAGGTTCAGCACGATTGCGATGACAGCCGCAGGCAAAAGACCAGAGGTCATCAGGATTCGAATGGTGTCAGGCAGATACTGAACCGCTTTGGGGTCCAGTTGCAAACCAAGCCCGACCGACAGGGCAATCGCAAAGATCACCATGTTGCGGCGGTTCCAGTTCACGTCTGACAGCATCGAAATGCCTGCTGCCACAACCATACCGAACATCACGATCACGCCACCGCCCAGCACTTCGATCGGGATGGTGCGGATGACCGCACCAACCTTGGGGATCATGCCACATATGATGAGGAAAATGGCACCGATGGTCACCACGTGGCGGCTCATCACCCCGGTCATTGCAATCAGACCCACGTTCTGGCTGAACGATGTGTTCGGGAAACCGCCAAAGATACCGGCAACGGCCGAGCCAAAACCGTCGGCATATGTCGCGCCTACGATCTCTTTGTCTGTCGCTTCGCGGCCAGCGCCACCTTTGGTAATGCCCGAAACGTCACCAACGGTCTCAACCGCAGAGACGAAGGCCATCATGCAGAAACCGATGATTGCCGCGATGCTGATTTCAAACCCATATTTGAACGGAACCGGAAAGGCGATGGGTGCCGCGCGGCTCCAGCTGGTCGAGATGCCTTCGATCGTCACCATGCCCATCATCATGGCATAGAAATATCCGACGATGATGCCGATCACGACAGCGGACACGGCCAACATGCCTTTGGCGTAGAACTTGAGAGCGAGTGTCACAAAAATCACGACCAGAGCGGCAGACCAGTTCAGCAAACTACCGTATTCGGGCTGATTGATCGCAGGGACGCCGCCGGCAGCGTACTGGATACCGACTTTGACCAGCGCCAGACCGATCATCGTGACGACAAGCCCGGTGACCAAAGGCGGCAAGGCAAAGCGGATCTTGCCGATGAATGTCGCGATGAATGTGTGGAAAAGGCCCCCGATGATGACACCACCAAAGAGCGCGGGAAGCGCCTCGACACCTTTGCCGGCAACCAGTGGAATCATGATCGGAATAAAGGCAAAGCTGGTGCCTTGGACAATCGGCAGCCGCGCGCCGATGGGTCCGAAGCCGATGGTCTGGAATAGTGTCGCGATACCGGCAAACAGCATCGACATCTGGATCAGGTAGGTCATATCCGGGAAGCCCTGCGCGCCCGCGTCAGACCCAAATCCGAAACCTGCGGCCCCGGCAATGATGATCGCGGGCGTTACGTTTGACACGAACATCGCCAGCACGTGCTGGATTCCCAGTGGAATGGCGCGATGAAGCGCTGGTGTGTAGTTCGGATCTCGGAGCTGTTCCGGTGTCCCGATTGATGTATCGGCCATTGTTGGGTCCCTTCGTTGCGTAGCCTGAGCCAGCCCCGTGCCGGCAGCGTTATTATGCCTGTTCGACCATGTACGGGGTGTCGAACCAGTGTTCTTCCAAATTTGCGCCGACCCCGATGCGATCGACCACTGCGAACAATCCGGGCTCTGACAGGGGCGTCAACACGCCATGCCATGTGCCGCGATGAAAATTGATCACTTGTCCCGGATGGGCAAAAAATGCCCGTGGTGCGCCGGGAGTGCCTCTTTCATCGGCAGCGACAATCACCAGAAACCCGTGTTCCGACATCGGGATAAATGTTTGTGAGCCGACCGGGTGACGCTCGACCATATGCAATTCAAGCGGCAGCGACCGCGGTTCGGCCTTGAAAAGGCTGATACCGGCCCGGCCATCCGAAAAGTCCAGCGTGGCCCGATCATGGTAGCGACCGCACAGGCCCTGGTTGATGATTTTGTCCGGATCGCCAGTCGTGTCTATCACGTCGCCAAAAGGCGCAAATGCGGCTGAAGTGATCTCCTCTATGAGGATCGTTTGGCTCATGCGCCAAATTTCTCTTCCAGACGCAACTCGGCGATGCGTTCGACCTGACGGCAGGCTTCGTCGAATTCCGTGGCGCGGTCATTGTCGATGCGGCGTTTGAAGGCATCCATGATCGAGGCTTTGGTGTGATCGCGTACGGCGATGATGAAGGGGAAGCCGTGCCGTTCCACATATTGCGTGTTGAGGTTCTGAAACGTCGTGCGTTCTTCGTCGGTCAGCATGTCCAGGCCGGCCCCGGCCTGTTCGGACGTGCTCTCGGCGGTCAGTTTGCCGGCGGCGGCGAGCTTACCCGCCAGGTCAGGGTGTGCTGTCAGAACGCCAAGGCGCGCGGCTTCGGGAGCCGTCCGAAAAATGCGCGCCAAGGCCTGATGGATGCCCTTTGCGGTGTCGTGGCTTGGTCCAAGCTCCAGCGCGTGGGCCCCTTCCGCAATCCAGGGGCTGTGCTCGAAAATACCGCCGAATTCGGAAACAAAATCGACGCGTTGCATGTCTGATGGGCGTGTCATCTGCTTGGCCGGATGCTCTTTGGCCCAATGCTGCGCGATCTCAAGCCGGGTGGCAAACCACACACCCTCATGCGATTTCATGTGCTCGATCACGCGGCGCAGGGCGGCGGCGCGACCGGGGCGGCCGATCAAGCGACAGTGCAACCCGATGGACAGCATCTTGGGCGCGCCCGCTTCCCCTTCCTCGTACAGCATGTCAAAGCTGTCCTTCAGATAGCTTTCGAACTGGTCGCCGTTGGTAAAGCCCGCCTGAATGGCAAAGCGCATATCGTTGCAGTCCATCGTGTAGGGCACGATCAGCTGATCACGGTCCCCGAATTGCATCCAGTAGGGCAGATCATCGGCATAGCTGTCCGCGACATAGGCGAACTGACCTGTTTCGGCGGCAAGGCGGACGGTGTTGTTGGAGCAGCGGCCCGTGTACCAGCCGCGCGGTGCGGCTCCGGTAATTTCGGTATGCAGACGAATGGCTTCGGCAATCTGCGCCCGTTCTTCGTCCTCGCTCATGTCCTTGTGTTCGATCCATTTCAGGCCGTGACTGGCAATTTCCCAGCCGGATGCCTTCATGGCCGCAACCTGTTCCGGTGCGCGGGCAAGGGCCGTGGCCACGCCGTAAACAGTAATGGGCAAATCGCTCAGCATGCGGTGCACGCGCCAAAAACCGGCACGCGATCCGTATTCATAGAGCGTTTCCATGTTCCAATGGCGCTGCCCCGGCCAAGGCTGCGCACCGGTGATCTCGGACAAGAATGCCTCTGAGGCGGCATCGCCGTGCAGGATGTTGTTTTCGCCACCCTCTTCGTAGTTCAAAACGATCTGAACGGCGATTTTGGCATTGCCGGGCCAATTGGCGGCGGGCGGTTTCGCCCCGTATCCGGTCATATCGCGTGGGTAACGGTTCACAAGCAGAGTTCCCTTCGAATTTGAGCCTATCTAATACAAAACAATCGAATTCTTTTTCAAAAAAAACACGAAAGACTATATTTTAGTGGGGCTTTGCTGAAATGCTGAGCATCTGACTATATGCACCTATCCATTATCGGAGGCGACCCATGGCCGGATATTTGACAACCCATGTACTTGATACGGCGCGCGGCTGTCCTGCCAGCGGTTTGAAGATCGAACTGTTCAGGATTGATGGCGACAATCGTACGCATCTCAAGACTCTGACCACCAATGACGATGGTCGTACGGACGAACAGATTTTGCCAGCAGATGCATTCGAGATCGGCACATACGAGCTTGTCTTCCATGCTGGCAGCTATCTCGATGCGACGAACGTCCCCCCGGAAGCGCCTCGTTTTCTGGACGTGATCCCCTTGCGGTTCGGCATGTCGGAGGCGTCGCATTATCACGTGCCGCTTTTGCTTTCGCCATTCGGCTATTCAACCTATCGCGGCAGCTGAGCCTGCATTGAGCTGTTGCGCACAGCATCGCCAATCCGCTCGATGACGAATTCCATGAACAGGCGCGTCTTGGGATCCTGTCGTTTGCGATGTGTAAACAAACACGCCATCTGGATCGGCTCCGGCGGTGTCTGCGTGGCCACCGGGATCAATCGACCCTCTGCGATATGATCTGACACTTCAAACACGGGCTTCATCGCGATCCCGTGGCCGGCAAGCGCCCAGTCGGTCAGTACGTCCCCATCATCGGACTCGTATCGCCCCGCAACACGAAACCTTTTTGTGCCGTCAGGCGTGACAAGTGGCCATTGAAATTCAGGCGCACCCGGAAAGCGCAAATTCAGACACTCGTGTTTGTCCGCGATCACGTCGTCACCAGAGGCAGGATTGCCATGCGCGGCAATGTATTCAGGCGCGGCGCACAGCACGCGCGTGACATCCGCGATCTTGCGGATGCGCAGGTTGCTGTCTTCGGGTTGACCGAGGAAGAATGCCAGATCAAGGCCTTCGGTCGTCAGATCAACCTTGCGGTCCGTGAGGCGCAAGCGCACTTTCACTTCGGGATACTCTGCCAGAAACTCTGGCACCAGCGGCGCGATCAGGCGTCGGCCGACGCCCAGCGGCGCGGCGACGAACAACGATCCTTTGGGATTGTCCGTGATGTTCACAACCTGCGCTTCGGCGTTTTCAACGGATTCCAGCACCTCGCAAGCGCCGCCATAAAAGGCTTTGCCTTGCTCTGTCGGCGTCAAACTACGCGTCGTGCGCTGGAACAAGCGGACGCTCAGGTGCTCTTCGAGTTGAGAGATCCGCGAAGACGTGACAGCCGGAGATATCCGCAAATCCCGCCCGGCCGCAGACATGCTGCCTAATTCATAGACACGAACAAAGGTACGGATGTTTTCGAGATAGGACATTGTTCGGTTTTTTTTGATGCTGCTTGATATTTTATGACAATACCAGAACAATCAGAGGCCGCCTAGTGTGTCCGAAATGTGAATCCAAGGAGGGTGATGATGTATGATTTGGCTGTGATGTGGGACTGGGTCGCGTTCTCTGTCCGCTGGTTGCATGTCATCACCGCGATGGCGTGGATCGGCGCGTCGTTCTTTTTCATCGCTCTGGATCTGGGTCTGAAAAAAGCACCCAACATGCCTGCGGGCGCGTCGGGTGAAGAATGGCAAGTGCATGGCGGCGGATTTTACCACATCCAGAAGTACATGGTGGCGCCCGAAAACATGCCCGAACACCTGATCTGGCACAAATGGCAAAGTTACATCACCTGGGTATCGGGTGCGGCGCTGTTGATGATCGTTTACTGGGTCGGCGGAGAGTTGTTCCTGCTGGATCCCACCAAGGCAGATCTGTCGCTGTGGCAGGGCATCCTGATTTCCGGTGGCTCATTGACGATCGGCTGGCTGGCCTATGACTACATGTGCAAATCCAAGTTGAGCGATCATCCTACGACTTTGATGTTGCTGTTGTTCGTCATCCTTGTCGCGATGTCCTGGGGCTATAATCAGATATTCACAGGCCGCGCAGCGCTCCTGCACCTTGGGGCGTTTACCGCGACGATCATGACGGCGAACGTGTTCTTTCAGATCATGCCGAACCAAAGGATCGTGGTTGCGGATCTCAAGGCCGGGCGGACGCCGGATGCCAAATACGGCAAGATCGCAAAGGTCCGGTCCACCCATAACAATTATCTGACCTTGCCGGTCGTGTTCCTGATGCTCTCCAACCATTATCCGCTGGCGTTTGGCACGGAATATGCGTGGATCATCGCCAGTCTGATTTTCCTGACGGGCGTCACGATCCGGCACTATTTCAATACGCTGCATGCGACAGGCAGTGGTCCGCATTGGACATGGGGCGTGACTGTGTTGCTCATGATTGCGATTGCCTGGCTGTCATCTGTCCGCCCGACCGAGACGTGGGAGGAAGCCGAGGCGCGCCCGCTGACCCCCTACGAGCAAAAATTTGCGTCCGCCGCCAGTTTTGATGATGCCTATGACGTCGTGATCAGCAACTGCTCCATGTGCCATGCCCGCGAGCCGGTTTGGGGCAACATGAAATGGGCACCGAATGGAGTCCATTTGGAAACGCCCGGTGATGTCGCACAACATGCCAGCCAGATCTATATTCAGGCCGGCGTCAGCCACGCCATGCCACCCCCCAACGCGATTCAGATGGATCAGGAGGCCCGCGAAACCCTGATTGCCTGGGTCCGGGAAGTCCGTTCCGGCGAGTGAGCCACGTCAGGGAAACGCGCGCGCTCAACGGTTTGGTGGCCATTATCTGGCGAAGCTTGCGGCCTCACGAAAATGGCAAATCCCAGCCGCGCTGCATCAGCTTGCTGTCCGGTCATGGGTGCGCGCGTCGCCTCGGGTCAGCCTGCGGATCGTATCAATTTCGCGTTGGTCATAGGGCGTTCCATCTTCATGTAGCAGGTCATGGAACCAGATATCACGGTTCGCGTCGCCGCCATGCGCCCGCACGAGTTCGTCCGGCCAGGGCAGCCAGGTTTGCGTCCGTCCCTTGACCAGCCCCCATTGGAAACATCCGACCAGGCGATCGTGAAACAATTCCAGCTGATCGCTGATCCGACTGTCAACGGCCCGAGCCATCCATTCGGTACACAGGATCGGACGATCCAGCACTTTGAGAAAATCGATGAACTGTGACACGCGCGCGCGGTTCCAATAGGCGTGAAACGTAATGATGTCGGACTGTAACAACGCACTGCGGTCGATTTCAGTCTGGTAGGGGTGGCTGTTGTCCCCCGGCAGGGGCGTTGTCCACGCGGCGACAGTCAGGGGTTGGGTCGGGTTTTCGGCCCGGGCCCAGTCAAAGCAGCTTTCCATCAGGGACAGCGCGCCCTTTTCAAGCTCTGAGGCGTAGTGCCCATAGGCATCCTGTGTGAAATTCATCCGGTTACCGGGTTCGTTGTAAAGATCCCAGAACAGGATACGCGGGTCGTCGCGGAAATGGCGCACGATCGCGCGCACATAGTGTTGCAGATCGTCGCGCCGCTCGGGATCCAGGACAATGGCCCGGCCCGGAGAAGCAACGGCCCGACTGTTGTGAATGCCCGGAACCGGCTCGGGCTGCGGGCCCCAGACGGGTTCATCTCCGCCAAAGCCACAATCGTCGAACAGGCACGGAATGGTGTCGATGCAGAGTTCATGGGCAATCGCCATCAACTGATCAAGGCGGTCCATCGTCCCTTGAGGGTCATTCAGCCACCCCAGAAAGTGCAAATTCACCCGAATTGCATTGAACCCGATCTCAGCGGCCCAGCCCAGTTCGCGGGCGATGGTGGGTGGGTCAAAACTGTCGGGATGCCACATCTCGATGAAGTTGACGGCCGTGGAGGGCAGAAAGTTAAATCCACAAACCCACGGGCGGCCTTGCCACCAGTCTTTGGCTTGTGCGGTGGTCCAACGGTCCATCGGGGTATCCACTTCGTAAGTCGTCATGCCGCCCCGCCGGTTGTTGGGAGGGGCGGCGGTTTGCTCAGCGGTCCAGCAGGTCCTGAACTTCAAGCTCTGCATCGGCAAGCGCGTCACCAACGGCCTTGTCGGTCAACCAGATCGCCTGCAATTCGCGGTTCAGAACATCCTGAATGGCGCCGTACCGTTCGGATGGTGGCGTATCGCGCGCAATATCAGCGGTGCCGGTGTATTCATCGCGGTGCGGCAGCGCCTGATACGCATCGCTTTCCACCACGGACGTCCGGACAGACATGTGGCCCGTGCGCGCCCAGTCGATGTTGTGGTCGTTGATAAAGGCCAGAACCTTCAATGCGGCGGCTCGGTTCTCGCCCTCGATCGACGCGGGAATGGCCCACATGTGACTGTCAGCCCAGGTCGCGCCCGTTTCAAACAACGTCGGAAAATCCGCCACGTAGTAGCTATCAAGACCGACCTCTTCCTTGGCGGCTTCTGCGGTGTAGAAATCAACGACCCATGTACCGTTGACCAGAATACCAGCCTCGCCGTTCAGAAACGCTTGCTGGCTGTCGGCATAGTTCAGCTGCGGATTTGCCAGCCCGGCATCGAACAGCTGAGTGATCGCCGTGACCGCATTCTGACCGGCTTCGGTGTTGATCGTGGCGGTGCCGTCCTCTGTAAAGATATTGGCGTTTTGCTGCCACATCAGCGCCAGGACGACGCGCACACCGATCGGGAACTGTGCAAAGTCCGCAGCGAGGTAGTCCTGACCGGTCGCGTCCTTGAACTGTTGGGCTTGGGCCAAGAGCTCTTCGGGGGAAGACGGCAGCACTGGCTTGCCGTCTTCGACCAGACCCGCCTGTGCCATCAGGTCCATGTTGACGTGCCAGAGGTTGGCATGAAAATCCATCGGTACCCCATAGATACCGCCGTTGAAGCTGACGGCATCCAACGCGGCGGGTGACCAGTCGGAGGGGTCAATGCCGGCTGCTTCCAGTTCGCCGGAAATCTCGGCAACCGCTCCGAGGCCTGCGAATTCCGGAACGCGGTGGCGGTGCATGACGTGCACGTCCGGCGGTGTTCCACCTGCGTAGGCCGCTTTGATCTGATCGTAGTAGTTGCCCCAGTCGGTGGGCAGCGTGTTGATGCTGATCCCGTCAAGCTCGGCATCTGCCGCGTTGATGATCGACTGGATGATACACGCCTCGCCCGAGGACGTGGTGGTATCCGTACCCGCGTCTTCGCACGCGCCAAAAAACCGGCCCAGCGTGATCTCTTGTGCGGGTGCCGTTGTGGCGACCCCTGCGGCCATGGCCGCGCCTAGAAGCATATGTTTCATAGTTTCCTCCCTGAATGTGCGTTAGCCCTTGGATCCGCCAACAGTCATGGCTTGCACCACGTACCGCTGGAAAATCAGAAACAGAATGACAACCGGAAGCGAGGCGATGACGCCCGAAGCCATGACACGGCCCAGCCCTTCTGATTGCGCGAAATTGGATTGAATGGACGCAAGACCCAAAGTGATCGTGAAATACTCCCGCTGCTGCGCGGAAACGAGCGGCCAGAGGTAGTCGTTCCAGGCGTAAAGGAACGTCAGGATCGCCAGTGTCATCATCGCAGGCCGCGCGAGCGGCAGCATGACGTACCAGAAGATCCTGAGCCATGTGACGCCGTCCAGGCGCGCTGCTTCTTCGATGTCTTTGGGGATCGCCCGAAAGAACTGCATCATCAGAAACACGCCGATCGGCACCGCCATGCGCGGCAGGATCAACGCGTGGTAGCTGTTGTGCCAGCCAAAATCGGCGAACATCGTATAAAGAGGAATGAACACCGCCTGCTCTGGCACCATCAATCCGATCAGGCACATCACCATGATCGTGCGCTTGAACGGAAACTCCATGCGCGCCAGCACATAGCCTGCGGTCGTGGAGACAAAAAGCACACCCAGGGTCATTCCGACGGCCACGATGACAGAGTTGAGGAACCACCAGGGCGTCTGGCCAAAGGAGAAGAGAGCGGCGTAGTTGTCCCACGTGAACGGCAGCGGGATCAGGCCAAAGAACGTAGAAGACGTCGTGCGCGCCAATACCTCGTTGGGTTGAAAGGACAGCGATACCATCCAGAGCGTCGGAACCAGCCAAATGAATGCCGGGATCGAAAGGCCGAGGACAAGCCAGTAGGAGCTGCGGTTCATCAGTCTTTCTCCCGTCCGACAACAAACTGGATGATCGAAAATGATCCCATGATGAGGAACAGGAACACCGCCATCGCACTTGCACGGCCCAACTCGCTGTCGCGGAACCCGGTCTGATAGATGTAGCGTACCAACACCTGCGTCGCGTCGTTCGGCCCGCCTTGGGTCATCAAATGCGGCTGCCCGAACACCTGAAAATGCAGAATGATTTGCAGGATCACAACAACAGAGATCGTCCGGGTGAGGTTGGGCAAGGTAATGTACCAGAACGCTCTGACCCCTTTCGCATTATCAAGTACAGCGGCTTCGTAGATGTCTTGAGAGATGTCCTGAAGGCCTGCCAGAAACAGGATCATCGCAAT
The DNA here is from genome assembly GCF_019966495.1 of Tateyamaria pelophila. GTDB lineage: Bacteria > Pseudomonadota > Alphaproteobacteria > Rhodobacterales > Rhodobacteraceae > Tateyamaria > Tateyamaria pelophila. The sequence continues at coordinate 5,597 of NZ_JAIMIA010000067.1, read as the reverse complement.
TCCGAGCGACCACCAGACAGTGGCAATGACGATCGCGGCCATGGCGAATTGCTGATCGGTCAGCCAATTGATCGGCGTACCGCCGAATGTCTCTGTGATATTGGCGATAAGACCTTGCCGCGGCGAGAACATGATCTGCCAGATCAGGGTCACAACCGTAACCGACAGCACTTGGCTGATGAAAAAGAGGGTTCGCAAAATACTCATCGCGCGGGTTTCGCGATTCAGGGCTGCGGCAAGCAACAGCGCTGAAATCGTCACACCCGGAACGGCGAAGGCCACAAAGGTCAGTGTGTTTCCAACTGTCGGCCAGAACCGCCGATCATACCAACGCCCTCCTTCGCCGGGATGAAAACCGGGGAGGAAAACCAAGAGCGCTGACACGATTGCAAGGGCAATCGCATTAAAGCGGCTCAGGCGGTTCATCCGGCGAAGGAAGACGGAAAGGCCAAGTCCAATGAGGCCCAGGGCCTGCCAGACCGGCGCATTGAAGAGCGACCACGTGATGTTCTTTCCCCACATTACGCGTTCGTAATTTCGAATACCGACGAACTCCTTGGCGTCGGGGTTGAACGCGACGGCCAGCAGGTTCCAATCGTGCAGACTGATCCAGATGCCTCGGAAAAACGGGTAGATCAGAAACAAGGCATAGGTGGCGAGGAATGGCGCGAGCATCAGCCATGCAGCTTGCGTTTGAGTCAGTCTTGATCGCGAAGCCATCTCACATCCCCCTCCCGAAGCGTGTTGATTCTGCTTGTGCTAATATTATTAGCAATATTTATTAGCGTTAGGCAAGAGGTTTGAGATTTCGGTGAAAACCCCCAAGGAAAATAACCCGTCCCGGGTCACGATGAAGGATGTGGCGCTCCATGCCGGGGTGTCTCAATCGACCGTTTCTTTTGTCTTGAATGGGCTCGAAGACATGCGCATCAGCCGTGAGACACGAAAACGCGTCAAAGAAGCGGTTGACGCCCTGGGCTACCGAGCCCGTGGCGCAGGCCGCCCCCCAAAGTCGGCGGGACTGGGTGTAATCGGGTTGATGCTTGATGAAATCGCGACCAGCCCCTTTGCGGCAATCTCCATCGAAGGCGTTCAGGAAGAGGCGTGGAAAAACAATATCATCGTCGAAGTTGTCATGACGGGTGGCGACAAACAATATGAGGCCGAAGTTCTGAAGAAATGGGCCCATGACGGGGTCATCGGCGTTATCTACAGTTCCATCCTGACGCGTGAAGCCAAACCGCCCGATGCCCTGGGCCGACATCGCGCCGTGATGCTGAATTGTTACGATCATGCTGGCAAATACGCGTCGGTCGTTCCCGCAGAACGGCGTGGTGGCGAAGAGGCGACGAAAGTTCTGCTCGCCGCCGGACATCGGCGCATTGCCTTTATCACCGGAGAAAGCTGGATGGAGGCGTCGGACCAGCGCATGGAGGGATACGAAAGGGCGCTTCGCGCGGCGCGTATCCCTGTCGATCCGTCGCTCATCGCCGAAGGCAACTTTTTGCCCAGCGGTGGGCGCGAGGCGACCTTGCAACTCATGTCCGGCAAATCACGCCCTGATGCCATTTTTTGCGCCAATGATCTGATGGCGGTCGGGTGCTATGAAGCTCTCAAAGAGCTTGGCGAGAAAATCGGGGAAACCATTGCCGTTATGGGATACGACGATCAGGAGATTGCCCAACATCTGTCACCGGGCCTGACGACGGTTTTGTTGCCACACCGCGAAATGGGCCAATGGTGTGTCAAAGAGTTGCTCAAGCCAGAAGTCACACAATCGATTGATCGTTTGGAATGTCCGGTTGTCGTGAGGCAATCCCATATAACCCGATAGCAGGTGGTGCGTACTATAGCACTATGTCCCACAACCCCGCGAACGCAGACGGGAGCCCGAAGGTTCAGAAAATCTGCGCGGCTGTTGCTCGGCTTCCAATTAAGCTTCGCAAGAACGGAACATCTGTGAAAACCGCATAGCGAAGTTCATTCTTCCGCCATGCAGCACGTGTCCATCCCAGACGTAACTTGTTTACAGCTCAGCTTGAGCCCGCCAAGTTTGAACAGGTGTTTCTAAAGACACCGGGAGCCTTGAAAACGGTTGGAGAAGCAATGAGCGATGTATCCGCTATTGGGCTAACCCGCACCGGTGCCATCGCGCCGCCCCACCACGACCCAGGATGCCGGGATCGCGCAACAGGCTATGGAACGCTTGCGGGCCTTCTAGCCATCCATTGACGAGAAGGGCGAGCAGCGTCCGTTTTTTCTGCACTTAAACCCTCAGGCCCAAGATGCTCTGCAAGCCTTTTGTGAGCAATGTCGGGAATGGAAGACTTACGCCGCTGGCTTGATGAAAAGTCACATTGGCAAGATGCCAGGAATGGCGGTTCGTGTCGCAACAGTCTTGGCCTTGCTGGACTATGCAATTGACGCAGCCCCAAAAGTCACCGCCATCGGTGCGGATCATCTGGGCCGCGCCTGTCACTATGTAGGTGAGCATCTACGGAAGCACGCCCACCGTGCCTACGGGGCCGCATCCATGCCCGCAGAGGTGCGCGCTGCCAGCCGTATAGGCGAAATCATCATGGCCGAGGGTCTGCGCCAAATCAGCACCCGCGAAATACAGCGCCGGGGATTGGTTGGCCTTCAGTCTGCCAAAGAAATCGGTCCGGCTTTTGCCGTGCTTCGGGACGCAGGCTGGATCGCCCCAATCAACCAATCAGGGCAGGGACGCCCCGCCAAGCTGTTTGCGGTCAATCCCCGGTTGGAGGGCGTGAAATGAGCCGTTGGTTAGCCTTGGCTGAAAGAGCCTCCGAAAATACGCAGACACCACCTGACAATATGACAAAATCCCCTCACCTCGGCCGGAGGATGCGTTTTGTCAGGTATTGTCTAATTGTCAGAAGGGAGAAGGGAGTAAGCGTCCTGCGCCCAAGCCCAACGCAAAGGCGGATGATATGCGGCACGGATTTGCTGTGGGCGACATGCATTCCCTAAGATGTGGACGAGAAAGATAGTGTCACTGGCGGACCGGCGCAGGCTTTAGGAATGAGAAAAGCACGGCCCGGACGGTCGGCGTTGGAACGGCATCACCAAGCAATGGGAGCAGCCCAAGTGACCACAGAAAATTCGGTTACAAATGCAACTACCGTAACTATACCTCCAATCAGAACGAGGCAGTAAAACGACGACGGATCAAGGCAACACAGACCGAAGCCCAGACGGGACATTCTCGCATGGAAACGCCTTTTGGAAGCTGCGTACCGCCCATGGCAGAACATCGCTATTTGAGACCAACGACGATTTGTGTCGGGCCTGCGTGTCCTACTTCGATTGGGCGACGGAAAACCCGCTACAAGAGGACCGGGTGTTTTCCCATCAGGGCGAGCAGACGCATGAATCCGTGTCGCTGTTGCGGGCCTTTACGCTTTCGGGGCTGTGGTTGCATCTGGGCATTACGGAAAAAACCTGGCGGGCGTGGCGCAGGGATCGCCCGGACCTGAAAGAGGTCATCACAAAGGCAGAAGCGGATGAAGTGGATGGCTCCTGCTCCGCCCGGCGTCGCAATGCGCCATAATGCAGGTGTGAAAATCTGCTTTTGAGAGAGCCACCCAATGCACGTAAAAACCATAGGACTGGATCTGGCCAAGGAGGTTTTCCAGGTTCATGGAGTTTCTGTGACAGGCGACAAGGTCTTCAACAAGAAGATCAAACGCGCAAAACTGTTAGAGTTCTTTGAGGGCCTACCGCCTTGTGTGGTCGGTATGGAAGCCTGCGGTTCGGCCCATCATTGGGGCCGTGAACTTCGCAATTTAGGGCACGATGTCCGCTTGATGCCAGCAACTTACGTCAAGCCATATGTCAATCGCGGAAAGACCGACGCAGTGGATGCAGAGGCAATCTGCGAAGCGGTTGGCCGCCCGACGATGAGATTTGTTGAGATCAAGACGGAAGACCAACAAGCTCTTTTGACCGCCCACCGCACGCGCGAACTCATCGTCCGCCAGAGAACCCAGGTCTCAAACATGATACGAGGGATGCTGCGTGAGTTTGTCTATGTTCTCCCAACCGGGGTTGAGGCTGTGGTCCGCTTTTCCAAAAGCCACCTGGAAGGTGATCAACCCAAAATTCCCGAACTGGCGAACGGGGTTCTCGGCACCCTGTGTTATCAACTCCTTGGGCTCAGCGCCTGAATTGAAGGCTTTTCCAAGTTGATCGAGAGCCATGCTCGGCGAGATGCCAACACACGCCGACTGATGCAGGTGCGCCCTCTGGGCAGATTGCTACACAATCGCCTGCCGGGCAATGGGAGATTGGCCCGATTACGGCGTCAGCCATCGTGGCGACCATCGGCGACGCCAAACAGTTCAAAACCGGACGAGATCTGGCCGCTTGGCTGGGCTTAACCCCGCTCAACAAGTTCAGTGGCGGCAAAGAGAGGCTTGGGCGGATTACCAAGAAAGGTGATCACTACCTCAGGAAACTCCTTATCGTTGGCATGAAATTGCCCGTATTGATGGCAAAACGCCATCCCGAGAAAGTCGATATCTGGACCGCGAGGATGCTCGCCGGCAAGCCGGTTCGGCTTGTGACGGTTGCCATGGCGAACAAAACGGCGCGCGTGATCCGGGCAATGTTGACGAGACAGGAGAATTACCGGCAGCCGGTCACCTGATCGGGAAACCTGCCCGAAATGCAAGTCGCGTGATGCGAAGATGCGGGACAAAGTCAACCAAAAGCAAGGACACTAAGGGAATGACGTTGGCCCCGAAGGCCGTGAAGCCGACAGGAACCTCGCTTGCGGAAATCATCCACTGCCCGGCAGGCTATTGCGAAGCAATGTCCCGAGAGGGAAGACCAATGGCAGATCACCACATGAACAGGCCGGACAGACGACTGTGCTGACTAACCGCCGCAATAAACGTCAAGAATGTCTTGCAATGCAGGAGCCATCCACAGAGGACATTCGCCAGCAAAAAATCGAAGGAGCAGCGGTAGGCCTGTTGAACGCCAGCATTATCGCCCATGATTTGGCTCTGGCTGGTGGACCGCAACATCAAACCCCACATTCCAGTGCTCGACAAAGCAGGTCGAACAGACGGCACATGGTCCCGCATCGACTTTGAATGGGATCCCGAGAACAACCAATACATCTGCCCGGAAGACAAACCGCTCAAGCAGTTCCGGCGCAACTACTCAGACCCAAATCGAGGCCCTGACGGCACAGGCGTCGCCAAGTATCGCGCATTGAAGCTGACCTGTCAGGCCTGCCCGTCGAAAGCAAAATGCTGCCCCAACGCTGACTTCCGATCCATCACCCGCGAAGAACATGAAGATGCCCGACAGGTTGCCCGCGATATTGCCAAAACCAAGCAATATGCAATCTCGATGCGGTTGCGAAAGAAAGTCGAAATGCTCTTTGTCCACTTGAAACGCATTCTCGGCTTGGGACGGCTCCGATTACACGGACCCTGCGGTGCAAATGACGAATTCCTCCTCGCTGCAACCGCCCAAAAACCTCCGCAAAAGGCTTATCCCCTTTGTTCCGGCAAGACTACATGTTGAGGCGACAGAGCTGATGATTGTGGCTTGAGGCGCGGATC
>NZ_JAIMIA010000066.1 GCF_019966495.1 Tateyamaria pelophila | reverse complement strand
CTGCCGGGGCACGCCTCGGCAGGGGCTCTCAGCGCAATCTCCAACTAAATTTCCAGACGTCAGGTTACAGTACCGCCAAGACCCGTCGAGTTGGGTGAGGCGTGCAGGAATTTCGTATAATATCCTTGGTTCATTGGGTAAGCAATTAAGTGTCAATCAAAATGTACACTTGATTATGTCAGAAAAAATAGACAATCTTGGACCACGGGTGTGTCCAAGCGGTGATGCAACCGGACCATGGCGTGCGTTGACCGTCTATTCTGGGCGTTTTTGGCAGCACACCTTAAGACCTTTTAAGAGGAGACCGTATATGTCTGATGATCCTGACAAAGTCTGGCCGACTGGTTTGACGTTGCAAGAAGCGGAAGAGGTGCACAGCTATCTGATCGATGGCACGCGTGTATTCGGCGCCATTTCTTTGCTTGCACACATTCTCGTCGCGTTTTCGACGCCTTGGCTCGGATAACGGAGAAAACACATGAATAATGCAAAAATGTGGCTTGTGGTATCGCCAACAGTTGGTGTGCCGCTTTTCCTTGGCGCTGTTGCTGTTGGTTCTTTCGCGGTGCATGTCGCCGTTCTGAGCAACACCACCTGGGTTTCGGACTATCTGTCCGGCAATGACCTGGGCAGTGGTGCAGAATCTGCGTCAGCGGACGTTCTGCGCAGCACCGATATGGACACTGCAAAAGCGTCCTATGTCAGCCCATCGCTGAATGGCGGCCAGGAGATCACTGTGATTCTCCCAGACGGCACGACAGCACGGGCAGTGTTGAAACCGAACGATGTTCTGGCTTCTGCGGCGCTTCCGTCTCCGGATGTCGTCACAAAATAATGCGTGGGCCCGTCACGGTTTGCCGGACGGGCCCTCGATATTGTTCTGTCTGCGATCCTTGATCCGGCAAGGCAGACGCGGTCCATTGACGAAACGAGTTTGATCGATGTTTGACTATCGAAACATTGCAATACGCAAACTGACGACGATTAGGCCGAAATACCTGCCCTTCGCGGATATCGCCTCTGAAGACGTTCCCCTGTCTCGGCTGCTCCGCCTATCCCTTTTCCAAATCTCCGTCGGTATGGCGCTGGTGCTGTTGGTGGGCACGCTGAACCGCGTGATGATCGTCGAACTGTCCGTTCCAGCGACCATTGTTGCGGGCATGCTCGCCCTGCCCCTTGTCTTTGCGCCGTTCCGGACACTGATTGGCTACAAATCAGACACCCATGTCTCTGCCCTGGGGCTGCGCCGTGTGCCCTACATCTGGAAAGGCACGCTGTATCAATTCGGAGGCTTTGCCGTGATGCCATTCGCTTTGCTGGTGCTGTCCGGCTATGGCGAATCCTACGACACACCCTTGTGGATAGGTCATTCCGCCGCGGCGCTTGCCTTCCTGCTGGTCGGCGCCGGCGTGCATATGGTGCAGACCGTGGGCCTCGCGCTTGCGACGGATCTGGTCAAGCAAGAAGACCAGCCAAAAGTTGTCGGGCTGATGTATGTCATGCTGTTGGTCGGTATGGTGGTCAGTGCGTTGATCTATGGTGCTTTGCTTGAAGACTATTCACCCGGACGGCTGATTCAGGTCATTCAGGGCACGGCCGTGGTGACAGCAGCGTTCAACCTGATCGCGATGTGGAAACAGGAAGCCCGCGACCGGACCCGTGCGCAACAGATGCGCACCGCCACACCCGTCGCCTTCAAACTGGCGTGGAAAGACCTGATCGCCCGCCCCGGCATGATGCGCCTGATGATCATCATCGGTCTCGGCACATTTGGCTACGGAATGGCGGATGTATTGTTGGAGCCTTACGGCGGACAGGCTCTTGGCTTGACTGTGGCGCAGACCACCAAACTGACGGCCCTGCTGGCGCTGGGCACGTTGATCGGGTTTGGCATTGCGTCCAGTGTTCTGACCAAAGGAGGCTCCGCGCAAAAACTGACATGGATCGGGGCCGCGATCGGCATACCCGGCTTTGCGCTGATCATCGCGGCGTCCTTGGGATTTGGCATTCCTGCCTTCCTGTCGGGCACGTTCGCTACGGGTCTCGGCGCCGGGCTTTTCGGCCATGCGACCCTTACGGCCTCAATGCGGGCCGCGCCCAAGGAACAGATCGGACTTGCCCTGGGAACATGGGGGGCCGTGCAAGCGACCTGCGCCGGGATCGGTGTGGCGCTGGCCGGTATCGTGCGCGACATTATCGTTGGATATTCCGGGCAATCCGAAATGTCCGCATCGACGCCATACCTTGCTGTGTTCATGATCGAAATCGCGTTTCTGACGCTCGCGGTTATTGTCGCGCTATACACGTACAAGACGAAATCCGATCCTGTTGTAACATCAAATTCCACATCCAACGACCCGGAGCAAAGCCCGATTGAGGCATCCTGAACACTGTCATCCGCGCGGATGGCCCATCGCCACGGGTCATGTGTAAATTATACAATAAATGCGATTGGATCCATGTGCGACCTGCATACCTCGGCGCGCCTAAATACGCGATGGACCGCAGCATATCTTATCAAAATCAGAACAATTTTATGACTTTAAGCACGGACGGGGCCTTCAAGAACCTTGATTGAAACAACTGATACGTGCATCGTTGTCTGATATTTGAGGAGATTGCCATGTCGCGTTTTTGGGCCGGGCTGCTGAGTGCAGTCTTACTGAGCACCGGAGCGTTGCACGCGCAGAATGTCACATTGCCGCTGCCTTCGGCGATGCCGCTGCTGGACTATCAAAAACAACTTTATCCCTTTGTCGCGGACCGCGTGTTCGCCAAGGAAGGCTGGACCCGCGACAAAAGCTGGCGCGATACGGGGCCGTTCATTCTGGGTACAAATTACGGCACCCACCCTGCGGTGCGGATTTATTACTCGCCCGAGGTGATCACCTGGCTTGAAGGCGGGCGCAAAGGCGTCATTCCCGACGGGGCGATGGCGGTCAAGGAAATGGCCACGCCGCCCTCCGCGCACTACAACGAATATCGCGAAATGCTGACCTATATGCATCCCGACGACCCGACCACGGTCGAAGAGTTGATGCTTGATTATTTGCGCAAGGAGGGTGGCCTCAACTGGACCGTGATGGTCAAGGACAGCGCGATCTCTCACGGCGGGTGGTTCTTTGCCTCGGTCGCGCAATCGGCTGAAATCGACACTTTCGATGCACCGTTTTCACCGGCCACCGGGCTGGCCGGTGACGGTATGTGCATGCGTTGCCACGCATCCTCGGACGCAGAGCTGATCTTTTCCAGCCTCGACAACATCGAAGGCTATCCCGGTGAGCCACTGATCTTCCGCGTCGATGAAAGCTGGCGCGACCTTGATACGTTTCCGCCCGGCCCGATGAATCTGCCCGCCGTGCAGCGCCCGGCCATGGGCGAAAGCGAAGCCGCCTTGATCAAGGATTATTTCCACAATGACACCGCATTGGACGCCTCCAACGCCATGGCGTCAGCCTCGCCCACGCAGATCAACGAGACCTTCGCCGCCATGTTCCCGCCCACCGATGGCATCTTTGTGCGCCCCGGTGACGTGCAGACACTGCCCAGCGAATGGCTGGATCACGTCCCTGCCCGCCCCGATGACACCCAGCATTTTCTGACATCGGACAATTGTATCGGCTGCCATGGTGGCCTTGGCGGCCCGCCCTCGGGCACCACGATGTTCCTGCAAACCGGGCCCAATTATGGCGACGGCTACAACATCTCGGAATATGGCGAATGGCGCTGGTCGCCCATGGGCCTCGCCGGGCGTGATCCGATTTTCTATGCGCAGCTGGAAAGCGAATTTGCCCTGCTTGAAGCGGCGGGCTCCGGTGATCTGAGCGCGAACCTCGGAACGACATGCCTGTCGTGCCATGGCGCCATGGGGCAACGTCAACTCGAGATTGACGCCCATGCCAATCCGGATGCCGGATTGGACCCGAACAACTTCAAAGTGGCCTACACGCTGTTGCATGATCCGTTAACGGAAGACGAGCTCGCGAAACAGGAAGCGGATGGAACCTATGATTACCACGAATACGGCAACCTCGCGCGCGAAGGGATTTCTTGTGCCGTATGCCACCACATCGCACCACCGCAGCAGGCTGCAGGTCAACCCGATTACAACACACTCGACACCTATCTGATGAACGGCACCACGGGCGTATTCCGCCTGAACGCGGCCGATGAGTTGAACGGCCCATACGCGGACGTTCGTGTGCGTCCCATGCAGAACGCGATGGGCATCACGCCGGTGCAAAACGATTACATCAAGGACGCCGAGCTTTGCGGCGCATGCCATACCATCAACCTGCCGAATGTCGATGCTCCACTGGACCAGCCCCTCGAAGGCTATACGGAGGCTGATCAAAAAGTGTTCAACGACGCCGCCTTGAATGGCGCTGTCTTCCTCAAGGATCAATACGGTGTGACCTTCCCCGAAGCGCTGACCGAGTTTCAGCATTCGGTCGAGCAGGCGACCTATATCGAATGGGTCAACAGCATCTACAGCGAAGAAGGGACGGCGCAAACTTGCCAGGACTGCCATATGAAGTCCGCCTTCCAGAGCACTGATGGCAATGTAACGATTTCAGGGATCACCACACAGATCGCATCGATTCAGGACAGCAACCTGTCGGACGTGGAAAACCGGTTGCCGACCTCCGAAATCGACGTTCCCTTCCGCGAAGACTACAAGCGCCATAATTTCGTGGGCCTCAACGCCTTCATGATCGAGATGATCCGTCAGTTCAGCGCCGAGATGGGGATGAGCCGGACCGATCCGATGACCTATGCCACCAATGGCGCGCAGTTGGCGCTCGATACGATCGAGCTGCAGGCCAAGCACGAGACCGCTGATGTCACAGTGGACCTGTCGCAAGGATATGGCGGGCTGGTGGCGCAGGTGGGCGTGCGCAACAAGACGGGGCACCGTTTGCCGTCCGGTGTCGGCTTCCGCCGCGCGTTTCTCGAGGTGAAGGCTGTGGGCAAGGATGGCCGGACCCTGTGGTGTTCAGGTTGCACAAATGCGGCCGGCGTGATCGTCGATGCCCTTGGTGTGCCCTTGCAGACTGAATTTCTGGATGTTGTGCCCGAAGGTGCGGATGAAGCGCTCTACCAGCCGCATTACAGCGTCATTACCGATCCGTCGCAGGTGCAAATCTATGAGGAGTTGACCCAGAATGCCGAGCGTGTGTTCACCACCAGCTTCGTGCACCGGGTCTATCATCCCAAGGATAACCGCCTGACGCCGCATGGCACGCGGGTTCCGGGCACGGACGCGTTCAAGGCAAAGTTCGGCGACAGTGAAGTCACCAGCGCCTTTATGAAGGCCACGATGCCCGAAGGGAACGCCGCAAGCGACCCCGATTTCATTCCCGGCAGCGACCAGCTGGAATACCGGATCACCCTGCCCGCCGATGTCGACCCGACCCAAGTGACCGTGACGGCAACACTCTACTCTCAGGCCACGCCGCCCTACTTTTTGAAGCAACGGTTTGAAACGGCACCCGATGGCCCCGCGACGCAGAGGCTTTATTATCTTGCCAGCCGATTGGAGACCGAAGGAACGCTCATAGAGGATTGGAAACTCGCGACAGGATCGGCGTCTGCTGCGTTGCGCTAAACCGACTCCCGGCCTAGTGACCGGGCCGGGATTGCAACTCCGTGTCTGAGGTCATTTCCTGAGCGCCGTCAGTCTGGCAAGCCCAAAATTCTCTAACGCGTTATGCGATAGATGGCACCTTCGCCCACCGAGATGAAGAGGATGCTGCCATCTGCGTCTTCCACAATGTCACGGACTCGTTCGGTCTGTGGCCCGCGGATCTGTTCCACTTCGCGGGCCTGCGCACCAGACACCTCCAGCCGCGAAATATAGTCGAATTTCAAGGATCCGACGAACATGTCGCCGCGCCATTCGGGAAACATGTCACCCTGATAAATCAACAGACCCGAGGGCGCGATTGACGGATCCCAATAGTGGGCGGGCTGTTCCATACCGGATTTGGACGTGCCTTCGCCGATCTCACCACCAGAGTAATGCACGCCATAGGAAATCACGGGCCAGCCGTAATTCGCACCCTTCTTGATCTGATTAACCTCATCGCCGCCGCGTGCGCCGTGTTCGGCTGTCCAGAGCGTGCCGCGCCCATCCAGACCCGCCCCTTGTGGATTGCGGTGTCCATAGGACCAGATCTCGGGCCGGACGCCGGGTTGGCCAACAAACGGATTGTCGCCAGGCACCGTTCCATCGCGACTGACACGCACGATGGAGCCATTGTGCAACCCGCGGTCTTGCGCAGACGGGCGGTCCCCCCTGTCACCGATCGTCACAAAAAGCGTGCCATCGGGCGCTTCGACGACGCGACTTCCAAAATGCCGACCCCCATTGCCACCGGGGCTGGCCACAAACAAATCGCGAAGATTGGACAGACGACGGCCATCTGCGCTCAATTCGGCGGCGGCCAATGCGGTGCCTGCACCACCTGACTGCTGTTTTGAATAGGTCAGGAACAGCGTCCGTGTCCGGGCAAAATCCTGCGCAAGCGTGATATCGAGCAAACCGCCCTGGCCACTATCGGCGACCCTTGGCACACCGACCACGCGGTTGGAGCGGCCATCTTTGATCAAAACCAGGCGTCCACCACGTTCCGTCACCAGCATTCCGCCGTCTGGAAGCGGCGCAACACCCCACGGTTGATCAAGCCCCGTTGCAACAGCCGTGACAGTCACGCTCCCCCGATCCGTGTCGAGAGCGAGCGCCGCCACAGGCAACGCGCAAAGAGCAAGAACAACCGAAAGACGCATGGAAACCTCGATTATAACCATATCTTACATGTAGGTGCTCGGTGCTTTCAGTCCAGTCACTTGACCCTGAGGAAATCATCACTATTCCACTTTTCTTTTGCAAATACCGCGCATAGGCTTCTGAATAGGAAAAAATTCCACTGGGAGAACCACAATGAAAAAAATGCTTATGGCTTCGGCCGCAACTGCACTGATTGCCGGAACCGCCTACGCGGACAGCCATGCAAACGAAGTCAAACTTGGCGTCATACTGGGCTTTACAGGTCCGATTGAATCGCTGACGCCAACGATGGCGGATGGCGCGGAACTGGCCATGAAGGAAGTGACAGAGTCGGGACTGCTTTTGGATGGTGCGACGGTGACGCCTGTTCGTGCCGATGGCACATGTGTGGATGCCGGTGCTGCGGTCGCAGCTGCAGAACGGCTGATCACCGCTGACAAGATCGACGGGATCATGGGCTCCGATTGCTCTGGCGTGACCGGTGCGATCTTGTCGAATGTGGCCTTGGCAAACGGGATCGTCATGATATCGCCGTCGGCCACTTCGCCGGGCCTGTCGGTTGCCGAAGACAACGGCCTGTTTTTCCGTACCGCACCGTCGGATGCCCGCCAAGGCGAGGTTATGACACAGGTATTGATGGAAGAAGGCATCAAGGAAGTCGCCCTGACCTATACCAACAACGACTACGGCAAAGGCTTGGCAGACAGCTTTCAAGCTGCGTTTGAAGCGGCTGGCGGCACGGTCACAATCAGTGCAGCCCACGAAGATGGCAAAGCCGACTATTCCGCCGAAATCGGCGCACTGGCGTCGGCGGGCGGCGAGCGTCTGGTCGTCGCCGGTTATGTGGACCAGGGTGGATCGGGCATCGTGCGCGCCGCACTTGATACCGGTGCCTTTGACACGTTCCACTTCCCGGACGGCATGATCGGAAACCGGTTGGAAGAGAACTTTGGCAACGAGATCGACGGATCGACAGGTCAGATTCCCGGCACCGACAGCGAAGGTGCGGCGCTGTTCGTCGACATGGTTGGCGATGCGTTCGACGCCACATCCTCATTTGCGCCGGAATCCTACGATGCTGCAGCCTTGCTAATGCTGGCGATGCAAGCCGCGGGATCAAAAGACAGCGCGGATTACAAATTGAAGGTTATGGATGTGGCCAACGCTCCCGGCACACAGATCTTTCCGGGTGAGTTGGGCAAAGGCCTGCAAATCCTCAAGGATGGCGGCGAGATCGACTATGTCGGTGCGACAGCTGTTGAACTGATCGGACCAGGCGAGTCGGCAGGCAACTATCGTCAGATCGTCATCGAAGATGGCAAGATCACAACCGTTCAGTTCCGCTAAGTCGGCACTTAAAGACAGAGCAGCCCGGACTTTTTCCGGGCTGTTTCAATATCTTGAAGATCGCATTCAATGTGACGCGGGGGTACCATGATCGTCGTCGACGACATTCACAAGCATTTCGGTGGCTTTCGTGCCGTGGATGGTGCGCGCATGTCGATTGCGCCCGGCTCCATCACCGGATTGATTGGCCCCAATGGCGCGGGAAAAACAACTCTTTTCAATGTGATTGCAGGTGTTCTTGAACCAACTTCGGGACGTGTGACCATGGACGGCGAGGACATAACCGGCTTGCCGCCACACGCCTTGTTTCACAAAGGTCTTCTGCGCACTTTTCAGATCGCGCACGAATTTTCATCGATGAGTTGCCGTGAAAACCTGATGATGGTGCCCGGCGCACAGGTTGGAGAGACCCTGTGGAACACGTGGTTTGGACGCAAACGCATCGCCGATCAGGAGCGCGCCCTTGCCGCGAAAGCGGATGAGGTGTTGGAATTTCTGACCGTTGAACATTTGGCGGACCAAAAGGCAGGCCAGATATCGGGTGGGCAGAAAAAGCTGCTGGAACTGGGTCGAACCATGATGGTCGATGCCAAGATCGTTTTTCTGGATGAGGTGGGCGCCGGCGTGAACCGCACGCTTCTCAACACCATCGGCGATGCGATCCTGCGATTGAACAGGGAACGTAACTACACCTTTGTCGTGATTGAACATGACATGGATTTCATCGGTCGCATTTGCGACCCCGTCATTTGCATGGCCGAGGGTAAAGTGCTGGCCGAAGGCACGTTGACCGAGATCAAGGCCAACGAGCAGGTCATCGAAGCCTATCTGGGCACTGGCCTGAAAAACAAAGACAAGGTTGGGGCATGAGGGTGGTTTGGTCTGATGGCTCCAACGTCTTCCCAATTGGGGGCTCTGCCCCCGTCCTGCGGACTCCCCCGGGATTTTTGAGAACAGAGAAGGGATATTGCAATGAGCGGTAATCCCTACAAGGACGACCGGGGCAACAAGGATGCATCAATCACAAAACAAGGTGGCGTGGGCGTTTTGGAAAGCCGTCCGGGTACGGGGAAGAGCATGAGCAGCGCCAGCGCGTTTTTGATTGGTGACACCATGACGGGGGGGTACGGGACTGGCCCCGACATTTTGCACGATTGTACCATTGCGGTGGATCCCGGTGAGATTGCCGTGATCGTCGGTCCGAACGGTGCGGGCAAGTCCACGGCCATGAAGGCCGTATTCGGGATGCTCAATGTCCGACAAGGCTCGGTCCGGCTGGACGGGGAGGATATTACGGAACTGACTCCGCAGGATCGGGTGGCCAAAGGCATGGGGTTTGTCCCGCAGACCTCGAACATCTTTACGTCGATGACGGTTGAAGAAAACCTGGAGATGGGCGCCTTTATCCGGCGTGATGATTTTCGTGGCACCATGGCGCAGGTCTATGATCTGTTCCCGATCCTGAAGGAAAAGCGCAACCAGCCCGCGGGCGAACTCTCGGGCGGGCAGCGGCAGCAGGTTGCCGTAGGGCGCGCACTGATGACCCAGCCGAAAGTCTTGATGCTGGACGAGCCAACGGCCGGCGTGTCGCCCATTGTCATGGACGAGTTGTTTGACCGGATCATTGAAGTGGCACGCACCGGCATTCCGATCCTGATGGTGGAGCAGAATGCGCGGCAAGCGCTGGAGATCGCCGACAAGGGCTATGTTCTGGTGCAGGGACGCAATGCCTATACGGGAACGGGCAAGGAATTGCTGGCCGATCCCGAAGTCCGCAAATCGTTTTTGGGGGGGTAACTGAATGCTCTTTGAAAAATGTGCGCGGTTAATCGCATACTTTACGCTCGTAGTTGGCATTGTACGGGTAGTTGTGGGTGTTTTCGTCGCAATCATATTGGACGGAGACCCGGCGGCCATTGCGAACCTTCTGGGCAGGGTTGAAAACTCGGGTGAGGCTATCAACCAAGGCATCATGATCATTGCCGTTGGCGTTCTTATGGGCGTTTTGGTTCAGATTTCTCGCTCTGTTCGGTTAAACGAACGCAAATCGGATGAGGCCAATATATGGATTTCCTGAACGCCATCGTGGCCCTCTCCAACTTCGTTCTGGTTCCGGCCATTGCTTACGGCAGCCAGCTCGCCCTCGGAGCACTTGGGGTGACACTCATCTACGGCATTTTGCGTTTTTCGAACTTTGCCCATGGTGACACGATGGCGTTCGGCACCATGGTGACCATCCTGTTCACATGGTGGTTTCAGAGTATGAGGATCAGCGCCGGCCCATTGCCCACGGCGCTTCTCGCCCTGCCTTTCGGCATCGCGGGCTGCGCGCTTCTGGTTCTGTTCACCGATCGGGCCGTCTACAAATTCTACCGTGCACAAAAGGCCAAGCCGGTGATCTTTGTCATCGTGTCGCTTGGTGTCATGTTCATCATGAACGGGCTGGTGCGGTTCATCATCGGTGTGGACGATCAGCGGTTCGCGGATGGCGAACGGTTCATCATATCGGTGCGCACATTCAAAGAGATGACGGGCCTTGACGAAGGCCTCGCGATCAAGACGACCCAAGGTATCACCGTCGTCACGGCGGTCATCGTGGTGGCGCTGCTGTTCTATTTCCTGAACCGGACGCGCACGGGCAAATCGATGCGGGCCTATTCGGACAATGAGGATCTGGCCCTGTTGTCCGGGATCAACCCGGAGCGTGTCGTGATGGTGACCTGGCTGATCGTGGCGGCCCTCGCGACGATTGCTGGTGTGCTTTATGGTCTTGATAAGTCGTTCAAGCCTTTCGTCTATTTTCAGCTGTTGCTGCCCATTTTTGCCGCTGCCATCGTGGGCGGGCTGGGCAACCCCTTGGGTGCCATCGCGGGCGGGTTCACCATCGCCTTTTCCGAGGTCACGATCACCTATGCTTGGAAAAAGGTCGCCGTCTATCTGCTGCCCGAAAGTCTTGAGCCCTCCGGCCTCGTCCAGCTGTTGTCGACGGACTACAAATTCGCGGTCAGCTTTGTGATCTTGCTGATCGTTCTGTTGATCAAACCGACAGGCCTTTTCGCGGGGAAATCCGTATGACCGATACCATGCGCAATATCCTGTATTTCGGTTTCGTTGCCCTGCTGATTTTGGGGACGGGAATTTTTTCCAGCTGGAACTCGGCTTTGTTCATTCTCAATTTCGGCCTGATATCAGCCATCATGGCCTTGGGCGTGAACCTGCAATGGGGCTTTGCGGGACTGTTCAACGTCGGGATCATGGGGTTTGTGGCCCTTGGCGGGTTGGCGACGGTACTGGTTTCGATGCCACCGACTCCAGGGGCGTGGGCCGCTGGCGGGACTGGCATTCTGCTGGCTTTGATCCTGGGGGCGGCCACGATCGTCGCAGCCGTTCTGGCCTACGCGCGTTTGCCGGTCGGTAAACTGCGTGCCGTGGGTGTCATCGCCGTTCTGGTGATCGGTTTTTTCGTTTATAGGTCGGTTTTCGACCCGGCCGTTGGCGCCGTTGAAGCGGTAAACCCCGCTCTTGAAGGGTATCTTGGCGGGCTGGGCCTTCCGATTCTGATTGCCTGGCCTGTTGGCGGTCTTTTCGCGGCCGGCGCAGCTTGGTTGATCGGGAAGACGGCATTGGGATTGCGCTCGGATTATCTGGCCATCGCGACATTGGGTATCGCAGAGATCATCATTGCCGTCATGAAGAATGAAGATTGGCTCGCGCGCGGGGTCAAGAACGTGTCCGGCCTGCCGCGCCCCGCCCCCTACGAGATCGACCTGCAAAATGACGCAGGGTTTGTGGAGAGCGCGACCCGTTTGGGATTTGATCCGGTCACGGCGTCGACTCTTTGGGTCAAGCTGATTTACGCAGGTTTGTTTGCGGTGGTCCTGGTGGTGCTGTTCGTGCTGGTCCAGCGGGCGCTGCATTCTCCATGGGGGCGCATGATGCGTGCCATTCGGGACAACGAAGTGGCGGCCGAGGCCATGGGCAAGGATGTGACGGCACGCCATTTGCAGGTCTTTGTGCTGGGGTCGGCCATTTGCGGCATTGCGGGCGCGATGATGACAACGCTGGACGGACAACTGACGCCCGGGACATACCAGCCGCTGCGCTTTACCTTCCTTGTCTGGGTGATGGTCATTGTTGGCGGTTCCGGCAACAATCTGGGCGCCGTTCTGGGCGGTTTTCTGATCTGGTGGCTGTGGGTAATGGTCGAGCCGATTGGCCTGAGCTTGATGCAGTTCTTCACCTCCGGCATGGCAGACGGCTATTGGTTGAAAGATCATTTGATGGAATCGGCGGCCCATATGCGTCTGCTGACGATGGGCGTGGTCTTGTTGCTCGTGTTGCGGTTCAGCCCGCGCGGTTTGATCCCGGAACGGTAGCATGCCGCGCGTGACGTTCGCAGCCGCATTGGGATTGCTGGGGCTGGTGGCATTGTTCGTCGCGGTTCAGGGCTTTGTCTGGCATTCCATGAGCCGGGGTGTCCTGGGTCTCGTTGGTTCATCAGAAGCGCAAGGCCGACTGGCCGGTTCGGCGCTGAGCAACGGGTACATTTTTGGCCACATGGTGTTCGGCGGGGTGGTGACGATGTTGGCGGTGGTGCAATCGGCCGGATTTGTTCGGCGCCGCTGGCCAATCGTGCATCGCCTGTCTGGTCGCGTGTTGGCCCTGTCCGCTCTGATGACAGGCCTCGGCGGTTTGGGGTACATACTTCTGCGCGGCACGATTGGCGGCCCGATCATGAACGTGGGTTTTGGTCTTTATGGCATCCTGATGATACTGTGCGCAATTCAAACGCCCCGCTATGCAATGGCAGGTGACTACGCCCGACACAGACGGTGGGGTCTGAGGCTCATCCTTGTGGCGCTCGGATCCTGGATTTACCGCGTGCACTATGGTCTGTGGTACGGGGCGACCTGCGGTATCGCGCCAGAGCTTTGCGGTGTTGGCGCTTCTGCGGACTTCAGTGGGCCTTTTGATATCATTCAAATGTTTGCGTTCTATCTGCCGTATCTTTTACTTTTGGAGTGGATATTGCGCCGTCACATGAACCGTCAGGTTATGTAGCGGAACCGGAAACCGACACGGTTTCCGGCCGTTTTCCGTGTCGGAAAACGTCTCGCCTAGCGGCCTTTGAAAAGCCCACCGAGGATGCCGCGCACCATGCGGCGTCCGGTCGTCCCGGTCAGTTCTTTCATGACCATCTTGGTCATGGCATCTCCAAAACTGTCACTGGCCCGCGTGCGTTTCGAGGTTGACCGTGTCACCCGCGATCCGGAATAGCGACGACCGGCGTTGAATTCACGCAAGGCAGGTTCCATCTCGTCGGCTTCTTCCTCGGCGACGGCAGCGTCCATAGCCGCCTTTTCCGCGCGCGTCTTGAGGATTTCGAAGGCGGAATTGCGATCCAAAGTCTCATCGTATTTGCCCGCCATTTCGCTGGAAACCATCACCGCTTTGCGGTCCTTTTCGGACAAAGGACCCAGTTGCGTTGATGGTGGGCGTATCAGTGTCCGTTCGACGACCCCCGGCACCCCCTTTTTCATCAGCATGGATGTCACAGCCTCCCCGACCCCGACCTCTCGAATGGCTTCTTCAGTCGAAAATCGCGGGTTTTCGCGGTACGTTTCCGCAGCCATCCGCAATTGTTTGCGGTCCTTCGCTGTAAAGGCCCGGAGCGCATGCTGGAAACGGTTGCCAAGCTGGCCCAGAATATCTTCGGGCACATCAGCCGGGTTCTGGGTGATGAAATAGACCCCGACCCCTTTGGAGCGGATCAGGCGCGCCACCTGTTCGACCTTGTCTACCAGAGCTTTCGGAGCATCATCGAAAAGCAGATGCGCCTCATCAAAGAAAAATACGAGCTTGGGTTTGTCCGGATCGCCCACTTCCGGCAATTCTTCAAAAAGCTCGCTCAGCAGCCACAAGAGGAACGTCGCATAAAGCCCGGGCGCGGCCATCAGCTTGTCGGATGCGAGAATGTTGATCATGCCCCTGCCATCTGTATTCGTGCGCATCAGGTCAGCCAGTTCCAGAGCCGGTTCTCCGAAAAGCCGCGCACCGCCCTGGTTTTCGAGTACCAGCAGCCGACGCTGGATCGCGCCCACCGATTGGGTCGAGACATTGCCATAGCGCAAGCTCAGCGATTTGCTGTTCTCTCCGATCCAGACCAGCAATGCTTGCAGATCCTTGAGGTCGAGCAGCGGCAATCCTTCCTCATCGGCAAGTCGAAAGGCGATGTTCAGAATGCCTTCCTGAGCCTCGGAAAGTTCCAGCAGACTGGACAACAGCAAGGGTCCCATCTCGGACACGGTTGTTCGCACAGGATGGCCCTGTTCCCCAAACAAATCCCAGAACGTGACCGGACAGGCATGATAGCTGAAATCGGCAAAGCCGATCGTGCTGGCACGTTCCGTGAATGCAGTGTGCAATTTGTGATCAGCGGTGCCGGACTTGGCCAGGCCCGACAGATCTCCTTTCACGTCCGACAAAAACACCGGCACGCCCGCATTGGAAAACCCTTCCGCGAGGATCTGCAGGGTAACAGTTTTGCCGGTGCCCGTAGCGCCCGCAATCAATCCATGCCGGTTTGCATATTTCAAAGTCAGGCCCTGAGCTACGCCATAGTTTTCACCGCCGCCGCCTACGAAAATTTCCGTGCTCATACCATTAACCTTTTGTCCATTTGCCCTGTCGTGCGGACCATACAAAGTTAACCTTTGAATGCGATAGTATTTTTCGTTCCCGCCTACATGTCCTCGTGGCGCGGAACTCTTCCTCCCTGTCAGACTGGCCGCGCCTTGTGCGCGGCCTTTTTTTGCCAAAAAGAGCTTTCTTGCTGATTGCAGCTTGCGGGATCGAAATTAGCTGTTGACCGACAGGGTTCGCTTACGTACCGTTCGCGACATAAGTCGGCTCAGTCCGACGGGGAGAAAAAAGAAGAGTGGAAAAGGAGGCTTTGGGGCCTCCTTTTTTGCGTCACGGGCAATGCTTTCTGTAAGGGTCTTTCGCGGTATCGAAAACTTTACGCTTTCGCGCTGACACCATAGAAATGGCATGTTAATCAACAGACAAACGCAACAAAAACCGGAAACCACATGCGCACGACATTGCTTGCCCTTTCCCTGTCTTTGCTGATGCCCGCAGCCCTCTTGGCGCAAACCTCAGAAACAGGCACGGACGAACCAGAACCCACAACACAAACGCCAAGTATCGAAGACCAGTTGAGCCTCGGCGAAGATGCAAACGACGCACCAACGGTCGGCCAGACATATGTGGATGAAACCTTCGGGGCATGGCAAATGCGCTGTGTCGTGACGGAAGACGGAAACGACCCCTGCCAGATGTATCAACTGATGTCCGATGAACAGGGCACGCCTGTGGCCGAGATTTCCATCTTTCGCTTGCCCGAGGGCGGGCGCGCATCGGCCGGGGCCACGATCATCGTACCGCTCGAGACGTCCCTGCCCCAACAATTGACCGTCAAGGTCGATGACAACACCGCGCGTCGCTACCCTTTTGCGTTCTGTAATCAGATCGGCTGTTTCTCCCGTGTCGGTCTCGTGCCCGACGAGGTTGACGCCTTCAAACGCGGCAATGAAGCCATTCTCTCGATCGTACCAGCCCTTGCGCCGGATCAAACGGTTGAATTGGTGATGTCATTGGACGGATTTACCGCAGCCTTTGACAACACATCGGTCGCAGACAACTGATCTGAAGATTTGATATCGCCGGACAAAGCCGCCTTTGGTTCAGAGGCGGCTTTTTTCATGTCCTGTATTGAAACCCGCTAGATCTTGCGCAGGGCAAGAACGGCATTCATGCCTCCGAATGCAAAGGCATTGGACAAAACCACATCCACCAAGGCGTCACGCGCCTCATTGGGAACAACGTCAAGCGCACATTCGGGATCAGGCTCTTCATAGCCGATGGTGGGGGCGATGACGCCATCGCGCAGCGCCATGATGCAGGCCAAAAGCTCCACAGCACCTGTGCCGCCGATCAGGTGCCCATGCATGGACTTGGTCGAAGAGATCATCAACCGGTCCGCGTGCGGGCCAAAGACATCCGCAACCGCTGCACATTCGGTTTTGTCATTGGCCGCCGTTCCGGTGCCATGGGCGTTGATGTACCCGACCTGATCGGCGTTCACGCGGGCATCCACCAACGCCCCTTCCATTGCCCGCGATGCGCCGTTCTTGGAGGGCATCACGATGTCGCTGGCGTCCGAGGACATGGCAAAACCGGCAACCTCGCACAGGATGTCCGCGCCACGCGCCCGTGCATGCTCGAAGTTCTCAAAGACAAACACTCCAGCCCCTTCGCCCTGGACCATGCCGTTGCGGTTTGCAGAAAACGGGCGACAGGCATCCTTGGACATGACGCGCAGCCCTTCCCAGGCCTTGACCCCTCCGAAACACAGCATCGATTCCGATCCGCCCGAAATCATCACCGGCGCCATGCCTGTGCGCACCATCTGAAAGGCTTGCGCCATGGCGTGATTGGACGAGGCGCAGGCCGTTGCCACCGTAAAGGACGGACCCTTGAGGTTGAATTCCATGCTGACATGGCTGGCGGCGGCGTTGTTCATCAGTTTGGGCACGACAAAAGGGTGAACGCGGTTTTTACCCTCTTCATAGACCAGACGGTAGTTTTGATCCCAGGTGTTGACCCCGCCTCCGGCGGTTCCGAGGATCACGCCGGATTTGGCAGCCAGTTCGCCCGAAAATGTCAGGCCGGACTGCCCGATGGCTTCCTTGGCGGCCGCGAGCGTGAATTGAGTGAACCGGTCATAAAGGCTCATCTGTTGACGGTTGTACCGCCCTTCCGCCTCAAACCCATGCACCTGTCCGCCGATCTGGATCGACAACCGATCGACGTCCTTGAAATCCAGCGACCCGATCCCGCAACGCCCTTCGCGCATGGCCTCCATGGTCGCCGCCACATCATGGCCCAGAGCGTTGACCGTACCCGCTCCGGTGATAACGACGCGGTGCATCAGCTTTTCTGTTCGGCGATAAGGGTTTCGATACCGACAATGATGGACCTAACAGTCGAGATATCGAAATCGCTTTTGTCCGGTTCATTGGCATTGAACGGGATGGAAATGTCGAATTCCTCCTCGATGGCAAAGATACTTTCCACAAGTCCGAGACTGTCAATTCCAAGCTCTGCGAGCGTGCTGTCGCACGAGACGTCCGATGTCTCCAACACGGCCTGCTCTGCGATGATTTCAATGACTTTGTCTTTGACGCTCATGACCCCTGCCCTTTGCCGGTGATGCGCTTGACTTAGTCACTGTCACCCGACTTGAAAACCGCTTTCTTGATCTGTTGCAATTCACGCAACATGCGCGGCAAACGGCGCAAAGCTTTGTAGCTTTCGATCTGCGTGCGCATTTCGGTGGCAGGATAACCCAGCATCACCTTGCCCGCCTGTACCGACCTGAGCACCTTGCTGGCAGCCCCAAGGATGACCCGATCCCCGATTGTAAGGTTGTCCGACACACCGACCTGACCCGCCATCACGACATGATTTCCCACCGTGACGGAACCGGCCACGCCCACCTGTCCGCAGATCAGTCCGTCGGTGCCAATGATGACGTTGTGGCCGATATGGACCAGATTATCGATCTTTGTGCGGTGCCCGATACGGGTTGGCCGAATGGTACCGTTGTCGATAGTGGAGTTGGCGCCGATCTCGACGTCTTCGCCAATGATGACACTTCCCAGAGAATGGATGCGGGTCCAGCTTTGGGACTGTGTCGTGCCCTGGTCACCCAGTGATGCGCGCGCGGCTTCCGCACCGCTTCGGTCTTCGGTCACGAAAGAAAAGCCGTCTCCGCCGATCCGAACGCCGGGGTTGGCGACAAAGCGCGCTCCGACGCACACACGCGCGCCGATGCTGACCTGTTCGCGGATGTAGCAGTCTGCGCCAAGGGTGGTCTTCTTGCCGATAAAGCATTGCGGGCCGATCACGCATCTGTCGCCGATCACGACCTGCGCCCCGATGACTGAACCCGGCCCGATTGTGACGTCTGTGCCAATCTGTGCGCTGGGATCCAGTATGGCCGTTGGGTGGATGCCGATACCGAAGCCTTGCCCCGGATCCATCATTCGGGTCAGCCCAGCCAGTGCAAAGCGCGGCCGCTTTGGCAGGATGGCAGCTTGCAACCCCAGAGCCCGCCAATCCGCACCATGCCACAGCATGGCGGCCTTTGCTTGCCCTGAAGTCAGAGTGCCTGCGTATTCCGGAGTGCTGGCAAGCGCCAGATCATCGCAACCTGCATCGGCCGGTTCCGACAGTCCGGTAATGATGATGCCCGTATCGCCGACGGAATCGGCATCAATCGCTTGCGCTAATTCGCGCACTGTATACCGCATGCCCTACCTCGCCGCTGCTTCGCGGCAAAGCCTAGCTCTGGACGCCGCGCAGAGCCACCCCTGCTTCGGACAGTGCATTCCAGACCCGGCCATCGCGGCCATAGATATCACGGCGGTACTGGGTATGTCCCTTGGCCGTGGTGAACGCTGTGCGGTAAAGGATGTGGACCGGCACCGGATTGACCAGATCAACCCGTGTTTCCTTGCCCGTGGCCAGCACGGACTGAAAGTAGGCTTGTGGATTGGATTCCTGTTTGGCCAGAAGCGTGTAGGCAAAATCGAACGGATCCGCCAGACGCACGCAACCGTGGCTATAGGCGCGGACTTCGCGGCCAAACAGATTCTTGGCCGGCGTGTCATGCAGGTAGATGTTGTATCTGTTGGGGAACATGAACTTGACCAGACCCAGCGCATTCCCTTTGCTGGGTGGTTGACGCATCGAGAATGGGAACGTCCGGGCGCTATACTGGGTGAAGTCAACAGCGCCCCTGTTCACCCTTCGGCCCCGGCTGTCCGTTATCTCGATATGGCTGACGGCATTGGGATTATTCTTGAGGGCCGGCAGGTATTCCTTGGTCACGATTGATCGTGGCACGTACCAGCTTGGGTTGATAATCATGAATTCCATCACGTCCGAGAATTCAGGGGTCGGACGGTCCGACTTATTGGCACCGACAACCGTACGGGTGGAAAACGTCACCTTGCCATTGTCGATCACCTTGGCGGTAAAGTCCGGGATATTCACAAGAATGTGGCGCTTGCCACGCTCCTGATTGACCCAGCGTTCCCGCTCCATCGCGACGATGATCGATTTCAGGCGGGTTTGGACGTCTTGGTTGATCTCTCCCATTGTACTGGCACCGGCGACGCCGTCTGCGTCAAGTCCATGGGCCAGTTGAAATTGCTCGACGGCCGCTTCCATCTTGGAATCATAGGCCTGACTGTTCGTCCGCGCCAGGAAACCCAATGCGATCAGACGATTGCGCAAGGCGACGACAGATGCCCCGGACTGGCCGGGTTTGAGCGATTTGGCGGGTACTTTTGGCCCCCAACCGCCCTTGGTCAACAACGACTCCAAACGCAGTTTTTCCTTCATCAGCGCGTTGTATTCCATGGTCTTGGGCGGCAGCGCCTTGAAAAATCCGGAAGGCGAAGATTGTGAAAAATTCACCAGGTATGACGTGCGATCACGGTACGGAACCTGACGCACGATGGCCTTGTCGACCCGGCCAGGCACCAAAACGCCCGTCTGCAGATCACGCGCATATTGCAGAAACGTCCGGCTGATGGCGACTTCGACCAAACCACGTTCACGCGGCGTCTTGGCGGCCTTCATCTGGGCTTGTAACCCTTCTGCGTCATAACGCGCTGTGGGCAGACCGTGATTTCCGGCTTGCGACAAGGCTTGCAGCAGCGCTGCGCGGCGTTTGCGTTCCTGATTTGATGAGCCGGTCCAAAGGCTTTCGTACCCGGTGGCCTGATAATAGGCTGCGATATCCGCGTCGCGTGCGGCCGCTTCGGCCACGGCCTGTTTGAAAGCGGTGACCTGAGCCGATGCCCGCTGTGGCGCGAGCGCCAGCACGAAAGCCACCGCGACCCCAAAACCCAACATCCAAAACCGCGAAATCGTCACTGTCATAACATACCCCTGCACTAAATTTCGTCCCCAAGACTGCGAACACTATCCCAAAGCAGTTAACAGCTTGTCCATTCACATTGGTATCAGCACGCAAGCCGGTGCAGGTATGATGCTCCTCTGCATCGGTTGGTCCTGTCGGCGCGCAATTGAGCCTTCATGCGCAAAAACTTGCCTAAAACTCTAACCATTAAGGCCGTTCAGGATTCATGGCTTGGTTAACGATTCCCGTTATGCAATAGAGATGTTGCATCTGGGGATGAATAAACAAGACCTGTGTAACATCATGGGTAAGGCAGACATACGGGACGATGCAGTAACATGACACAAGATACTTCAACTGGCCTGTCGCGCCGGTCCTTGCTTGGTGCATTCGCGGCAACCACACTTGTGGCTGCGCCAACCTTCTCGAACGCAGCCGGATTTCTTCGCGGTTCGGGCGATATCCGCCGCATCCGAATGTATTCCGGTCGCACCGGCGAACGCATTGATATGATCTATTGGATCGAAGGAAAATACATCAAGGATGCGGTCAAGGAAGTGAACTATTTCATGCGCGATTGGCGCACGGATGGTGTGAAATCCATGGATTTGCGGACGATCGATATCATGGCGGCCGCTCATAACCTCATGGATGTGAACGAACCTTACATGCTTCTGTCCGGCTATCGCAGTCCCAAGACCAATGCGATGCTGCGCAGCCGCTCTGGTGGTGTGGCCAAGAATTCGCTTCATATGAAGGGCCAGGCCGCAGATTTGCGTATGTCCACCCGCTCGGTCTCGCAGATGGCGCGCGCAGCGAAAGCCTGTCAGGGCGGTGGTGTTGGTAAATATTCGCGCTCGAATTTTGTGCATATGGATTGCGGCGTGGTCCGCACATGGGGCGGGTGAGTCGCGCGGACGGCACGCCCGTTCTGTTGGCCAGAAGAGCATCGACTACCCTCCGCTGACCGCCCGTCAGACAGGAACACCTGATTCAATCTGAGTTAGCACAGGCAAGGCGCGTTAACCGCACCGGAGTATGGCTGTTGCTGGACGTGAACATGCGTTTCGTCCCGAAAGTTCAACGCAGCGGTATCGCTCCTCTCAGCAAAAATTGATACGAAAGCGATTGCTATCGACAATGATAGGCCCGGCGCCTGACGTTCTTCGGCATACCCACAGATCTGGGGCGCAGATCATGTTGGTCTATTCGGAACGGTCACATGTGGCGAACCAAGCCGTGGATTGACCCCTTACAACATCCTGAGCAAGGTCAGCGACGGCTCGCCCGTCGCCGTCAGCCCCCGACTGGCCTGGAATGCCGTGATTGCCTCGCGGGTCTTGGGCCCGATCACCCCATCCGAACCTCCGGTGTCGAACCCCCTCGATGTCAGCCCACGTTGCAAGGCCACCCGGTCGTCCTTGGTCATCCCGTTGGCGTCCGGAGGAAAACTCGTGCGCAAAGGCGGACCCCCTGCGATCCGGTCGGCCAGATGACCCACCCCGATCGCATAAGCGTCCGAGTTGTTGTACCGCTTGATCACGCGGAAATTGGACGTTACCGCAAAACGCGGACCGCCCGGCTGCGGCTGGATTATGGTGCCCGATGCGCCACTGCCGACAACTTCCTGTCCCCAGCGCAAACCCTTTTGCCATCCGCTGCGCGACAGGTACGCCGCCGTAGACGCCAGCGCATCGCTCGGATCGGCTCCCCAGATATCACTGCGGCCATCGCCGGTGAAATCCACGGCATATTCGAGATATGAGGTCGGGATAAACTGTGTATGCCCCATCGCGCCCGCCCAACTGCCGGTGAGATTCCCGACCGTCGTGTCACCGTTCCTCAGGATCTTCAGGGCCGCGATCAGTTGCTTTTCAAAGAATGCGCCGCGCCGACCATCAAAGGCAAGGGTCGACGTCGCGGATATGACAGGCACATCGCCGCGCCGCTCACCGTAAAAACTCTCCAATCCCCAGATCGCCGTCAGGATATACGCGTCCACGCCATAAGCGCGCTCAATGGCCATCAGTGTCGATTGATGGCGCGCAAAGGCGGCGCGCCCCTTGCTGACCCGTTCGTCAGAGACGGCAATAGACAGATAATCTTCAAGCGATCGTTTGAATTCGACTTGATTGCGGTCGCGCTTGACAACGCCCGGCAGATATCCGGCACCCCGGAAGGCGCTGGACAGCAAATCCGGCGAAAATCCTTGGTTTGCGGCGCGCGTGCGAAAGCTTGCTGTCCATGCATCGTAGCCACTGTTGCGGACCGGCATCAGATCGCTGGGCAAAGAGGACGAAACCGAGAGAGAGCCACGCCCTGACCCCGCATCAGAACAACCCGCCAAACCAAGAGCCCCAAGCCCCAAGCTGAAATGTCGTCTGTTGATCGCCATGATCGATCTCCCATCCAGGTCACGCACTGGCGCCAGCATATCTGCAATTGTCGGCGGCTAAACCCGCAAAATGGCTGTTGGAAGGCTTTCGCTTATTAATTTTGAACCCACGCGGAACAAAGGCCCGTAAACCCCCTACCCGCCAATCAGTCGCGGCAAAGTCAGAGAGATTGCCGGCACAAAGGTAATCAGCATCAGCGCAATGAGAATAGCGATGTAGAAAGGCCAGATCGTACGAACGGCTTTTTCCATCGGCAGTTTCCCGACGGCGCAGCCCACAAACAGGCACGAGCCGACAGGAGGTGTGCACAATCCAAGACCCAGATTGACCAGAAGGATCATTCCGAACTGAAGTGGATCGATACCGAGCGTGTTGGCCACCGGCAGAAAGATCGGTGTACAGATGAGGATCAGTGCGGCCATATCCATGATCATGCCCAGCAACAGCAGGGCGACGTTGATCATCAGCAGGATCAGGATGGGATTGTCCGTGAGACCGGTCAGCAGATCGACGGTCTTGTTCGGGACCTGATAGAATGTCAGCATATAGGCAAAGGCCCCGGCGCAGGCGATCAGGATCATCACCATCGCCGTTGTCTTGACCGAATTCGCAACGGCCATGACGAACTTGTCCCATGTGATCGACCGATAGACGATCAGCGTCACAAGAAAGGCATAGATGGCCCCGAACGCACCGGACTCGGTCACTGTGAATACGCCAGAAAGGACCCCGCCCACAATAATGACGGCCGTCATCAATCCAGGGATCGCACCGAAAAAGGCGATCGTAAGCGCAGTCCAGCCCGGAAATGGCTCGGCCTTATAGCCTCGTTTGACGGCGACGATATAGGCCGCCAAAGCCAGACAAACGCACATCAGGATGCCCGGCAAAACACCGGCGAGAAAGAGTTTCGAGATCGAAATGCCACCGCCGGCTGCGATGGCAAAGATAATCATGTTGTGACTTGGCGGGATGATGATGCCCGCGATCGAAGATGTCACTGTCACGTTTACCGCATAATCCGCGTCGTACCCCTTTTCCTTCATCACCGGCACGAGGATCGAGCCAAGCGCTGAAATGTCGGCAATCGCCGAGCCCGAGATGCCGCCAAAGAGCATGGACGAGAACACGTTGACGATGCCAAGCCCGCCGCGCACCGCCCCCACCGCCGCCGAGGCGAAGCGGACAAGCCGCATGGCGATGCCGCCGTGGAACATCAGATCGCCAGCAAAAATGAAGAACGGGATCGCCATCAGGGCAAACACGTTGATGCCGCTGATGATGCGCTGAAACCCGATCATGAGGGGCAGACCTTCAAACCAGAACGCAGCAATGGCCGAGATGCCGAGCGCGAAGGCAACCGGCGTGCCGATCGCGACACAGAGCGCGAAAACCCCGAGAAGAAAGAAAATGCCCATGCTCAGCCTCTATTCAATACTGTCGGTACGCGCATCAACGCCCAGATACAGGCGGATGAGGTGACCAATGGAAAATAACAGGATGAGCGCGCCACCGATCGTAAGCGGCAGAGAGCGCAACCCCTCGGGCAGTTGAAGCAAGGGAATGAGAGATCCCCATTTGAAAATGGTCAGCTGTGTGCCGTACCAGAGCATCAGGCCGCCAAATCCGGCCATCGCCAGATCGGTGACGATCACGAATACGGCGCGAACGCGCGGCGGAACCGCACCGCGTAGCATCGAAACAGACAGGTGCGTATTGTCATGAACACCGACAGCCGCACCCAGAAAGGCAATCAGCATCACCAACAATAACGCCGCTTGTTCCACCCATGTGGGCGTCGCGTTCAGCACGTAGCGGCCAAAGACGAGCCAGCCGAATATAACCGTAAGAACAACCAGCGCGACCCCGGTCAGAATGCGGCATACGAAGGCGATGGCATTCAGCACCATGTCCATGCGCTGTATTGCGGGTGGCACTTGGGAAACGTCGCTCATTGGTGCTCTCCGGTAAAAAAAGCGCCCGGCTCCAAGGATGTGGAGCCGGACGATCTTGGACCTAAGTCAGGGCGCGTATCACTCTGTTGCCTGAATAAGCTCAACAAGTGGACGTAAATCCGGGTTCGTTTCGAAGTAAGCCTCGTAGACGGGTGTCATGGCCGCCTGGAATGGTGCCTTGTCAGCAACTTCGTTGACCAGGACGCCCGCTGCTTCAACTGTTTCACGGCTTGCCGCTTCGCGTTCTACCCAAAGATCACGCTGTAGCAACGCAGCTTCTTGTGCTGCTGCGGTAACGGCTGCTTGCAATTCCGGTGTCAGCGCATTGAACGCGTCGGCATTGACACAGATACACTCGGGAATGATCAGGTGTTGTGACAGCGAGTAGTACCCTGCGACCTCATAATGGCCCGTGGATTCGTAGGATGGCCAGTTGTTCTCCGCACCGTCCACAACGCCGGTTTTCAACGCTTGCTGCACTTCTGCAAAAGCCATCGGTGACGGGTTGCCGCCAAGCTCGGCGATCATACCCGTGAACAGATCATTGTTCATCACGCGGATTTTCATGCCTTCGACATCCGCAGGCGTATTGATCGGTTTGCTGCCGTTGTAGAACGACCGGGCGCCGGCGTCGAACCAGGCCAATGGCAGAAGGCCCTTTTCGGCCATACCAGCGGCAATAGCTGCGCCGCCCTCGCCGTCCAGCACGCGGAACATGTGTGGAATGTCCTTAAAGATGAACGGCAGCGATACGACGTTGGCTGCCGGTGCGATTGGGCCAATGGGACCAAGGTTGAAGTTGCCAACTTGCAGACCGCCCAAACGCACCTGTTCGACCGCATCTGGCTGGCTGCCCAAGGTGCCGCCATGGAACATTTGCAACGTGATCTCGCCACCGGTCTTTTCCTCGACCAGCTCAGCAAACCTGTCCATGCCGACGGTGTTTGGGTAACCCGCAGGGTGGATATTCCATCCGCGCCAGCTTTCTGCGGATGCCGCACATCCAATAACGGTCAGGGCCAGAGCCCCCACCAGCGACTTAGGTAGATTGTGGAACATGATATCCTCCCTTGGAATTTGAACCATTTTCGAACCCGGTTTTGTGCGATGTCGGAACACTGGATTGTTATCCGGCGTCGTCTCCGAGCGTGACCGAGTCTCATTTATTAGGATCAAAAGAAGACTAGTATACCAGAATTGTCAACTGCCAATTCTCTGAACCACTCCAGGATAGATGAATAAGCGGTCAAAGCACGGTTCGGTTCGACACACTCCGTGTTTGCTTGGCATCGGGAAACGGATCGTAAAGCGTGGTCGTAATGCGCTTCAAGCGGTGCCCCGAACGGGACGATCATTTTGGATGTTGAAGGTCATCCCGTCGAGAAGTTCAGCAAGATCCGGGCGTGCGGCCGGTCCGTTCGAGATATCAACAAGCATCAACGTCCCGTCGGGACGCAGCCCGAATGCACCGGGTTCTGCGAAACGATGTGTTGTTTCCGCGTCGGACAGCGGGTCGGAGACATAAAGCCCCAGGGCGCGCATCTGCGACTCCGTCAGCCCATAGCACAGATCGAAATTCCACAGGAATTCGTCCTTGTCAGCGACCGCTCTTTCGCGCGCGTCCGCGGATACCACGATGACGTCGAGCACGGATGTCCATTCCGACAACGCCGCATTGAGCTTGTTCAAAAAGCGTTTGCAGCGCGGGCAATGGCGCCCGCGATAGACGAACAGCATGGTCCAGCGATCCTTGGGTTGGCCGACAGTGAGTGTCCGCCCGTCCGTGGTGGATAATGTGAGCGGGTCGATCTGTTTGCCGACCCGTGGTTTGGCGTTCTTCATCTCATGTCCTTTGATTTTTCAGGCGATTGGTCTGCCTGGCTGGCGATACCGAAAAAAATTGTCACCTTGGTGTCACGCCGGGCTTGCGCGGCGTGATATGAAGCTTGTCCGATCACGTGTCACGGACATCCTCAGGCTCAAAATAATTCGCGTTTGTCACTGAAATCTGCTCGATCGTGCGATCCAGACGGGATAGGTGACGCATGCCGGAGGCCACGGCACGTTCCGGATCGTGCGATTTGACCGCGTCCGCGATATCACGATGATCGGCCAAGAGGTCTGGCAGGCGATCGCCCTTTGACAGGCTCAGGATGCACAGTCGATCAACCTTGGATTTTTCCGCCATGATGACTTCAAAGGCGAAATCCACCTGCGCGATCGCGCAAAGCACCTTGTGAAACGCGTAGTCCAGCGCGCCGAACGCTTCGGCATGGCCGTCCTGGATGACCTGTTCCTGTGCTGCAAGTTCGGCTTCCAACTGCGCAGCCCCATCCGCATCGCATAAATTGGCCGCGCGACGCAGGACTTCCTGTTCGACCGCTGCGCGCACGAAACGGGATTTGACAATTTCGTGCGTCGAGAACCGCTTTACCTCTGTTGCCCGTTGCGGACGGATCAAAAGAAGATTCAGCGTTGCAAGACGGCTGAACGCGTCGCGTACCGGTTGTCGGGAAACGCCGAATTGCGCAGCGATATCTGCCTCTGAAATCTTGTCGCCGGGTCTGAGGCGCAGTGTCAGAATCTCTTCGTGAAGATAGTCGAAAATGTCATCGACACTCGTGCGCCTTTCGTTGCGTTGTGTAGCCGGTGCCATTGTC
This sequence comes from Tateyamaria pelophila, assembly GCF_019966495.1. Lineage (GTDB taxonomy): Bacteria > Pseudomonadota > Alphaproteobacteria > Rhodobacterales > Rhodobacteraceae > Tateyamaria > Tateyamaria pelophila. The sequence continues at coordinate 276 of NZ_JAIMIA010000066.1, read as the reverse complement.
TTTCTTCCTGTAATTGCGACGCTTCGGACTTGTAAATGAACCGGTGCCAAGAACAAACAACCTTGGTTCGCTTGCCATTGGTTCGGCCCATGCCCGCGTCGGAGTGACGAGCATCAAAAGCTGGTATACCAGTTTATTGACTAGTATACTAGTGTGGCGGTATACGAGAATCAACTACCAAGAGCAATTTGGACAAGGACTGTTGATTTTCGCTGAGAAGTGACCCGGTAGCCCCCCAGATTTTCACTGAGAACTGACCCATGTGAACACATTGCC
>NZ_JAIMIA010000065.1 GCF_019966495.1 Tateyamaria pelophila | reverse complement strand
TCCTCCCGCCCGTTGTTTGAACGAAACTGAATCACAAAACTATGCAATCAAACAAGAATTAATGGGTGTGCTGCCTAGATGCACCCGACGGCTACCCGCGAAGCCCCAGAACATCCAGCATGTCATATTCGCCCGGTCGCTTATCCAGCGCCCACAAGGTCGCCTTCAGCGCGCCCTTGGCGAACAATGCCCTGTCGGTGGCCATGTGGCGCAGCACAATCCGCTCCCCCTGCCCGGCAAAGAGCACGTCGTGCTCGCCCACGATGTCGCCGCCGCGAATGGCGGAAAACCCGATGTCGCCGCGCTTGCGCGCACCGGTGATGCCATCGCGGGCCACATCCCGGACGGTGTTCAGTGCGACGCCGCGCCCTTCGGCAGCGGCCTCTCCCAACATCAGAGCCGTGCCCGACGGGGCGTCCACCTTGTGGTGATGATGCGCCTCGATCACTTCGATATCAAAATCTTCGTCCAGCGCGGCAGCCACCTGTTTGGTCAACTTTACCAAGAGGTTAACGCCAAGGCTCATGTTGCCGGCCCGCACGATCGCGCAGTGCCGGGAGGCGGGCTCAAGTTGCGCAATCTGGTCGTGGGTCATTCCGGTTGTGCCGATGATATGCGCCGCGCGGGCCTGTGCCGCAATCTTGCTGAGCGCCAGTGTTGCCTCGGGTGCGGTGAAATCAATCACGGCCTGCGCCTTGGCCATCGGTTCGAGCGGATCATCGGTCACCACCACGCCCAGCGCAGCCCCGCCCATTGCAACGCCCACATCCTGACCGACCCAGTCATGACCTGCACGTTCCAGCGCGCCAGCCAGTTTGACCTTGTCGCTTTGGACAATCGTATGGATGAGCATCTGACCCATGCGGCCTGACGCTCCTGCAATCACGATCCCCGGCAAATCTGACATGTTCGGCCCTCCTTTGGCGACTTCTTGCTGTCCTAACGTGCCTTGCATCGCTTGGCAAAGGCCGGCGGCTGGCTTAGATGAAGGAAATGGCAAAGAACAAATTTCACGATGGCCCCGGCCCGTCACAACGGCAATTGCGCGTCGGCGAACTTATCCGCCGGACCTTGTCCGATGTATTGGCACGCGGCGATATCCACGACCCCGAGTTGAACCGCATGTCAATTACGGTGGGCGAAGTCCGCACCTCACCTGATCTGCGGATCGCAACCGCCTATGTTTTGCCCTTGGGCGGAGATGGCCGCGACGAGGTCATCAAACTTCTGGCCCGCAACAAGGGCGAATTGCGGCGGGCCGTATCCAAAAAGCTGGCCCTGAAATTTGCACCTGACCTGCGGTTCCAGATCGACGAGACCTTTGACCGGATGGATGAAACCCGCCGGATGCTGGAGCAGGAAACGGTCAAAGAGGACGTGCAGCGGGACGCGGACGAATGAAACGCCTGTTCATACTGGTGCTCGCGCTGTGCGCCGGACCAGTATGGGCGAGCGATTGCAGAAATATCAGCCATGATGGCAACAGCTATTCCTTATGCGAAGTCGATGTGACCCGCGAGGACCTCCGTCTTTTCCTTTATGACGAGAACGGCGCGCTTTATGGCCAGTTCAGCAACATCGACACTGCGCTGGAGACCACCGGGCAGTCGCTCGGGTTCGCGATGAACGCAGGCATGTATCACGACAACCGCGCGCCCGTTGGCCACTATGTCGAAAACGGCGAGGAAGTGATGCGGGTGATCCCGAATGCAGGGCCGGGAAACTTCGGGCTGTTGCCCAACGGCGTTCTGTGTCTGTCGCCCGGCCAGGCGCAGGTGATCGAAACCCTCCGTTTTGTCGAGACGGCGCCAGAGTGCACCTATGCCACCCAATCAGGGCCGATGCTTGTGATCGACGGCGCGCTGCATCCGCGCTTTCTGCCTCACAGCACCTCGCGCTATGTGCGCAATGGCGTTGGCACAAGTGCGGATGGAAACAGAGCCGTCTTTGTCATCTCAAACAATCCGGTGACGTTTCATCAGTTTGGCAGCTTGTTTCGGGATGTGCTTGACCTGCCCAATGCACTCTACTTCGATGGCAACATCTCGCGGCTGTATGCGCCTGCACTGAATCGGAACGATTTCGGCTTTGCGCTTGGACCAATCATCGGCACGGTCGTTCCCGCCGTGAATTAGGGTGCGCAGATGTGCATCTGACGGGTGACGATTGACAAGCCAAGCTGGCCTGCGATACCCGGCGCTCTGCATCATTCAAGGAACATCACATGGGCCGCACACGCAAAGGGCGCGACATTTCTGGTTGGCTGGTGATCGATAAACCCGCCGGACCCACGTCGACGGCGGTGGTGAACAAGGTCCGCTGGGCCATGCAGGCCAAGAAGGCAGGCCATGCCGGCACGCTAGATCCGGATGCGACCGGCGTCCTTGCCGTCGCTCTTGGTGAAGCGACCAAGACGGTGCCCTACATCACAGATGCGCTCAAGGCCTATGCTTTTACCGTGCGCTTTGGTCAGGCCACAAACACAGATGATGCCGAGGGCGAGATCATTGAAACCTCGGATCTGCGCCCAACGGATGACCAGATCAAAGATGCGCTTGGCGCTTTTGTCGGGGACATCATGCAAGTCCCGCCAAAGTTCTCCGCTGTCAAGATCGACGGTCAGCGCGCCTATAAGCTTGCCCGCGACGGTGAGGATGTAGACATCGCGGCGCGCCCGCTTTGGGTCGAGGAACTGATTATGACGGATCGTCCTGACAGCGACCATGTCACACTTGAGATGACCTGTGGCAAAGGCGGCTATGTCCGCTCCATTGCCCGCGATCTGGGCAAGGCCTTGGGCTGTTTCGGCCATGTGCGCGAGTTGCGCCGCGTCTGGTCCGGCCCGTTTGAAGCGTCTGAGGGCCTGACGCTGGCACAGGTCGAAGAGATGGCACATAGCCCTGAATTGGACACCCATTTGCGCCCGGTCGCCGATGGGTTGGTGGACCTTCCCGAAGTCCGTGCGACCCCCGAGGGCGCAGTGCGTATGCGCAACGGCAACCCTGGGATGGTGTTCGCATCGGATGTCGAATACGGCGACGAATGCTGGGCCTCGCTGGACGGCGTGCCCGTCGCTGTTGGCCGCTACAAGGCGGGCGAGTTGCACCCCGCGCGGGTTTTTAACCTTTAAATCGGTCAAATGGCGCACCATGGGTGCGCCTTACGGGCGCTTGTATGTAACAAAGAGCGCCCATTGACGCTTTGACACAGCCAAAACCAATACAATTGTTTCAAAAATGTCTGATCCGATCAGCCTTGTGTGAGCGGCCTGACAATTCGGAACCATTTGGTCTATATCTCCTTCATCAGATCTTAAACGCCATCCACGGGAGACTCTCCATGACCCAGATTACCCTCCGCAACGCGACCGCCGTTCTGACGGCAGGTGCTTTCGCCACCCTCGCCTTTGACGCTTTCGGTCAAGGCCTCAGCCCGCTCTTGGGATACCCGAAACTGGCACCTGTCGGGCTCGCCGGAGCGACCCTCAAAACTGTCTTTGGCACGAACCCACCCGGTGCGGCCCATATGCTCCACCTGCTGACCGGGTTGATCGCCTATGCAGTGGGATGGTTCGCCATTGCTCGTCCTTTGCAACTGGCTGTGGCCCCGCGCTTGCATTGGGCGATTACTGCGGTCCTATACGGCATCGTCCTTTGGGTTTTTGCACTCTATGTGATGGCCCACCTTGTCACCGGCAATAAACCCTTCCTCGGTTGGACTGGAATCACATGGGTCGCGCTTTGGGGTCACATCGTTTATGCCCTGGTCGCCGCTTGGATCATGGAAGCCAAAGGCGCAGTTCTCGATCTGCGCACAGCCCCGGTGGCGGTCCCGGCAGAATAGCCCTCTGTCAATCCGAGGTCGCCCCGTCCGGGCGGCCTCGAACAGGATCAAACGATTGCGAGCAGCCCAAGAGGCTGGCACAACACGCCCATGATTACACGCACCCACATAAAGGGCGACGCCCCCTCGACTGCGATTTATTCCGACTGCGAAAATTACCGCTACAGCCTCACCCGTATCTGGGATGATGACGGAAAACGGGTGAATTTCGTCATGCTCAACCCATCCACGGCAACCGAAGTTCAAAACGACCCGACAGTGGAACGTTGTGAGCGGCGGGCACGTGCGCTGGGGTATGGCAGTTTTGCCGTCACCAATATCTTTGCATGGCGCGACACCGACCCCCGCGCCATGCGCGCAGCCAGCGACCCCATCGGGCCAGACAATGACACAGCGATCGTCGAACGTGCAAATTGGGCCAGTGATGTGATTGCTGCGTGGGGCACGCACGGCGCGCATCTGGATCGGGGCAATGCGGTCGCCCAGCTGTTACAAGCCACACGGCGACCCCTCTTTCATCTCGGCCTTTCCAAGGCGGGACACCCCAAACATCCCCTCTATCTGCCCTATACCCAAAAGCCGGAACGCTGGATCTGAAGCAATATCTGGTTAACCAAACAGCCAGTATTGCTTTGCTCGAGACAGGTAATCCGCCGTATTTTAGGCGGGGTAAATGCGTTTCGGGTGTTAGGAAAAAGTTATGCTTTGGTTAACGGGTTTGATGGGTCTCCTCGCGGTGGGCGCAGTTAGCAGTTTTGATATGGGTTCATCCTCGGGCAATGACGAAGACACACATGACGACGCTGAGACCGAACAAGACGACCCGGAGGCACCCGAGGATCTCACCTTGATACTCGGCACTTACAAAGATGACCTGCTCACCGGCTCCTCCGGAGAGGACACGCTGCACGGCGAAGAGGGCGACGATACGATTGAGGGTGGCGCGGGGGACGACACGCTCCACGGCGAGGATGGAACGGACGTGATCACCGGCGGTGCGGGCGATGATGAAGCCTTTGGCCACAACGACGACGATACACTCGACGGTGGTGTCGGAAACGATACACTTCAAGGCTCCCAGGGCGACGATGTCTTGCACGGCGGTGACGGCGACGACGCGGTGCACGGCGGTCTGGACAATGACACCCTCCACGGCGGCATGGGCAATGACAGCCTGTTCGGCGGGCACGGAAATGATGTCATTAACGGAGTCGAAAACGACATCACAACGGCAGCCTTTGACGATATCGACGCAGGCGACAGCGTGAATGGCGAGACCAACGACTTCCTCAACGGCGGTGCGGGCGATGACCTGATCATCGCGGGTCAGGATGACAACGTGACGGCTGGCGATGGTGCCGACACAATCGTGGGCGGATCTTGGATCACCGAAGGTCATGCGACAGACATCACAGACTTCAACGCAGAGGACGACAATATCCTGCTCGTTTATGACGATGATGACCCTGAACCGGAAATCACTTTGCAAGCAGACCCGGACCAAACAGGCACCACACATGTGCTGATGAATGGCATCACCGTCGCTTCTGTTGGAAACGGAGCAGAGGTGTCGATAGATGACATTGCGATCATGCCCCTCAGCATGGCACAAGCCTCCGGAATGCTTTCGCCGTGACACTGCGCTGCGGCTTCCATGCTGTCCGGCCGTAATTTACACTTTGCCATCCACGCGAATCTCTCCTATACGCGCGCATCCTTGGACGAGAACCGAGGAAGCATAAATGGCCCCGCGCTGGACGACATCCCGGCCGGCGGCGTCCTGAAACCCTAGAATAGGAGATCCCGATGTCGATCACGACCGAAGAAAAAGCACGCCTCATGAAAGAGTTCGCAACCAAAGAAGGCGACACTGGTTCGCCTGAAGTTCAGGTTGCCATCCTCAGCTCGCGCATCGCAACGCTGACGGAGCACTTCAAGACGCACAAGAAAGACAACCACGGTCGCCGTGGGTTGCTGAAAATGGTGGCCCTGCGCCGCAAGCTTCTGGACTACACCAAAGGCAAAGACGAAGCCCGTTACCAGGACCTGATCAAGCGTTTGGGCCTGCGTCGCTAAGCGATACCAGACCGGGACACAACAAGGCCGCGCACGACCAGCGCGGCCTTTTTCGTTTCCGGGTCGGCGGGCGGGCGCCTTTGCGCAACGCGCAAACAGAGCGCACGACCGACCTAACCCTCAAGATACATCCGCCACGCATGCGCAGGCGCGAACCCAACCATCCGTTTCGCCTTGGCGTTTGAATAGAACGTCTCGCGCGCACCCATCTCGGCCACAGGCAAATCCTCATAATACCTTGAGATCAATGCATCTGTCTCCAACGCAACGGAATGATCATCATTGGAGACATTGAACATTTCAAAGCCCAAGCCGTCGGTTTCCAGACAGCACTGAACCATTTGTCCCAAATCGCGCGCGTCGATATATGCAAAAATGTTGCGCCGCCGCAGATCCGGGTTCTCCAAATAGGCGGGAAAGTTCTCGGCATATTCATGGGGCTCGATCACATTGTTGATCCGCAAACCATATACATCCGCCCCACTGCGGCGCTGAAAGCATCGCGCCGTGACCTCATTCGCCACTTTCGACATGGCGTAGCTGTCCTCCGGCACCACCGGGTGTGCTTCATCAATGGGCAAATAGTCAGGCTTACGCTCACCATCCGCAAAACAAATGCCATAAGTCGTCTCGGACGAGGCAAAGATGACTTTGCGCACGCCAAACTTCAGCGCAGCATCAATCACATTGTAGGTGCCCAATGTGTTGACCCGATAACACTCATTGTCGCTGGTCATCAAAAGACGCGGGATCGCAGCAAAGTGCACCACCGCGTCAAAGCGGGGGACGCCGACACCTGGCTCCATCTCGTCGAACCCGGCATAACTGGCCACCACATCGTACACCTGGCCCGCGTCCGTAATGTCGGCGATCCGATCATCCACGCCGTCCAATCCCAGCGGAACCTTATCGAGGTTCAGCACTCGATGGCCCTGATCGCGCAAATAGGCGACGGCATGCCGTCCGGCCTTGCCCGACCCCCCGGTAAACAAAACGCGCATATCGTCTCCTCCAATTATCGCTGGCAAGTTTACACCTGGTCCACTAACGTACCAGTCCTTTGAGAACACATAGATGCGTACTAGGTACAGTCGCATGCGTGATTTGCCCCGCCTTGCCCTGTCAGTCCGCCAGCCCTCTGCCTGGGCTATTATCGCAGGGCACAAACCGATCGAAAATCGCTCCATCGGGTCCATCCGTGCCGGGCGGATGACTACGGGTCGCATCTGCATCCACGCCGCAGCCGGTCTGAAAGAAGAGGAATTTCGCTATCTTCATTGGCGATTGGACAAACACGGGGTCACATGCCCACATCCCCTCGATCTGTTGCGCGGTGCGATTATCGGCACCATCGATGTCACCGGCATCATCACGCACTCCGACAGCGAGTGGTTCGGCGGCTCCGCTGGATTGACGCTCGCCAACCCCGAACCTGTCGAACCGATCCCGGCCGCTGGCGCATTGGGCTATTTCGAATGGTCTGCGGGCGGCTCACTTGCGCCACCCTCCAAATGGATGCGCAAATGGGGCACCCCGGATGCAGATATACAGGCAGATGATCTTTTTCCCGACGCGCCCATTGCGTTTTCAACGCCACCCAAAAGACCCTGGTGATCTCGAAGCCCGGCGATACGACCGCGACATATCACAACACTTCCAATCAGAGCTAAACTCATGTATGCGCGCAGAATCTGAAAGCTTGGCGCCCGGACTCCAGCGCCCGCAAAACAAGATACCGGAGTCAGGGGGAATACGCCCCCTATGCAAATGGCGAAACGCGCCAATTTAGGAAACTTAGATGTTCAACGAGACGAAAAAATCGATGCAGTGGGGCGAAGAGACGCTCACACTGGAAACCGGCAAAGTCGCCCGTCAAGCAGACGGTTCGGTCATTGCCACGCTGGGTGAAACCAGCGTTATGGCCAACGTGACGTTCGCCAAAAAACCGAAACCCGGCCAGGATTTCTTTCCCCTGACGGTCCACTATCAGGAAAAATATTACGCTGCAGGCAAAATCCCCGGCGGTTTCTTCAAGCGTGAGGCACGGCCCACCGAAAAAGAAACACTGACGGCCCGCCTGATCGACCGCCCGATCCGCCCGCTGTTCGTGTCCGGCTTCAAGCATGAAGTTCTGGTGATGTGTACCGTTCTGTCTCACGATCTGGTGAACGACCCCGACATGGTTGCGATGATCGCGGCCTCGGCGGCTTTGACCATTTCGGGTGCACCCTTCATGGGCCCGATCGGCGCGTGCCGCGTTGGGTTTGAGGATGGTGAATACGTTCTGAACCCGACCGTTGACGACATGCAGGACCTGCGCCTGAACCCCGAACAGCGCCTTGATCTGGTTGTTGCCGGTACCAAAGACGCCGTAATGATGGTCGAATCCGAAGCCTATGAGCTGTCCGAAGCAGAGATGCTCGGTGCGGTGAAATTCGCCCATGAACAGTTCCAGCCTGTCATCGACCTGATCATCGATCTGGCCGAAGATGCCGCCAAAGAGCCGTTCGACTTCCAGGCGCCAGACTATTCGGAATTGTCCGCAGCGGTCAAAGCCGCCGGTGAAGAGCAGATGCGCGCAGCCTTCGCGATCAGCGACAAGCAAGAGCGCACCAGCGCCGTGGCCGCGGCACGCACCGCGATTGTCGAAGCGCTGACCGAAGAGCAGGCCGAAGATGCCAACCTTGGTTCCGCGATGAAAGGTCTTGAGGCCTCGATCCTGCGCGGCGACGTTGTCAAAACCGGCACGCGGATCGACGGTCGTAAAACCGACGAAATCCGTGAAATCGTCTGCCAGACCGGCCTTCTGCCCCGTACGCATGGTTCTGCCCTGTTCACACGTGGCGAAACGCAAGGTTTGGTCGTGACCACGCTGGGCACCGGCGATGATGAGCAATTCATCGACGCGCTGCACGGCAACTTCAAATCGAACTTCCTGTTGCACTACAACTTCCCCCCCTATTCGGTGGGTGAAGCGGGTCGCGTGGGCCCTCCCGGCCGTCGCGAAATCGGTCACGGCAAACTGGCATGGCGCGCGCTTCAAGCCGTTCTGCCCGCCTCGACCGATTTCCCCTATACCATTCGTCTGGTGTCTGAAATCACCGAATCCAACGGGTCCAGCTCGATGGCTTCCGTCTGCGGCGGCTCGCTGTCGATGATGGACGCAGGCGTTCCGCTGAAATCGGCTGTTGCAGGTGTTGCGATGGGTCTGATCTTCGAAGAAGACGGCAGCTATGCCATCCTGTCCGATATTCTGGGTGACGAAGACCACCTTGGCGACATGGACTTCAAAGTGGCGGGTACCGAAAACGGCATCACGTCCCTGCAGATGGACATCAAGATCGCAGGCATCACGCCCGAGATCATGGAGAAAGCTCTCGCACAGGCCAAGGACGGCCGGATGCATATTCTGGGCGAGATGAGCAAATCCATCTCCGGCGCAGCTGAGTTCTCTGTTCACGCGCCACGCATCGAAACGATGCAGGTGCCGACGGATAAAATCCGCGAAGTCATTGGGTCCGGCGGTAAAGTGATCCGTGAAATCGTCGAAGTTTCGGGCGCCAAGGTCGACATCAACGACGATGGCATCATCAAGATTGCTTCGCCAAATGGTGACTCGATCAAGAAAGCCTACGACATGATCTGGTCGATCGTCGCAGAGCCCGAAGAAGGCAAAGTCTATACCGGAACCGTCGTGAAAATCGTCGACTTCGGTGCATTCGTGAACTTCTTTGGCAAGCGCGACGGTCTGGTCCACGTGTCCCAAATCGAAAACCGCCGCCTGAACCATCCTTCGGACGTTCTGAAGGAAGGCCAGGAAGTCAAAGTCAAACTGTTGGGCTTTGATGACCGCGGCAAAGTGCGCCTGTCGATGAAAGTCGTCGATCAGGAAACTGGCGAAGAAGTCAAAAAGGAAGAAACTGCCGACGAATAATCGCGGTTCTTCTGGAAAAACATAAAGGCTCCGTTGGAAACATCGGGGCTTTTTTTCATTGCTGGAAACGAAAAAAGGCGGACCATGGGTCCGCCTTACGGGCATCACATCTCGGCTTTGTGCGTAAGGCGGGCGCGTCGCCCGCCCCGGTCGGTCAGCCCGGTGCCTTGGTGGTTCGCAGATACGGCAGCACCGTCGTAAACTCGCCAAATTTCGCCTTTGCGTCTTCGTTGGACACGCTCGGCGGAATGATGACATCCTCGCCCACATTCCAGTTCGCAGGTGTCGCAACGCCATTGCCGGTGCTCATCTGCAGCCCGTCCAATGCGCGCAAAACTTCGGCAAAGTTCCGACCCACGGTCATCGGGTAAGTCATCGACAGCTTCAGCTGTTTATCGGGACCAATGATAAAGACCGAACGCACCGTGGCGCTATCTGCCGGCGTGCGCCCATCGGGCAAATAGGCCTCGGCGGGCAGCATATCGAAGGCTTTGGAAACCTTGAGGTCGGTGTCGGCGATGATTGGGAAACCGGCTGTCGCGCCCGAGACCTTTTCAATATCGCCCTTCCATTTTTTGTGTTCTTCGACCCCATCGACCGACACACCGATGACTTTGGTGCCACGTTTGGCCCACTCATCTGCCAATTGTGCGACGGCGCCAAATTCGGTCGTGCAAACAGGCGTAAAATCTTTGGGGTGGGAAAACAGAATCGCCCAGCTGTCACCAACGAAATCATGCAAGGAAATTGCACCCTGGTCGGTTTCCACCGTCAGGTCTGGAATGGTGTCATTGATACGCAAGCTCATAGTGACTCTCCGTCGTTAAGATATTCCGTGTCAATCTAGGGGAGGAATCGCGCAGTTACATCCCCTCTCTTGCCCCCGGCATTGTGCGGTGCCACTGTCCGCATCAAAGCAGCTTGATATCAGGGAGACTCCATCATGCTCGAGAAGCGGAATTTCTACATAAACGGTCAGTGGGTTACGCCCATCGACGGCACCGATCACCATGTGATTGACCCTTCAACCGAAGAGCCGACCGCCATCATTTCGCTGGGTGGGCAGGCAGATGCCGATGCGGCCGTGGCGGCAGCCAAGGCGGCCTTTCCGGCTTGGATGAACACACCCGTGGCAGAGCGAATCGCTTTGGTCGAAAAGCTGGTCCAGGTCTATGAAGCCCGCACCGAAGATATGGCACAGGCCATCTCTGTCGAAATGGGCGCGCCGATCGACATGGCGCGATCGCAGCAGGTCGGCGCAGGAACATGGCACCTCAGAAACTTCATCAAGGCCGCAAAGGCATTTGAATTCAGCCGCCCACTGAACGACAGCGCCCCGAATGATCGAATCATCTATGAGGCTGTCGGTGTCGCGGCCCTTATCACACCATGGAACTGGCCGATGAATCAGGTCACACTCAAGGTGGGTGCCGCCGCGATTGCCGGCTGCACCATGGTGCTGAAACCTTCCGAAGAATCGCCCCTCAACGCCATGGTATTCGCCGAAATGGTGGATGAGGCGGGTTTCCCGCCCGGTGTCTTCAACCTTGTGAACGGCGATGGTGCCGGGGTTGGGTCGGCGCTGTCGGCGCACCCAGATGTCGACATGGTCAGCTTTACCGGCTCGTCGCGCGCCGGTCGCCTGATCTCGAAAAGTGCCGCGGAGACACTGAAACGCGTGCATCTGGAGCTGGGTGGCAAGGGTGCCAATGTGATCTTTGACGACGCCGACGAAAAGGCCGTGAAACGCGGCGTTCTGCACATGATGAACAACACCGGCCAATCGTGCAATGCACCCAGCCGCATGCTGGTACAGCGCAGCAAATACGATGCGGCCGTGGAAGAGGCGGCTGCGGTTGCGGGTCAGGTAACCGTCGGCCCGGCCTCGGAAGAAGGGCGCCATATTGGCCCCGTCGTGAACGAGGTACAATGGAACAAGATCCAGGATCTGATCCAGAAAGGCATTGACGAAGGTGCCAGGCTGGTAGCGGGCGGCACAGGGCGGCCTGAGGGCTTTAACAAAGGCTTTTATGTCCGTCCCACGGTTTTTGCGGATGTAAACAATCAGATGACAATCGCGCGCGAGGAAATCTTTGGCCCTGTCTTGTCAATCATACCTTTCGACACCGAGGAAGATGCTGTCGAGATCGCCAATGACACCCCGTACGGGCTGACGAATTATGTTCAGACGCAAGACAGTGCGCGGCTGAACCGGATGGCTCAAAAGCTGCGCTCGGGCATGGTCGAGATGAACGGCACATCGCGCGCCGCCGGGTCACCATTTGGCGGAATGAAACAGTCAGGCAATGGACGCGAAGGCGGCATCTGGGGCATCGAAGATTTCCTTGAAGTCAAAGCCGTTTCGGGATGGTCCGCCGAATAATATCGCGTGGGTAGGGCGGGTTAAAACCCGCCTTACCTCTGTTCTGCGCCACCTCAGGGCTGTGTCATTAAAGTCGTCGGGCGCATTCGGATCGTTAAATGAATGCATCGAATCTCTTGCTTTTTCGCGTGACTGCGCCTATCTGATCCTTGCGACGTTACCACTATCGATTTTTCTGCTCCTTCCGGCTCAGTCTTACGATCTTGCACTGACTTAGCCGACCTGCCGCATTCCGTGGGCAGTATTTTGAAGGAGAACGACGATGGCTACTGGCACCGTCAAATGGTTTAACACAACAAAAGGCTTCGGCTTTATCGCTCCCGATGGCGGCAGCAAAGACGTGTTTGTACACATCTCTGCCGTTGAGCGCGCAGGCCTGACCGGTCTGGCCGACAACCAAAAAGTGACTTTCGACATCGAAGCTGGCCGTGATGGCCGCGAAAGCGCGTCGAACATCGCTCTGGCCTAAGGCCAAAGTTGAACTCTTACTGAGTTCGAAACAGAATTAAGGGCGTACCACAAACGGTGCGCCCTTTTTCTTTTCGGTCGATGGATTTCCTGCTGGAAGAGGCCATTTAGAACGGGGCAGCCGCTCGAAAGCGCATCATCTTGCCGCTGTCGGGATGTTTGATCTTCAACTCTTCGGAATGCAGCATGAGGCGTTCAAAGTCGCGCGCTGGCCCTGTCGCGTAAAAAGGGTCTCCCAGTATCGGGTGCCCCAGCGCAAGCATATGCACCCGCAATTGATGGCTCCGCCCGGTCTTGGGCATCAGGCGCACCCGGCTTTCGGTTTCCGTATCGCGTATCACCCGCCAGTCGGTCACCGCGGCTTTGCCGTTTTCGTGATCGACGTGTTGCCGGGGACGGTTTGGCCAATCCACGATCAAAGGCAGATCGACGCGCCCCGTCTTGGGCGTCAACCGCCCCCAGACCCGCGCAACATAGGTCTTTTTCGCCGCGCGCAGTTCGAACTGTTTCGACAAAAACCTTTGCGCATGCGGCGTCAGACCAAAAACCATGACACCAGACGTATCCCGATCCAACCGGTGCACAAGCAGCGCGTGCGGCCAGACCATCTGTACCCTCGCGATCAGGCAATCGGTCAGATGTTCCCCCTTGCCCGGCACCGACAACAGGCCCGCAGGTTTGTCGACGATCAGCATTTCAGCATCGTCATGCAGTACCGCCAAAGGCACATCAGGGGGGCAGTATTCCGTTTCCATGGCGCTGCTTTTCAGATGTGGCCAGTGCGTGCAACCAAAGAGGATAGGCAACGCGCCTTACGATCGCAAGAATCCTCGCGGTCGCGGGCAAAGCAGATGAATGGAGGGTCCAAACCCGCTTCCGGCCTTTTGCTGATCAGGAACGCGCCGCGCGCATCTTTTGGATCATCGACATGGAGTAGATGGCCAGCGCGCCCCATATCATCGGGAATGCGATCATCCGGGCCTGTCCCAATTCCTCTCCGAACACGAAAACAGCGACCAGGAAAATCATCGTCGGCACGATATACTGCAACACCGCAATGGTCGACAGCAGCAATCCCTTGGCGACGTTTGCGTATAATATCAACGGGACAGCCGTCACGACGCCACAGCCCAACAACAACCAGTTGGTCCGCATGTCACCGATCAGAAATTGGCCCTGCCCGGTGAGCCCCAGATAGGTGACGTAGCACAGCGCGGGGATCAGAAGAATCAGAACCTCCAACATAAACCCCTGATTCGGTCCGATGGGAAGTTGCTTTTTGCAGAGCGCATAAAGCCCCCAACTGACCGTCAGGCCCAACGCGGCCCACGGGACATTACCCGCCGAAACAGTCAGCACCGCGACGGCACCGGCCGCCAGGGCAATTGCCACCAATTGGGCCGCTGTTGGCCGTTCCCGCAGGAAAATCGCACCAAGGGCCACGCTGAAAAGCGGATTGATGTAATATCCAAGGGCCGCATCCAGCGCCCGCCCTGCCGCAATCGACCAGACGTAGATGCCCCAATTGACCGTGATCAAACCCGCAGTCACGCACCCCATCGTCAGCATGCGCGGATTACCGAGCGCTGCGCGCAAGTCCTTGGTCCGACCCAACAGGATCAGCAGCACACCGGCAATCGGGACCGACCAGATGACCCGGTGCGCCACCACCTCAAGGGGGCTGACATGGCTCAGCATTTTCATGTAGAGCGGCAAGAAGCCCCACATGACATAGGCCCCAATCGCAAAGCCGAGGCCCCTAGGCGTATCGCCGGACGTTTGAGTCATGGGGTCGGTCCTCTTGCTCCCTGCTCTAACACCGGCTGGTACATCTGCGAAGTGGTTCAGGCCTTCACGCGTTCGGATTTTGGATCATACATCGGCTTGAGCGATGCTTCGGCCACCACTCGCGTGCCCGCCACATCAATCTCGTAGGTCGAGGCCAGAACATCCGCTGCCGTCTCACCTTGGCACCGCACATAGCCTAGACCGATCGCGGCACCCAGATGATGTCCATACGCGCCCGAACTGAGATATCCCACGATCTCCCCGTCTCGCAAAACAGGCTCGTTATGGTACAACAGCGGTTCGGGGTCCGTTAGCTTGAACTGCAGCAGGCGGCTCGACAGGCCCTCGTCCTTTTTGCGCAGCACCGCGTCGCGCCCGATGAACGACGGCTTGTCGGTCTTGACCGCAAAGCCGAGGCCCGCTTCGAGCACGTGATCTTCGCAGGTAATGTCATGACCAAAGTGGCGGAAGCCTTTTTCGATACGGCACGTGTCCATCATGTGCATCCCGCACAACTTGACGCCCAGTTCCTGACCGGCCGCGTATAGCGTTTCGAACGCGTGGGCCGCCATGTCCGAAGACACATAAACCTCCCACCCCAATTCGCCAACGTAGGTCACACGGTGAACACGCGCGAGGCCCATGCCAAGCTCGATCTCTTGTGCGGTGCCGAAGGGGTTTGTTTCGTTGGAGAAATCCGCAGGCGATACCGCTTGCAGTAATTTGCGCGCATTCGGCCCCATGACAGCCAAGACGCCTTCGCCCGCTGTCACATCGGTAATGACAACGCGCATGTTGCCGATATTGCGACGCATCCATGTCTCATCCGCAAGGCGCGTCGCGGCCGGGGTGACCACCAGATAGGCGACCTCTGACAGGCGCGTCACGGTCACGTCCGCTTCGATCCCGCCGCGATCGTTCAGGAACTGGGTATAGACGATCTTGCCCACCGGCATGTCATATTGTCCGCCGCCCACATGGTTCAAAAAGGCGCAGGCGTCCGGCCCTTCGACCCGCAATTTGCCGAAAGACGACATGTCATACATGCCGACATTTTCGCGAACCGCGCGGTGTTCGTCTGCAACGTTGTCAAAGAAGTTTTGACGCTTCCACGAGTATTCATACGCTGCCGTCTGGCCGTCACGGGCAAACCAATTGGCGCGCTCCCAACCTGCCAGCTCGCCCATCACAGCGCCCCGGTCCAGCAGGTGTTGGTGAAACGGTGTGCGCCGCACACCCCGCGCCGTTGCCTTTTGGCGAAACGGGAAGTGGTCCGCATAGAGCAAGCCCAGCGTCTCGGTCGAACGTTCGGCCAGATAGCACTTGTTGCCCTGAAACGGCTGCATCCGTGTGATATCCACATCGCCCAGATCGAACGGCTTGGCGTTGTCCTCCATCCATTGCGCCAGCGCCATCCCGGCGCCGCCCGCAGATTGAATACCGATGGAATTGAAGCCCGCAGCGACCCAGACATTGTCCATCTCGGGTGCGAGCCCAAGGTGATAGGCGTCGTCGGGCGTAAAGCTTTCGGGGCCGTTGAAGAACGTGTGAATACCGGCTTCTGCCAGCATCGGCATCCGGTTGACCGCGGCCTCAAGGATCGGCTCAAAGTGGTCGAAATCCTCTGGCAACTGATCAAATTCAAAGTCGCTTGGAATGCCCTTCAATGCCCATGGTTTGGCGTTGGGCTCAAACGCGCCCAGCAGGATCTTTCCGGCGTCTTCCTTGTAATATGCGCATTCGTCCGGCACCCGCAGCACGGGCAGCTGGGTCAGGCCGGGAATGGCTTCGGTCACGATATAGAAGTGTTCGCAGGCTTGGAGCGGCACGTTGGTTCCCGCCATGCGACCAACCTCATGACCCCACATCCCGGCACAGTTCACGATCATATCGCAGGCGATGTGACCCGATGTGCCATCTGCGCCCTGCCAATTCACACCCGTGACACGGCGCCCTTCGCGCCGCACATCTGTTACCGCAACGCGTTCCTGCACCTGCGCGCCGCGTTGGCGCGCGCCCTTGGCCAGCGCCAGGGCAATGTTGGCAGGATCGCCCTGACCGTCCAGCGGCAGATAGACGCCGCCGGTCACATCATCAATGTTCAGGTGTTCGTATCTCGCTTTGACGTCCGTTGGAGAGATTTCCTCGACCTCAACACCAAAAGCACGGGCCATTCCGGCCTGCCGCCGCAGTTCTTCCAACCGCTCATCCGTCAGCGCAGCCGTGATGGAGCCAACCCGCTTGAAGCCCGTGGCCACGCCTGTTTCAGCCTCGAGATTACCGTAGAGCTCTTGGCTGTACTTCGCCAGTTTGGTCATGTTGGCCGTCGCACGCAGCTGTGCAATCAGGCCCGCCGCATGCCACGTGGTCCCGGATGTCAACTGCTTGCGTTCGAGCAGAACGACATCCGTCCACCCGAGTTTCGTCAGGTGATAGGCGACGGAACAGCCAATGACACCGCCACCAATAATGACGACGCGGGCGGAGGAGGGAAGATCAGGCATTTTCAGTCCTTAAACAATCTGGTGTCCGGCTGACCGCAGCCGTTTGGCAATTTCCGCAATATGGGTTGGGCTGACTTCGCAGCAGCCCCCGACGATGGTCGCACCCTGATCAATCCAGCCCATGACCTGGTCGGCATAAAGCTCCGGCGTGAAATCACGGCGCAAGCTCAGCGCATTAACCGTCGGAGCTTCTTCCAGAAATCCTTCGCTGATGTGTTCAAACCCGTTGGCATAGGCCCCATAGGGCAAACCGGCCTCGCGAATGATGTTGAGTGCAGCCGGGATCGCCTCAGGAGTGCAGCAATTGATCAGCACTGCATCCGCGCCTTGACGCACGACGGGCAGCACATCGGTCAATGGCTCGCCCGACCTCAGGCGGGTTCCGTCGCTGTCATTCACGCTCAGGGCCAGCCATATCGGTTTGCCGAAGGGCAACAAAGCCGCCAACAAGTCACGCGCATGCGCCACCGACGAAATCGTCTCTCCGATAAACAGATCGCTCCCTTCCGCCATTTGTTCAGCGACCTGCGTGAACAACGGAATGGCGATCTCTGCGTCGGGATGCAGATCCGGTCGATAACTCGCCCCAAGCGGACCGATGGCCCCGGCAATCCGTCCTGACCCATGTGCTGCGGTCGCGGCCTTCGCCTCGGCCATCGCCATCGCATGAAGATCGCCAAAGCGGCCTTCCATAGCCGTGCGCGCCAATCGATCCAGGTGGATTGCATAGCTGTTCGTCGTCGCAATGGTCGCACTTGCCGCATAGAAATCCGCATGCACGCCCGTCACCATACCCGGATGATCAATCATGATCTGCGTCGACCAGAGCGGCGTGGGTTGGTCTCCGGCGCGGTGCACCAGTTCCTGCCCCATACCACCGTCCAGCAATGTGATGGATGTCATGCGCGCAGTCTTTCATTCGCCGGATCCCACAGCGGCTGATCTGGCTGCACCAGCGCCTTGTAACGCTGGCCGTACATTTCGACCTCCAGCGCGGTGCCTGGTTCGGACACGTCCGTGCGCACGACACCCAGCGCGACAGAGGCGTTGATCCGGTAGCCCCAGTCGCCCGAAGTCGTTTCGCCGACAACATCGTCGCCATGCCAGATCGTCGACATATAGGGTGCGTCAAACTCACCTGCCTCAACGAGCATGGTGACAAAGCGTTTCTTTGATCCTTGTTGCTTTTCATTCTGCAATGCGGCTTTGCCAGGAAAGTCCTGCGGTTTGTCCAGTTTGACAAACCGGCCCAACCCGCCTTCGAACAGTGTGTAATCCGTCGACAGGTCACCTTTCCAGGCGCGATACCCTTTTTCCACCCGCATGGAATTCAACGCATACATGCCAAATGGCTGTGCCCCTGCACCGGTGATCGCATCGTAGAGTGCCGGGATATCCGCGTTGGGGGCATGGACTTCCCAGCCCAATTCACCAGCGAAAGACACGCGGATCAATCGGCAGGCGATGCCTGCGACAACCGCATTTTGATGGGTTAACCACCCCAAGGACAGGTCCGCTTGCGTCTCAAGGCCTTGGAACAGGTCACGCGATTTCGGCCCACTGACGATCAGGGTCGAGAACTCTTCGGTGTGATCTGACAGGCTCAGCCCTGCAGGCAGCGCGTTCTGGAGCAGTTCAAAATCGTGCCACTGCGCCAGTGCGGCCGTGATCAGCGTAAAGTCATCTTCGCCGTGCCGAATGATCGACATTTCGGTCAGGATCCGGCCACGGGTGTCCGGGAAGTATCCCAGTGTCATCCGGCCCGCCTTGGGCAGGGCGCCCGCAATACGACCGCGCAGCCATTCGGCTGCACCCTCCCCACTCAAGTTGAACCGCGAGAATCCGGGGAGATCAAGAACTCCGACACCATCGCGCACAGCTTCGACTTCTTCCTTTACGCGCGCAGCCCACGGACCGGACCGGTCCCATGTGTGGGTCGCTTCCTGGGAGGTGTCGTCGCCCTCCTTGGCAAACCAGTTTGCACGCTCCCAACCATTGTAAGCGCCCATTTGGCCCCCAGCGGCACGGATTGCGCTATCAACCGGTGACAGTTTTTTGTCTCGACCTGCGGGCCATTCGTGATGCGGGAAATGCATCGCATACTCGTGCCCGTATGTTTCGAGTGCCTTAGCTAGAGAATAGTCGTGATCGGCAAAGGCCGTGTAACGCCGTGGGTCGGTGGCCCACATGTCCCACTCGGTCTCGCCATGCATGATCCATTCGGACAACACCTTGCCCGCACCACCGCCCTGCGCGATCCCGAACGTGAAACAATGACCCTCAAACGCATTCCTGACCCCGGGCATCGGGCCAAGCAGCGGCAACCCATCGGGCGCGTATGGGATAGGGCCGTTGATGTTACGGCCGACCCCCGCCGTGCCAAGGGCGGGCACACGCTCCATGGCGTCTTCGATATAGAATTCCAGCCGCTCAAGATCATCAGGATAAAGCTGGAAGGAGAAATCTTCGGGCATCGGGTCTTGGGGTGTGATCCAATGCGCCTTGCAATTCCGCTCATAGGGTCCAAGGTTCAGACCGTTCTTGTCCTGACGCAGGTAATAGCTGATATCCACATCGCGGATGATCGGCAGTTTGTGACCCTTTTCCTTGGTCCACGCGGCAACTTCGGCGATCTCATCGGTCAGGAAGTACTGGTGAGACATGACGACCATGGGCACAGTCCGGCCGCCAAAAGGCTTGAACATCTCGCCCACGCGTTGCGCGTAATAGCCCGCGCAGTTGGCGACATAATCGCAGCGGATATCGCCTTTTTCCGTTTTCACGATCCATTCGTCGCCATCACGGTCAATCCCGATCGCCGGACAGAACCGTTCGATCCGCGCCCCTGCGTCACGGGCGCCCTTTGCCATGGCCTGAGTCAGCTGCGCGGGGTCGATGTCACCGTCCAGTGGATCCCA
Organism: Tateyamaria pelophila; assembly: GCF_019966495.1. Lineage (GTDB taxonomy): Bacteria > Pseudomonadota > Alphaproteobacteria > Rhodobacterales > Rhodobacteraceae > Tateyamaria > Tateyamaria pelophila. The sequence continues at coordinate 7,564 of NZ_JAIMIA010000065.1, read as the reverse complement.
CATGCCGCCCGCCAGATCATGCGTTTGCATGAAGGGGTGGTGTGCCTGCATCTCTTGCGGGGTCATGATGGGCATCTCAAGCCCCTGATAGCGGCCCATGCCAGACACACGCTCAAACTCCTGCATCCGCTCTTTGGAATGGGCGAGACGCAGCGAGCCCGTGACGTGATAATTCATTGGGTAGCCGACATCATCCGCCAGCGTCCTATACATCTCGAGACCATAGCGCTGCATGTTCATCACGGCCCAGGATCCGGAAAAGTTGGGACAGTTGCCCGCCGCGTGCCACGTCGATCCGGCCGTCAACTCGTTCTTTTCCAGCAAGACGCAATCGGTCCAGCCCGCTTTGGCCAGATGATACAATGTAGACGTCCCCACGACGCCGCCACCAATGATGACCACGCGGGCCGTTGTCGGAAAGGTGCTCATTTCAATTCTCCCGTTGCGGAACGCCGTCCGCGATATCGTAGTAGTCGCCTTTGTCGGCGGTGAATATGTGCTCGCGCAGTTTCAGCCCGGAGGGGCCGTCGATGGACCCCATCGAAAAACTGATCCAGTTTTCCGAATGGTCTTTCCAAAACAGAAATGATCCGCATGTTGGGCAAAACCCGCGTTTGGCCGTTTCAGTCAGGCTGTACCATCGGACATCGCCCCGGATTGTCAGATCGGCTTCGTCACAATATCCGGACGCCCAGGTATGACCCGACTGCTTGCGGCATTGTCGGCAGTGGCACATGGCAGGTTGGCCGATCTCGCCGGTTGCCTGCCACGTCACTCCGTTGCAATTGCAGCTTCCTTTCAACATCATGCTCTCCCCGGCGTGGCGGCAGCGCCAAGGAGCACGCCGTAGGTAATGAAACAGACCGCCATGACGCGGCGGACCCAGATGTTGAACACCGCCCCCAAGGCCGCCCGTCCGATGCCTGCGCCGAGCGCGGTGAAACCCGTGTAGCTGAGAGCCGTAATGCTGAGCGCGGTTGGCACGATCAGCCACATCTGGTCCCAGACGGGCACATCAGGCTGCACAAATTGCGAGAAGGCCGCGAGGTAGCCCGCGACACTTTTAGGATTGATCGTGGCGATGGCAAATGCGCGCAGATACACGGATTTTCCCGTTTGCTCGATCGGCTTTGGCATCTGTCCCGCCCGCATCCAGCCCCGCACGCCCAGATAGATTAAAAAGCCTGCGCCGATCAGCTTGGCCACCCAAAATGCAGTAGGCGAGGCGGCGATCAAGGCCGTGATCCCCAGCGCCGAGAGGAACAGGAACAGCGACGCCTGCGTCAGAATCGCCAGCACACCCACCATCGAGCGGCGAAACCCAATGGTCATTCCGTTGCTGATACAATTGACGGCGTTCGGGCCCGGCGTCGTCACAAACACCACCCAGAACAGCGCGAATATGATCCACCCTTCGAACGACATCAGTACACAGGCGGCGCAATGACCCAGATCGCCGCGGCGGGCGCGTCGTAAGGGTTCATCCAAAGAAATGGCTCACCGCGAATGCGGAAACTGTCGCCGGGGTGAATCGTAAACCGGCGACTGTCAATTTCGAGATCGAGGCGGCCTGACAGAAGATATCCGACTTCTTGCGTCGGGCGCGTCACCGGATCAACGATCCGGCTGTTGGGCTCGAAGGTGGAATGCACCATCTCAAAGTCATCTGTCAGGTCCGGCGACAACAACTCTTCGATCAGGCCCGCCGCGCGTGATCCAATCGGTCGGCGAGCGTTGCTACGCACGACATAGCCGTCTTCCTCGGCAGGTGATGCCCCCCGTTGAAACAGCGTTGAGACAGCGACATCCAACGTCGCCGCGATGTGTCGCAAGTCTGTGATCGATGGCGCACTCAGGTCCCGCTCCACCTGGCTGACCCATCCCACGGAGCGCCCGACCGCATCCGCCATGGCCTGCAATGTGAGGCCCCGCGCTTTGCGCAATGCCCGCAGATCTGCCCCAAGGCTCTCAACGGTTGTAAGATCGGATTGCAGGGTCACGGCGTGAAAAACTCCTATGATTTTTTCACGTAATGCCACATCTCGTGAAAAATCAAGCCGTTTTTTCAGAATCCGCATCGTGCCACTCACGTCTTGCTGCCTGAAGGCATGCAGGTGGTCATGCTTGGGAAGTAATTCGGCATATGGCTCTTGCCACAACCACAAAGGGGGCTGTCTGCCCCCGTCGCTTCGCGACTCCCCCGAGGATTTTTTGGAACAGAGAAGATCAGACCCGTTCGATCGCGATGGCTGTTCCTTCGCCACCACCGATGCAAATGGCCGCGACCCCGCGTTTCAGATTTCGCTTTTCCAGAGCGTTCAGCAAGGTGACCATGATCCGAGCGCCCGACGCGCCAATGGGATGGCCCAGCGCGCAGGCACCTCCGTTGACGTTGACGATGTCATGGCTCAACCCCATCTCACGCATGAACGCCAGCGGGACAACGGCAAAGGCCTCGTTCACTTCCCACAAATCGACATCGTCTTTGGACCAGCCGATCTGTTCCAACAGCTTTTGTGCGGCTGGCACCGGCGCTGTCGTGAAAAGGCCCGGCGCCTGCGCGTGGCTTGCGTGGCCCAGGATACGGCCCCGAACCGTCAGGTTTTTTGCCACGGCAGCCTCTTCAGAGGCAAGGACAAGCGCGGCTGCTCCGTCAGAGATGGAAGACGCATTGGCTGCTGTAACTGTCCCGCCGTCGCGAAAGGCGGGTTTCAGATGTGGGATTTTGTCGGGGCGTGCTGTGCCCGGTTGTTCATCGACACTGACCTCAACCACACCCTTGCGCGAGTTGACCGCGACCATTGCAATCTCGCCCTCAAATGCGTTCGTCTGCTGCGCCGTCTGCGCACGCGACAACGAGGCCAGCGCGTAAGCGTCCTGCGTCTCACGGGTGAACTGATAGGTCTCGGCGCAGTCTTCGGCAAAGGTGCCCATCAGGCGACCCTTGTCATAGGCGTCCTCCAGCCCGTCAAGAAACATGTGATCAATGACCTGGCCGTGACCCAGACGCGCGCCCCCGCGCATTTTGGGCAGCAAATACGGGGCATTTGTCATGCTCTCCATTCCGCCGGCCACCATCGTTTCTGTGTGGCCAAGCGCGATCTGATCATATGCAATCATGGCTGCCTTCATACCTGAGCCGCACATCTTGTTGAGGGTTGTGGCAGGCACGTCCTCGCTCAAACCAGCGGCAAAGCCAGCCTGTCGGGCGGGCGCTTGTCCTTGGCCGGCTGGCAATACACAGCCCATCAGGACCTCATCCACCGTGGTCAGTCCTGCAGCTTCGAGCGCTGCTTTGATCGCGACACCGCCGAGCTCCGCCGCTGTCATATCTGACAACGCCCCTTGAAAGCCCCCCATCGGAGTGCGCGCCGCGGCGCATATCACAACAGATTTCATTTCTGATCCTCTCACCCGCAAAGGGGCAACTGATTGGTAACAATTGCCCTCTAAACACGAAATTGAAGCTCAAAATGCAAGAGGCACTCTTATGGAACTAAGCAGTCGATCCGAAGAAAACCTGCAAGTGGTATGCGTACATGATACACGCATCGACGCAACGGTTGCCATTGAATTCAAGGACCAGATGCGCGCCAAGACCGATGGCGGCAGCGACATTGTCGTTCTTGACCTCACCGCTGTCGAATTCATCGATTCCAGCGGGTTGGGGGCCATCGTCGCCGCGATGAAGCACATGGGCCAAGCCCGCAAGCTTGCCCTTGCCGGACTGACACCGACCGTCGACAAAGTCTTTCGCCTGACGCGAATGGACAGTGTTTTCAGCGTCTTTCCCACGCTGGACGGCGCGCTGGCCGATCTCAAGTCCTGAACCCGAATTGATAATGAAAGCCTCTGCGATGGGCACTGCTGCCGCCTTACCACCGGTCAACATTTGCGTCGAAAGCAGCGACACCGCCGTACGCACCGCGCTTACGGAGCTGCTCCGGGGACTGGCACCTCTCAAGCTGGATGTTGACGACGCCGGGACGGTCGAACTGGTGATGGCCGAGGCACTCAACAACATTGTGGAACATGCCTATCCCGAAGGGGATCCGCCCGGACCAATCAAGGTCTCGTGCAAACATGCCGCCGATGGCCTGCACCTTGTGGTCGTGGATCGCGGTCGCACGATGCCAGATGGTCAAGTACCAGACGGCGCGGAAGTTGATCTGAGTGTCAATTTTCTGGATATGCCCGAAGGCGGTTTTGGCTGGTTTCTGATTAAGGATCTGGCCAGCGATATTCGGTATGAGCGCGTCAACTGGGAGAACCGTTTGATGTTTCGGCTGGCGGTTGCCACATAGCGCAGTGCGAACCGTAAAGGCTCTGCATAGCGATCCACAAAAAAGGTGATTTGGGCTGCTGCTGCCATAGTTCCGGGACATTACAGTACTCTAAGAAACGCCTCCCGGAAAACACATTATGGCCCTCTTTTGGCTCTACCCTTTCAATGTAGCTGCCTATAGCTTCCCTCGGTGCCGCGTGTAATTGCCCCCACCCAGTGCGCGGCGCCGAGGACCTCATTTCCCGACAATCAAGTGGACATCCCGTGCACCATGGTTAGGTTGCGCCGCATTACAAAGACAACGCGACCAAGCAAGGGATATGATTATGCGAGACTTCCACCTGCCGGGGCGTTCGCCCGTGCTTGCCACATCGGGCATGTGCGCAACCTCGCATCCGCTCGCAACCCAGACGGCAATTGAAACCTTGAAAGCGGGTGGCAATGCCATGGATGCGGCCATCGCGGGCGCGGTGTTACTGGGCATTTGCGAGCCCCAAATGACCGGAATTGGTGGCGATTGCTTTGTGCTTTGGTCCGACGCAAGCGGGAAGATCAAGGCGCTGAACGGATCAGGTCGCGCACCGACCGCGCTTGATGCCTCCGACTTGCGCGCTGAAGGACAAACGGTCGTCGACATACAGAGCCCGCATTCCGTTACCATACCCGGCGCGATCGATGCCTTTTGCACGCTGTCCGACAAGGTGGGAAAGCTTGGGCTGGACAGGTTGCTGGCACCAGCGATCCATTATGCCGAGGTTGGCGTGCCCGTGGCACCGCGCGTTGCATCCGATTGGGCGCAGGATGCGCCGATATTGCAAGGCAAGGCGCGTGATGTCTATCTGGGCGGAGACAAGGTGCCCACGGTCGGGCAGGTCTTTGCCGTCCCCGGTCAGGCGGAAGTCCTGCGCCGAATCGCCAAACATGGACGAGATGCTTATTATTCCGGTGAAGTGGCCGAAGACATGCTGGCCGTGCTCAATCGCATGGGGTGCAAGCACACGATCGCGGATTTCGCCAACACCGCCTGCACCGAAACGACCCCGATAAGCGGCTCTTACAAAGGGATCGATCTGGTGGAACATCCGCCGAACGGTCACGGGGCGACAGCCAATCTGATGCTGAACATTCTGGATCATTTCGACATCGCCGACATGGACCCATGGGGCAGCCAGCGCGCGCATATCGAGGCTGAAGCAGCAAAACTTGCCTATGACGCGCGCAATCGGTTTCTGGCCGATTTCGACTATACCACACGGCTTGCTCATATGCTCTCGCGCGAAACGGCGGCACAGCTTGCAGCTCTGATTGACCCCAAAAGGGCAATGGCCTCGCCCGCGAAACTCAGCGAACAGATCCACAAGGACACGATTTACATCACCGTGGTGGATCGCGACGGTATGGCCGTGTCGCTGATCTACTCGATCTTCAATGGCTTTGGGTCCGGCATTGCGTCTGACAAGTTCGGGATCCTGCTGCAAAACCGAGGCTCTGGTTTCACGCTCGAAGAAGGGCACCCGAACGAATTGAAGGGCGGAAAACGACCCATGCACACGATCATCCCCGGGATGCTCGCAAAGGATGGAAAAGTCGTCATGCCCTTCGGTGTGATGGGCGGCGCGTATCAGCCCAATGGCCATGCGCGTCTGGTCACGAACATGACCGATTTCGGATTGGACCCGCAAAGCGCGATTGACGCGCCCAGATCATTCTCCGACGCTGGCGACATGAAGGTCGAACGCGGCTACTCCGATGCCGTGCGTTCCGAACTGAGCGATATGGGCCATGCGGTCAGCTTTCCCGATACCGCGATCGGAGGGGCGCAGGCGATCCTGATCCGGGACGATGGCGTTCTCGAAGGGGCGAGTGATCCGCGCAAGGATGGGTGCGCACTGGGTTACTGAGCCCGTAAGGCGGAGGCATCCTCCGCCTTCTCAGTTCAGTTGGAAATGCAACGGATAAGATCCGTCCTCGAATGGGCCAAACAAGTCCGGAATATCGGGGTGATCCACGGGCTCACCGGAATAATCCGCGACCAGGTTCTGCTCGGACACATATGCCACGTAGTAGCTTTGATCGTTTTCGGCCAGCAGATGATAATATGGTTGCGCCTTTTTCGGGCGGCTGTCTTCGGGTATTGCCTCATACCATTCTTCGGTGTTGGCAAATTCCGGATCGACGTCAAAGATCACACCCCGGAAGGGATGCTTCTTGTGACGGACAACCTGGCCCAAATGATATTTTGCGCGTGTTCTTAGCATGACGTTGCGCCCCCTACCGTCCGTGACTACACGGTGCAAGGGACAGTTGTCCAATAATTGAGCGTAATTTTTCTGGAAACAGTCTGTGAACCTTACCCTAACAGTGCTTGAAATCGTTGCGCCGGTCTTTCTTTTGGCTGGAATTGGCTTTGCGTGGGTCAAAGTCGGGCTGGAATACCGAATCCAGTTTGTCACGCAACTGGCCATGACGCTGTCATTGCCCTGCCTGATCTTTGTGTCGCTGATGCAAACCCAGATCGATCCGGCGGCGCTGAAATCGCTCTCGATGGCGGCGATCGTGTCTTATGCCATCGTCACGGTTGTGTTTCTGATTCTCGTTCGGATGCTCAAACTCGAAACACGCACCTACAGCGCGCCGCTCATTTTTGGAAACACAGGTAATCTGGGCCTGCCACTGGCCCTGTTCGCATTCGGTCAGGCCGGGCTGAGCTACGCGGTCATCGTCTTCGCAATTATGGCACTTTGGTCTTACACGTTCGGGATTTGGTTGGTGGCCGGGGCCGGTTCCCCGGGGAAAGTCCTGCGCGAGCCGTTGGTCTGGGGCACCGTTCTGGGCATCGTATTCCTGTGGCAAGACTGGGAAACGCCGATGTTTCTGACCAACACGTTGGAATTGGTCGGGCAAATGGCAATTCCCATGATGCTGATCACGCTTGGTGTCGCGGTGGCGCGCCTGTCGGGCCGCGGCTTTGTTCAGGCGGCGTTTCTGTCATTGGTCAAGCTTGTGCTTTGCGTCGGCATTGCCTGGGTCGCCGGGCGCTACTTTGAGCTTGATCAGACCGCATTCGGCGTACTCGTTCTGCAAGTTGCGACACCGGTGGCAGTGACCTCCTACTTGCTCGCTGAAAAATATGGAGCGGACGCCCAGGCCGTTGCTGGGCTTGTGGTCGCCTCGACCCTCATATCAATCGGCGCACTGCCGCTAGGCAGCACACCCATTAATTCTTGTTTGATTGCATAGTTTTGTGATTCAGTTTCGTTCAAACAACGGGCGGGAGGA
>NZ_JAIMIA010000064.1 GCF_019966495.1 Tateyamaria pelophila | reverse complement strand
CGGGCCAGCACAGCATCGCTTCGAAGCATAAGGCACCCGCCTTCAGGCGTTTCCGCAACTCCGGAGACCCTCAGAGGAAAGAGATACTTGATCCACAGGCCTGATCAGGCAATCTTCGCGTCAGATGGCAGGCCACTTGGGGAATGTCGGTTGTTGCAACCAATTGCGAATAACATTTGCAAATCCGTCAGGGTCCTCTCAAATGATCCGAGCACGCATTCGCTGAATTGGTGCTGATTGAGGAACGAATTTTTTAAAATACGTATTGTCGAAAATCAAGGATGCGCTGGCCGCGGAGGTTTCACAAAATGCTAACCCGACTCTCTTGGTTTTGAGATTTGTTGATTTTCACCGGTGAGATTTGCTATGCCGAGACCCGAAAACTCAATCTTCTGGACCGCACTGCCGAAATTTTGTGCTTGGCAAACTACGGTTCAACAATCCCTGACAATCGCAAAAAGACCATAGTCCGACGTGATGGACATCGATGTGCCGCGAAATGTGTAATGTTGTAATTTTCAGAGTTCCATCCGACGGGCTTAGTGGGAAATGTCTGTTTTCGGTAATCGGCCGAGCAACGGTTAGTGGCGCGCCAAGGAACACATTCGCATTCAAGACATGCGCTGGAGCCTCGGGAACCTGTTGGTGCGTCAGGGCGTTGCACCAGCAGATCGGTAAAACATCGGAGACTGACATGACACACAAACCGCAGACTTCCATAACCTCGAAAGCGACACAAAAGGCGAGCGAAGTGGCCAATGATATTTCGGACGCCGCTGCGAACCGTGCGAAAAGTGAAGCGAGTGTCGCGCGTGACGCCGCAGCCGAGGAAACGGAAAAAGTCGCCAATGCGGCACATGCCGCGGCGGACGAATTCGACAACAACTCGATGCAAGCGCAAGCCATCGAAGGTGTCGCACGTCAAGTTGATGACTGGGCGGATCAGATCCGCGCTACCGATGTCGACCGTCTTGCGCATATGGTGGCTGACACGGCACGACGCAATCCGCTGATGTTCGTCGCTGGCGCCGCGCTTGCAGGTTTCGCCGCAACACGCTTTCTCAAGGCACGCAATCCGGACCACATGCCCGGAACCGAAAACTTCAGCGATCCTTGGCATTCTGAACCTGGCCGAGTCGGAAGCGCTTCTCCGGTGAATTCCGGATTGCACGAGGGGGCCTAATCAATGTCCTCGGAAACGAATGTAAAGAACGCACCATCTCTTCTGGTGACGATCCTGCGCCAAATCACGCAGCTGTTTCAGGACGAGGTGGCACTGGCCAAGGCGGAACTGTCACGCAATCTAGGTCGCGCGGGCGTGGGTCTGGCACTGATCGGTGTGGCGGCATTGCTGGCGCTCACGGCGCTTGACGTTTTGGCGGGCGCTCTCGTTGGCTATCTGGCAACAACGGATTTGACGGTCGGAACATCGGCTTTGCTTGTGGGCTGTACGTTTCTTGCGTTGGCACTCGTGTTAGGCTTTGCCGGTCGCGCGCGGTTGACGAGCACCGCTTTGAAACCGGAGCGAACGGCCGCCAACATTTCCAGAGATATTCAGACAGTGAGGCATACGACAGATGGCTGAGAGTGCTTTTCCCGAAATTGAAAGACGGACTGCGGCGAACCGTAACGCCCTTGCCCAATCGCTCGACCAGTTGAGCGATACGCTGTCCCCAGAGCGGCTGAAGCAAGAACTCGCCGAAACGGCAAATCACTACGGCACAGATATCAGCCGACAGCTTTGGGACGGTGCGCGCAAAAATCCCGCCGCCTTTTCTCTGGTGGCGGTCGGAATTGCCTTGCTCTTGACCGGCTCAGGCGCACGCGGCGAAAACGCCGCAAAGAGCTCTGGTTCTGTTCGTCGACCAACCGACACTGTACCGGACGCTGCAGATGGTGCGTTGCGGCCATCCCCGCCGCCGACGGCGAACCGAAAGGCGCGCGCGCCCGCCCCAACTGCGGAGAAACTGCGCGCAGCCCTCAATCGCGGCATGGAAAAGCTTCCGCCCGACGCGCGCATACGCGTGCTGCGGGCACGCGAAGCCGCAATTGCAGCACAACAGTCGGTAGAGCGGCGCGCAGTTCGCGCATCCCGCTGGTCGAGTGCCATGGCAAGGGAGCAACCCGTCGCCGTATCGGCCACGGCCTTTGGTGTCGGCGCCCTTCTTGCCTCCTTGCTCCCATCGACTAAAACCGAGGACGAACTGCTTGGGGAAAAACGGGACTTGCTCATGGAAACCGCGCGGGCGACGCTCAAGGAAGAATTGTCAAAACTGCAGGATGCGGCGGATAGCCATATTCAATCTGCTCGCTATAACTGAGGACGGAATTTGAAGACCTCACCATGAAAACTGATCGCGCCGCGTCACCGCGGGTCACCAAAGAAACCCCGATGCAGCGCATCAACTCCGACGAGGCGCGCTCGATCATGCTGCTGATCGTGACCATCGGCGTGGTCGGTGTCGTTATTGTCACCGCAAGAGAAATCCTTGCTCCGGTATGTTTCGCACTCGTCGTCGGGATCGTCGCGTCCCCGCTCGCGGACAGGCTGAGCGGTTTCGGAGTCCCGCGCTCGGCGATCGCCGGTGCACTTCTGGTGCTGACCAGCGGTATTCTGGTGTTCAGCTTCTTGTTGCTTGAACCCTTGCTTGCAACAATGGCCACTCGCCTTCCGGAAATCCGGACAGAGATCGAAAGCTGGGTGCAACAGGCTTCTGGCCTGATGCGCGGCATCGAAGACATCTCCAAAGAAATCGAAGACGCCGTGGGCTCGAACGGTGCCGAGGCCGAAAGCCCGAAACTGCCGACGGTGATGGATGCGATATGGCTAGCTCCCGGTCTTGGCGCGAGTGTGCTGATTTTTGCAGGAACGCTCTTCTTTTTCGTATTGACGCGCGCAGATCTGTACAATTCAGCGGGACGGTTCAGTGCCACCTTGTTCAAAGCTGATCGCGCGGTGGCGCGCTACTTTCTTGCCGTGACCATCGTCAATCTGGGCCTTGGGATCGCAACCGCGCTGGTGATGACCATCATCGGAATGAAACACGCCATGCTATGGGGTCTGGCAGCCAGCGTTCTGAACTACATTCTGTATCTCGGCCCGATGACGTTGATCGCCAGCCTTTTGATCGCGGGTATCGTCCAGTTTTCCGGCGCCTACGCCTTGCTGCCGGCGTTCTGCTTTCTGTGTCTCAACCTCGTTGAAGCCCAGTTTGTAACCCCCGCCGTCGTGGGTCAAAGACTACAGATCAACCCTCTGGCCGTGTTTTTGGCGATCGTTCTGGGTCTGTGGCTTTGGGGGCCCGTCGGTGCCATCGTGGCAATTCCCGTTGCCTTGTGGCTGGCAGTATTGCTGCAGGTTCAATTCCACTGAAGATAACTGCGGATCGTGACAAAGCGCCCTGCTACCCCAATCAAACGCCGAACGTTTGAGCGCGCAGGCCAATGTCTCTTGCATTCGACGATGTAACGCGGATGTTGCTCTTGAGATGCGACTTCGTTCGCGCGCGATAGATGCGGACAGTCGGGCTTCCGGTCTCATGTGGCATTGTCGGGAATCGCCGTTTCGATATCTGGCACAGTCGTGTTGAGGCGCTCAAACGGTACGCTTTGCGCAGTTTGAAATGATCAATACTCGCGTGCCGTTCCGGTTCTGTTTGGTGCTTCGGGAGAGACAACTTCAGCGCTCCGGCATTCAAACACGCGCAAAGCCGATCCCACAACGTTTCGCCGATGTGAGAGGGTTTTGTCACAATTTTGTGCAAAAAGCAGGATCACAATACGTCTCATCCATGGCCTTGACGGTTCTGGTCTGACGGAGGCAACGTGTGCTTGCCACCGACAGCAGCACCTGCTTAAGTGCGAACAAGATCAGGGGATACGTGCGCGCCGAATGAAAGATATCAGTCCAGCGACATTTCTGCGTTTTGACAACGTCAAAAAGAGCTACGATCAAAAGAACCTTGTTGTCAAAGGCTTTGATATGGACGTTCGACAGGGTGAATTTATCACTCTGCTCGGGCCATCTGGGTCGGGTAAAACAACCGTTCTCATGATGCTTGCCGGATTTGAAAGCGTCACGTCCGGCGATATCGCTATCAGCGGAAAGTCGATCAACAATACCGCCCCGAACAAGCGCAATATCGGCATGGTGTTTCAAAACTACGCGCTGTTCCCGCACATGACCGTGGCCGATAATCTTGCATATCCGCTGAGCGTGCGGAAAATGCCGAGAGATCAGATCAAGGCACGTGTTGCGGAATACCTGGCGCTGGTCGAACTTTCCGATTTTGGTGATCGCCGTCCCGGGCAGTTGTCAGGCGGCCAGAAACAACGGGTCGCGCTGGCGCGTGCGATGATTTTTCAACCCGAGTTGATCTTGATGGACGAGCCGCTGGGTGCGTTGGACAAGAACCTGCGGGAGCAGATGCAGTTTGAAATCACGCGCCTCCACAAGCAGATCGGGTTCACGGTGATCTACGTCACCCACGACCAGACCGAGGCGTTGTCCATGTCGGACCGGATCGCCGTATTCAATGACGGCGTCGTACAGCAATGTGCGCCGCCCTCTGAGTTATATGAGAGACCCGTCAATGCCTTTGTGGCTGATTTTATTGGAGAAAACAATTTCGTTTCCGGTAAGGTCGAAAGAATTGACGGCGAAAGCGCTCAGATCCAAACTGATGCCGGCACGATCACCGCACAGGTTGCGGATGGCCTCACCACCGGCAGCGATTGCAAGGTTTCGATCCGACCGGAAAAGCTGTTTATCCACCCCACGGATCATGCGTATGACAACGCCCTGACCGTGACGTTCAACACGCGCATTTATGTCGGTGATTTCATCCGGTATTATTTCAAGTTGCCGGATGGCACAGATATCATCGTCAAGGTTCTGAACGATCTGTCAGCACCAGAATTCAATGACGGTGCAGACGCCCAGCTCTTGTCGCTTGCCAAGGATTGTATCGCCTTTCCAGACCACTAGACAAGTAATGGGGTAAACCGGGGCCCCGCAAGAACACCTGGACTTAAACAAGGAGAAACCGATGAAGAAACATCTGACGTTACTGGCCACTCTGGCGCTGACTGCCAGCCCCGTATTGGCCCAAGACCTGACTGTCACATCCTTCGGCGGGGCTTACGGTGCCGCGCAGCAAGAACACATGATCGACCCATTTGTCGCTGAAACCGGCGTAAATGTCCTGTTCGAGGACTATGGTGGCGGCGTGGCCGAAATGAAGGCGCAAGTCGAAGCGGGGAATATCCTGTGGGACGTTGTCGATGTCGAAGTCATCGATCTCGAGCGCGCCTGCGCGGAGGGCTACCTTGAGATCATCGATCACAGCGTGTTGCCAGCCGGTGATAACGGCGTGGCAGCGGCAGAGGATTTCATCCCGGATGCCCTGGCCAATGAATGTGGTGTCGGCAACATCGTCTGGTCCACGGTTTTTGCGGTGAACACCGAAAACGGTCCGGGCCCACAAACCATGGCCGATTTCTTTGATGTCGAAGCCTTTCCCGGGAATCGTGGGCTTCGCAAGCGTCCGCAGGTGAACATGGAATGGGCATTGATCGCCGATGGCGTCGCGCCCGAGGATGTATATGAGGTCCTCGCCACCGAAGAAGGCCAGGCACGGGCATTCGCCAAGCTCGACACGATCAAGGATGACATCGTCTGGTTTGACAGCTGGTCACAGGCCCCCGTTTTGCTTAATGACGGCGGTGCCGCCATGGTTCAATCAGCCAACGGTCGTATCTTTGCCGCCATTCAGGACGAAGGCGCTCCGTTCAAGATTGTCTGGGACAGCCATGTCTATGATCTCGATGTCTGGGCCATTATGAAAGGCACCGAAAACTTCGATCTGGCGATGGATTTCATCAAATTCACCACCCGTACGGTGCCATTGTCAGGGATGCAGGACGTGGCCTATGGCCCGCCACGTATGTCCGCACAGGATCTTTTGTCCGATGAGGTGAAGGAAAATCTGCCAACGGCCCACCTGGACGAAGGTCTGAAGGCGGATGGTATCTTCTGGGCTGACTACGGTGAAAGCCTGGGTGAGAAGTTCAACGAATGGCTGCTTCAGTAAGCGGCTTTCCCCGCGCAGAGATCGTGCGCGGGGAATTTCCCTGATCATATCATGACAGACCGCACCCACACCCTCAGTCCCGAAGACGCGCGCAACGCCGCGCGCGAGGTGCGCAAGCGCCGCTTTCAGGCGTTTGTGTTTGTGGTACCGCTGTTGGTCTTTATCCTTTTTGCTTTCGTGGCCCCGATCGCGACGATGCTGTATCGCAGCGTCCACAACCCCACCGTTGCCAATCTTGTGCCCGAAACGCTGGCAGCACTTGAGGATTGGTCTGGAGAGGGCCTGCCCGACGACGCCGTGCTGCTTCAATTCGCGGCGGACATGAAACGGATGGCAAACGAGCGCACGTCCGGCCAGTTGGCCGATGAAATCAATCGCGCCTTGCCGGGCATGTCCAGTGTGATCAAATCATCGGCGCGCGCATTGCGCCGTGTCGACGATACCGACCTTGCGGCAAACGGGGTGGCGCTGTTGTTGGACGCGAACGATCGCTGGTCCGATCCGGCCACATGGCGCGCCATTCGTGACGCAGGGCCGATTTATACCTCAAGCTATTATCTGACCTCGATCGATCTGGAACGCGGGGCCGATGGCAGCATCGGTGCACGGGATGTCCAGATCTACAAGCAGTTGTACACCAAGACCCTGAAAATGGCGCTGACCATTACGGTACTGACATTGCTGCTGGGCTATCCGCTGGCGTTTTTCATGTCACAGGCGTCTGACAGTTTGTCGAATTTCCTGATGGTGTTCGTGCTGTTGCCGTTCTGGACGTCCCTGTTGGTGCGCACGACGGCGTGGATCGCCTTGTTGCAAGCGGGCGGTGTAGTGAACTCCTCGCTGATCTGGCTGGGAATTACCGACGAACCGATTGAACTTCTGTACAACGAGTTTTCCACCATCCTCGCGATGACCCACATCCTGCTGCCCTTCATGGTCTTGCCGCTTTACGCCGTGATGCGCGGCATCGACCCCAGTTTCATGCGCGCGGCAATTTCGATGGGCAGCACGCCCCTTGGGGCATGGTACAAGATCTATCTGCCAATGAGCCTTCCCGGTCTGTCCGCCGGCGCACTGCTGGTCTTCATCATTTCAGTCGGGTACTACATCACCCCCGCATTGGTTGGGGGCACGGATGGGCAGATGATTTCCAACATCATTGCGTTTCACATGCAGGTCTCCAATAACTGGGAACTGGCGGCGGCGCTCGGCTCGCTTCTGCTGATCCTGATCCTTGTCCTGTACTGGTTGTTCGACCGCTTCGTCGGCACCGACAACCTCAAGCTGGGATAGGTCATGAAACACTTTCCGGCATATTACACGATCTGGCATAAATCGGGGCACTACGGTCTGCGGGTCTTTGCATTTCTGGTGTTGCTCTTCCTGATGTTGCCGATCCTCGTGATCATGCCGTTGTCGTTCAACGCAGAGCCGTTTTTTACCTTTACCGAAGGGATGCTGTCGCTCGACCCCGATGCCTACTCCCTGAAATGGTACCAGGAAATCATTGACGATCAAAAATGGCGTGTCGCGATCCGCAACAGCTTTGTCGTGGGTATCTGTGCGGCCCTGATCGCTACGGTCTTGGGCACATTGGCCGCTGTTGGCCTTGCGTCGCCCTGGATGCCATACAAGCGCGTGATCACTGCGCTCCTGCTGTCCCCTATGATCGTGCCGTTGATCATTATCGCGGCCGGTATGTTCTTCTTTTATACGCAATTCAATCTGGTGGGCACCTTCACCGGTCTGATAATTGCCCACGCAGCGCTGGGTGTGCCGTTCGTGATCATTACCGTCACAGCGACGCTCAGCGGGTTTGACAGGTCCTTGTTCGTGGCAGGTCTCAGCCTCGGGGCGTCGCCACTCAAGGTGTTCTGGGACGTCGTTATTCCACTGATCCGCCCTGGGGTCATTTCTGGCGGTTTGTTTGCATTCGTCACATCTTTCGATGAGGTCGTGCTGGTCTTGTTCCTCGCAGGACCCGAGCAACGGACAATTCCCCGCCAAATGTTTTCCGGCCTTCGCGAACAGATCAACCCGACGATTCTCGCGGTTGCGACCCTGCTCGTCGTACTCTCCGCCCTCTTGCTGTTCGTACTCGAGGCCTTGCGGCGCAGATCGGTTCGGCTCGGAGGTACCGGGTAGGCGTCAAGACCCGTAACCGCGCAAACCGCGCGCGAATGTTCGGATGTCGGCCAGCAGTAAATCTGGCTCCTCCATCGCGGCAAAGTGACCACCGCGCGGCATCTCGGACCAGTGCTGGACATTGTAAATGCGATCCACATACGACCGGGGTGGCCAGGTCAGAAATTCGGCAGGGAACACCGCACAACCGGTCGGTACTTCGACGCGCGCGCCTTCGGGCGACAGTATGCGTCCGCCCTCTTCGCGTCGCCCGTAATATATCCAGGAAGCGGTGTTAAAGGACTTGGTGGCGACGTAGATCATGATGTTGGTCAGCAGTTCATCCTTTGAATATACGGTCTCGATATTATCGCCGTGGACGTCGGACCATGAACGGAACTTTTCCAACAACCACGCTGCGATGCCGACGGGGCTGTCCATCATTGCGTAGCTCAGTGTCTGCGGCCGCGTCGCCTGGATCGAGCGATACCCCTCTTCCATGATCTGATCGTTGTCGAATTGCGCGGCCCACGCCACTTCCGCCGGGGTCTGCGGCCCGTCCGGGTGACGTGCCATCAGTGCGTTGATGTGAATCGCCGAACAGGCAGGCGCGTGTTCATACCCCAGCCAGGAACAGATAGCCGCTCCCCAGTCACCGCCTTGCGCCACATAGCTGTCAAAGCCGAGCGTCCGGGTCATCAGGGAATTTATCACATCTGCCATCTTGCGCGGTCCGTAAGGACGCGACGGACGCCCGGAAAACGCAAATCCAGGCAGCGACGGCGCAATGACGGTGAAAGCATCCTCGACGTCGCCACCAAAGCGTTCCGGATGGGCGAGCGGCGCGATCAATTTGTGAAATTCCGCCACGGAACCGGGCCAACCGTGGCTGATCATGAGCGGCATCGGCTTGGGGCCACTGCCTTGTTCGTAGATAAAGTGCAGGTCTATTCCCTCGACCTGCGCCTTGAACTGCGCAAAGCCGTTGATCCGGTCTTCTTGGGCGCGCCAGTCGAAATCACTCACCCAATAAGCGCACAGCTCCCGCAGGTAGTCGAGGTTCGTGCCATAGTCCCAGCCGCCGTCGTCGGGCATCTCGTGCCAAGGATAGTTGGCGACCCTTGTGCGGATGTCTTTCAGAGTGGTATCAGAAACGTGAAAACTGAATGGTTTGATATCTGGATGGGCGTCAAAACGATCTTCCGACATAACTTCCTCCACATGACCTTTGGTAAGAGATTTGAATGGGATCGCCGCGAACTGAACCGAGCAGATGACACATCCGTCAGCGCGTCAATGACCTTTGGTTTTCAGGTCGCCCCTTCGGTCCGGTTCATACATTTACAGGCCGATATCTCAAACACTGACCTTCGAGTGCAAAGCGCCAACACGCCACCGCTCGTTGTGTCCTTTTGGCGTGGCGGGGTACATGCGGCTGGTTCAGGATAGCGAAACAGATCTGGCCATGTCCCGGACAGCCGAGATCCCCTTTCCCGCAACAAGCCAGCTCTATCCAGCGCTGATCGGGCGCAGGTTCAGGATCTGGCGGGTCTCGGCCGGTGTGGCGGGCCGCCGATCATATGCACCCGCGATGTCGACGATCTTCTGAACCAGCTCCGCATTGCTGGTGGCGATCCGAGTCTTGTCATACTTGATATTGTCCTCCAGTCCGGTGCGACAATGCCCGCCCAGTTCCAGACACCACTTGTTGACCTCGAACTGATGACGACCGATGCCGGCGGCCCCCCAAGTTGCCCCCGGCAGGACGGCGTGCAGCTCGGAGATCAGAAATTCCAGCAGCCCGCGTCGCGCGGGCATCGCATTGGGAATACCCATCACGAATTGCACATGTGCCGGAGCGTCGATCAAGCCTCTCTTGATCAGCGTCGCCGTGTTGTAAAGCATTGCCGCGTCAAACACCTCGATCTCCGGCTTCACCTCATAGGTCTGCATCCGGTGGGCCAGAGCATCTATGAAATCCGGAGGGTTTTCATAGATTTGCATGGGGAAGTTAACGGACCCGGTGGTCAGCGACGCCATGTCCGGGCAATGTTCCAGCGCGGCACCGCGTTCGTTCTGGTCGCGCCCGCGCCCGCCGGTGGAAAACTGGATGACCATGCCGGGGCAATGCTTGAGAACGCCTTCCTGAACCTCTGCGAATCTGTCGGGGTTGGAACTGGGGCTTTCGTCGTCGTTGCGCACATGGATATGGACCAGCGCCGAGCCTGCCTCATAGGCCTCGTGGGTCGCTTCGATCTGCTGCGCGGGTACGACCGGCAGGCCGGGACAATCGGAAGTGCGCGGAATGGCACCGGTGATTGCGGTGGTGATGATGCAGGGCGTGGTCATGATGTGTCCTGTGGTCTGTGTGTCGCGCGGCTCAGGGTTTGATGCTGAGGTGGAAGGTCTTGATATCGTCGCGGCGCGCAACTTCCTTGAGCAGGGTCAGCAGGGGTGTACCTGCGAGCCGGTACTCGGTGTTGATCGGGCCCGCCTGTTTCAACGCGCTGAACTGGCCGTCGTCGTAAAAGGCCGCCAGCAGCAGATCGTCGTCCGAGGCAAAAGGGCCACGCGACTTGCGAAGACGGCCAATCGCCGGTTCGATCAGGGCACCGGCACGTTCGGTGATGATGTCCTTGCCGCCAGTCAGCTTGTCATAAAGATTGGCCTCGATCTCGCCCGCGATCTCGCCGTATCCGCCGCGCGCATAACGGCGGATTTCGTCAGGTACGCTGTCGTAACGCTGCCCGCCCTTGTCCATCGAGGTGACGTTCAGAACGGCTTGGGTCACGATGTATTGTGCAAAGGGGCTGACCACGATCGGATAGCCCAGATCGGCGCGCACGCGCCCCGCCTCTTCGAGGATTTCGTTGATCCGCTCAGCCAGACCCACCGTCTCGAGTTGCACTTTGAGATTGGAGATCATGCCACCGGCGACCTGATGATGGAAATGGAACTCGTCATAGTCCAGCGGCTGACCAACAGGTTTGCCTTCAACCTTGGCGATATAGTCCAGACGCTCCGCTGTTTCGCGAATAGCCGCGAGGTCGATATCAGCAGAATGGCCGCGTCGGCGCAGGTTTTCGACGACACGCTCGGTCGGCGGGTGTGACGCACCATGCGCCAATGTTGAGGTCGCGGTGTGCAGCACATCAATGCCATGCTCAACCGCCTGCAGCGCCACATAGGGCGACAACCCGGACAGGCAGTGCGAATGCAGTTGCAGCGGCAGATCCCCCAGCACGGACTTGATCGCAGGCACCAGCGTCGCGACACGCTCCGGCGTCAGAAGGCCGCTCGGGTCCTTGATGAAAATGCCGTCCACTCCGATCTCGACCAGTTCGGCGGCCTTCTTGGCGTAATAGGCATCAGTGTGAACCGGGCTCCAAGTATAGACGAGGCCCGGTACCGTATGGATGCCGAGCCTGCGCGCCGCCTGCACCGGGATCTTGAGGTTGCGGATGTCGTTCAGCGGATCGTAGGGCGTGTGATAGCGCATGCCATTCGCCGCAAACCGTTCGGCGGCCAGTTCCACGATGTCGTCCGGGAAGAATTCGAAGGTAAAAAGGCTCTGTCCTCGGGTGTGGATGATCAGCGGTGTCTCGGTGATCCAGGTGTTCACTATCCGCATGCGCTCCCAGGGATCCTCGCGCAGGAAGCGGACGCAGACATCGAAAACGGCGCCACCGACCAGATCAATCGCTTCAAAACCTGCGCGATCAAGAAACGGCGCGATGTCCTTCATCATGCCGGTGGTCATGCGGGTGGCCCACAGACACTGATGCGCATCCCGCAAGGTAACGTCGATGAATTTGATGTCGCGGCTCATGACAGGTCCCCTAAGGAGTCGAGTGACATTTCGTTCTCGATCCATCTTGTGTGTACACGATCCTGAAGGAAATCGTCATGGTCGATCAGCCGACGGTGAAAGCCGATCGTCGTCTCGACCCCCTCGACACGGCAGGCGTCCAGAACCTCGCTGGACCGTTCCAGCGCCTGATTGCGGGTTTCGCCCCAGACGATCAGCTTGGCGATCATCGAGTCGTAAAAGGGTGAAATCCGCTGACCACGATAGACGGCGGTATCGAGGCGGATGCCTTCGCCCTGCGGCACCAGCCACTCGTTCAGCCGCCCCGGAGACGGCGCGAAGTTATTCTTCCAGTTCTCGGCATTTATGCGAAATTCGATGGCGTGGCCACAACCTACATGGCCATCAAGACTTGGATCAAGCGGCGCACCGCCCGCGATATCAAGCTGCATCGCGATCAGATCAAAACCGGTCCGCATTTCCGTGATGGTGTGTTCCACCTGTATACGGGTGTTCATTTCGATGAAAAAGAATTCGCCCGTCTCGACATCCAGAATGAACTCGATGGTTCCGGCACCTTTATAGGCGATGCCCCTGGAGAGTTTGAGCGCAGCCTCCTTGAGCCGGTCGCGCAACTTTGGACCGACGGCGGGGGACGGCGATTCCTCGATCAGTTTCTGGTGGCGGCGCTGCACGCTGCAATCCCGCTCGTCGAAGGCCACGACCCCGCCCCGTCCATCCCCGATCACCTGAATTTCGATATGGCGCACGACATCGAAGAATCGTTCGATAT
Source organism: Tateyamaria pelophila (assembly GCF_019966495.1). GTDB lineage: Bacteria > Pseudomonadota > Alphaproteobacteria > Rhodobacterales > Rhodobacteraceae > Tateyamaria > Tateyamaria pelophila. The sequence goes on along the minus strand of NZ_JAIMIA010000064.1, from coordinate 15,355 downwards.
AGATGCCGCCATCGCCAAAGGCGGCCTCGGCCTCACGGCTGGCCTCGCGAAACTGGGCGCGGAAGTCTTCGGGGTCACGCACGATGCGCATGCCCCGGCCACCGCCGCCGGATTTTGCCTTGAGCAGCATTGGAAAGCCCACATCAGCAGCGATCGCCTCAGCAGCGGTGGGATCGGTGAAGGCCCCGTCAGAGCCTGGCACCACCTGCACGCCAAGCCCCGCAGCCACGGCACGCGCGCGGGATTTGTCGCCCATCGTTCGGATCGCTTCAGCCGAGGGGCCGACGAACGTCAGGCCGTTCTCAGCGCACAGAACGGCGAAGTCCGCGTTCTCCGACAGAAAGCCATAGCCGGGGTAAACCGCATCACAGCCGGTCATTTTGGCGACATGCACGATGGAAGCAGCAGACAGATAACTTTTGGTCGCCGCCGCAGGCCCGATACAGACGCTGTGATCGGCGGCCCAGACATGAGGCGCATCCGCATCGGCCTCTGAATAGACGGCGACGGACGACAGGCCCCGCGCGCGACAGACACGAACGGCCCGCAAGGCGATCTCACCGCGATTGGCAATCAGAACCCGCGACACCCCGCAGCCCGGTGTGTCTTGGTGGTTCGGTTTCGGACTTTGGTTCATTGACAGTTCCTCACCGGCACCCTGATCCTCGCTGGAAATGCGTCTCGAAATATAGTACGTATCGTTTCAAAATAAGTATAGGATGATTGATTTCCGTTCTGCAAGAGTTCATAGTATTGACCGATGGACGCGCCGTGCACCGGCAGCCCATGTCAATGAAAAGAGTGAAAGATGAGGAACGAGTCCAAGCGCAAACCAGCAATCAATCTGGTCAATGCCGAAGAATTGGGCGACACGCTTGCCGAGAATGCAACCGAGTCAAATCGGCGCGAACAGTTGGCGGAGTTGGGTGTGACCGGCAAGGCTTTCATGATCCTCGAGCTGATCGCCCGCAGCGCGAGACCGATTTCAATTTCCGAAATGATCCGTATTACCGGACTGACCAAGCCGACGACGCACCGGGTGGTCAACATGCTGGCGGAGATGGAGTTTCTGGAACGCGACGTTGCCGACCACGGGTTCATCGAGGGCCCGCGCCTGATTACCCTGGCGCAGCGATCACTGGTGACGTCGGCGCCAAGATCGATGCGTCACTCGATCCTGGAGGACATCGCTGCTGAAACCGGCGAGACCTGCAATTACGGCATCTTGTCCGGAACGGAGGTCATCTATCTGGATCGGGTCGAATCGAAATGGCCTCTTGGTCTGCGGTTTGCGGCAGGCAGCCGGGTCCCCGCCCATTGCACCGCCATCGGCAAGCTGATGCTGAGCTTTCAGTCTGACCGCGATCTGAAGGCCATCGTCGAAGCGCGACCACTGACCGCCTATACCGAAGCGACGATTACCGACCCCGGCAAGTTGATCGATGCCATTCGCAAGGTGCGCATGGACGGGATCGGGGTCGACAAGCAGGAGTTCATGCACGGCGTTGTCTGCGTCGCTGTCCCGGTGACGGACGCCCTGGGCCATTGCCTCGGGTGTATCGCCGTTTCGGCCCCCGAAGCCCGCATGACGCTTAACCAGATGCTGGGCTTCGTGCCGCGTATGAACGAAGCTGCCAGTAGATTTGCCAAGACATTCCGCATCGTACAAGACAACCATTTCAGCGAAGAATGAGGACTCCATGACGCTCAGCTACAGCGAAATTGCCGAAATCGTGAAAATCGTCGACAGCAGCAATTGTGACGAAGTGTCGCTCGAGCTTGAGGGGGCGAAGATCCTGATACGGCGCAAGGGCGCGGCTGATCCCGCACCCTCAGGTCAGGCGCCCGCATCCGCGCCCCCTGCCCCCACATCCGCAGCAGCGTCAGAGAACCCAGCCCCGGAAGACAGTGCCGCGGCACCCGTGAGCGGCAATCAGGTTGTCGCTCCGATGGTGGGCACCTATTACTCCCGCCCCGCGCCCGACGAAGCGGAATTCGTCACCGTGGGATCGCAGGTCGAGATTGGCACGCCGCTGTGCATCATCGAGGTGATGAAGTTGTTTACCACGATCGAATCGACACGCGCCGGAACGGTCAAGGCGACCTTTGCGGCGGATGGTCAGATGGTCGAATACGGACAGCCGCTTTTCGTGATCGAATAATCGCTGCAAGCGATCAAATCAAAGACGCCGCAAGCGTGCCGATTGCGGTCATGGCAAGGATACCAAGGGCGACGGTGCGATAATTGCGCCCGCCTGTTCTGAGGAACAGCCATGTGCCGAGAAAAGTGGACAGCATGTAGGCCGGAGCCATCAACACTCCCAGGATCACGATCTCACGGGTGAAGAGATCGAACGCATATTGCGCGACGATCGAGGCCAGAATGACGAGCGCCATCATCACCAACACGTTGCCCCGCGTTTCGCCGGCATCGTCGCGGCGGGCCATCAGCGCGGCCGCGATCGGAGGGCCGCCGACACCCGCGCCGCCTTGGAAAATTCCACCGGCGGTCCCGCCAAGAAGTGCCGCCCAGGTGCCCCGCGCCGGCGGCAGGCGCACACCTGCCCACATGAAGGCGACGAGGGCCAGCACCGAGACAGACATGGCCACGCGCATCACATCGGGCGGAAGGCTGACAAGAAGCAAAACGCCGATCGGCACCGCAAGGATCAAGCCAAGCATCATCGGCAATACGGTGGACAGGCGGGCATGGCGCAGCCCGTCGGGCAGTAACTGCAGGGCGGTCGGTATTTCGATCAGGGCATGGAAGACAACTGCGTCACGCGGCACCGTCACAAGAGAGACAACCGGAATGATGACCAATGCCGCGCCGAATCCGGTAAAGCCGCGCATCACGCCGCCGGCGATCGTCACCAGCACAATCGCGAGCATCGCCCCGGTCGGAGGCAACGGTTGAAGCCACGTGATCAGCGGGTCAAGGACCTGCATGCCGCCGGTCCGCTGCCAGATAACCCTCGACCCAATACGCCGCCTGTAAAAGCGCACGGTCATGCCCCGGCCGCGCGGCAAGTTGAAGGCCCATCGGCAGGCCATTGGGCCCGAGGCCCGCAGGCAAAGAAATCGAGGGCAGCCCGAGCAATGTCCAGGCCCGGCTCAGATCAGGACTGCCGGTGCCGGCCTCGAACCGGGGCGCTTCGTCCAGCGCGCTTGGCGCAATGAGGACATCCGCCCCGGCAAAGAGCGCGTCGATCTGTGCCAAAGCTGCGTCGCGCAGGCCGTAATCGGCTTCCTGTTGGTCGGGGGTCATCGCCTGCCCGGCGGCGATCAGGTCCTGAAGCGGGACGCTGAGGCTATCGCGGTGCAGGCGCGCCTCGGGTGCAAGATCGCGGGCCGCTTCGGCGGCCATCAGACGGGTCTGCGCTTCCGCCAACGGCGCGAAGGAGGCAGGCACATCGGCCCGTGTCACCGGCGCTCCGGCCTGCGCCAGTGCGACGGCGATACCGTCAACGGCATCCTGCATCCAGCGGGCGGCCAGGTTCCACTCGGGCGACTTGGAAAAATGCAGAGCCGGTGGGGCCGCATCGGAACGGGACGGGTCACGCCAATCGGGGCGTCCGGCCAGCACGCTTGCCAGCAGTGCAACGTCCGCCACGTCACGCGCAAAGCAACCGGCCGTGTCCATAGACCCTGCCAGCCCCTTGACGCCCGCGAGAGAAATGCGGTGCAGGCTTGGCTTGAAGCCGACGATACCGCAATAGGCGGCAGGCCGGATGGTCGAGGCAGCCGTTTGCGAGCCGATCGCCAGCGGCACCATACCGGCGGAAACCGCGGCCGCCGACCCCGCCGACGAGCCGCCCGGGCTGTGATCCGGATTGTGGGGATTGCGCGTCTTGCCCGCTTTCCAATAGGCGAATTCCGTCGTCACGGTCTTGCCCGGCAGGATCGCCCCTGCCGCGCGCAGGGCCGCGACCGCAGCAGCATCCCCAGCCGGACGGTTTCCGACATAGATGGGCGATCCGTAGGCGGTCACGAAATCCGCCGTGTCAAAGATATCTTTCACCCCGACGGCGATGCCCGCGAGCGGAAGTTCCTGCCATCCGGGTTGCGCCATCAGGCGGCGTGACTGCTCCAGGATCGCATGTTGGTCAAGCACCTCCCAGGCGCCGATGCGGTCTTCGCCTTGGGACGCGGCGTTGAAAATCAAAGCTGCAAGCGCCTCGGGGTCGGAAGCGCTGGTCGCCCTGCGACGCAGAGCGCCCAATCCGTCTTGCGCATTGGTGTCAGACAAGCGTCCGCCCTCCGTCCACGTATATGGTTTGCCCTGTGATAAAGCCTCCGCCCGGTCCGAAGAGCAGCAAGGCAAGCCCGACCAGATCCTCGGGCAGGCCAAGCCGGCCCATGGGAATGTCGCCGATCGCCCTTGCCCGGAACGCGGGATCGGACAAGTAATCGCGCGTCAAAGCGGTTTCGGTCAGCGCCGGGCCGATTGCGTTCACCGCGATGGAATCGGCCGCCCATTCGCGCCCGAGCACCCGCACGATCTGCGCCAGCCCCCCCTTGGAACCTGCATAGGCGGCATAGGCTGGGTTGGACACCATGCTGGACACGGAGGCGATATGCACGATCCGTCCTCCGCCCGCCGCGCGCAAGGCGGGCGCGAGCGCCTGACTGAACAAAAACGCACCGGTCAGGTTCACGTCGATACATTGGCGAAAAAGGTCCGCGTCCATGCTGTCAGACGCGGCGATGGGAAGGAGTCCGGCGGCGTTCAACCCGCCATGCAGGCATCCGAACCGGGTCTGTCCCAGGTCGACAGCGGCGTCGAGCGCGGCCTGGTCGGTGATGTCGCCGGTGAAGGCAATGGCGTTTTCATCGCCATGTGCGGCAATCACGCTGTTCAATCCATCGGTATCCGTATCCATCAGGATCAGGCGCGCGCCACGTTCCAGAAGCTCTGCGACGATGGGTTTTGCCAAGCCACCCGCAGCGCCCGACACGAGGTAGCAGCGACCGGCGACCTCTAACGGATTATTCTGCGTCAGCCCCACGGCCTGCCTCCCCTTGGGTAAACTTTTCAAGTGAACGTATCGCGCTGATGACAATTCGTCCAGTAAGTGATATCTATCGTCTTGCATAATGAGAACGCGCAGGTGGTCGGATGGCTCGAAGCGCTACACTGCAAAGTCCTTTGGGAGGAACATATGAAGAGAGTGAAGATGAAAACGCTCGCGCTTGCCGCGGCAACCAGCCTGACTGCGATCGCCGGCGGCGACCGTGCCGCACAGGCCGTAGAGGCAGTCCCTGTTCTGCTTTGCCCGTTTGGCTGTGGCCCGATGGCCGGTGACACGATCCTGATGAACCAGCTCATTCAGGCCCAATCCGAAGTTATGATCCTGCCGCAGGAAACGCCGGGCTATAACTATAACATCCGCGAAATGGCGATGAACGAATCGAAACATAAGACCTCGATTTTCGCCACGGAAGATACCTTGATCCAGGTCGCCTATCAGGGCGGTACGGGGTCGATGGCCGAATTTCTGCCCGAGCCGGTGCAAGTGCCATGGAAATTGCTTTACGGTGAGGCTTGGTGGGGTCAGGGCAAATTTCTTGCGACCTTCGACTGCTCGCTCAAGACCATGGCCGATCTGAAGGGCAAACGGATTTCGCTGGGACTGCGCGGCCAGTCTGACTGGGGCGTTTTCAGCAGGCTGTTTCTGGAATACGGATACGGCGTGACGCCCGAAAACACGGATATTCGTCACATGACACCCGGCCAGTTGACACAGCAGCTGATCGATGGCGCGACGGATGCCGCCGTGACCCCGATCGGTGCCGAACCGACGCTGACCAACTTCCTCATTCCCGGCCCGGTGCGTCAGCTCGAGGCCACAGGCAAGAAGATCTGCTATCTCGGCGTGACCGAGGAAATCGTTGACAAGCTCAATGCGCAGTTCGACGCCACATGGATCCACGTGACGCTGCCGCCCAACACGCTGCCGCATCAGGATGAGCCGCTCGGCGTCGGTTTCAACCGTGCCTACAAGGCCGCACACGAGGATTTCAGCGAGGAAACAGCTTACAAACTGGTCAAGGCTGTCGCCGAGATCGGGCCAAAGATGAAAGAGCTTCACGCACTTTGGAACATCTGGAACCCAGAGTTAATGACCTGTGGTCTGTCCGAGGAAAACACACATCCCGGAGCGATCAGGGCCTATAAGGAACTCGGCTGGTGGGACCTGACTCAGAAATGTGATCCGATGACCTATCCCGAGGTCAAGTGAGCACCCTGACCTGACTGCGAGATGTCGAAGTCGACATGGTCGGCCGATCCTGCCGGAGCGGCCGACATTTTCATGGCGTGTGAGGCGCGACCGCGGCTTTGCGCAGGGCAGGACATCGAAATTACTTTCACACTTCAAGCACACCGACTGGGATAAGCTCTATGGCCTGGAAGACTCTGCGTAAAGCGACAGATATACCGTTTCTGCTGATCGGCGTGTCGATGACCGTCTATATCGGCTTTGCCGCGTTCGGATACACGAGCAACTCCTCCGAGCACTACTCAAACTTCATTCTTGGCATCGTGATGATGACCGGCCTTCTGGCGGTGCGGAACCTGTGTGATGAGAAACTGGGGATCGCGGATCCGGAAACAAACATGCTCCGGCCCACACGCCCCCTCTTCTGGCCGCGCATGATATTTGCGGTAATCGGACTGGTGATGGCCACGGTCTCGATGGGATATGTGCGGATGAACGCGCTGCAACTCGAGATCTCGCAGCCGTTCTTCAACGAGACGGACATGGTGTTCGGGTGGATGATGACGATCTCCATCCTGATGCTGACCTTCATTCACTGGGGCTGGTTGCTGACCTCGGTGGTGACGATCGCGATCGCGTATTTCTTCCTCGGCTACAAAATCGAGAACCCGCTGTTCGTCACACCCCAATATTCGCCCGAATTCGTGATGAACTATATCGGACTGGGCACGAACCAGGGCTTTTACTATCTGGCGCAGGTCGCCGCGGATTCGATCTACTTCCTGATCATCTATGCCGCGATCCTTCTGGGCGTCGGTATGCTGGACATGGTCCTGGAGGTCGGCAAATCGACTGGTCGCAGGCTGCCGGGGGGCGCTGCCGGCCCGGCGCTGATCGGGTCGGGCATCGTCAGTTCAATCATGGGACAGGCGGTGTCGAATGTGGTCCTGACCGGACGGCTGACCATCCCGATGATGAAACGCTACGGGTATAGCGGGCCCATGGCCGGCGCGATTGAGGCGACAGCCTCGACGGCGGGTCAAATCATGCCGCCGATCCTTGGACTTGCGGCCTTCATCATCGCCAGCTTCCTCAACCTGCCCTATATCGACGTGGCGCTGTCGGCCATGATACCTGGGCTGCTCTATCTGGTGGGGGTCGGCATTGCGATCGTGGTCTACGCACGTCGACATGAATTGCCGCGGCTGACCGAAAAGGTCGACCGCGAAATGATCATTCGGCTTTTGCCCACCTTCGTCATTTCGTTCGGTGTGGTGCTTTGGCTCCTGCTTGGCTACCGCTCGCCCGCCATTGCGGGGCTTTGGGGCATCATCATCGCGCTTGGCCTTGCGATGTTGCAGGGCAAGTACCGCCCGAAATGGCCTCGTCTTTACAGCGCGATGGAGGAAGGGTTCTATCTCGTCGCCATCCTGTCACTGCTGCTGATTGCGGTCGGCCCCTTGGGTCAGGTCATGCTGACGACCAACCTGTCGGGCCGTCTTGGCGCGGTTCTGGTGCAATATCTGCCAGACAGTCAGTTGCTCTTGCTGCTGGGTGCGATGTGCGTATCACTTGTGCTGGGTATGGGACTGCCGACTCCGGTGGCCTACATCATCGTGGCGCTGGCGCTGGTACCGTTCATGCAACAGATCGGCGTGCCCCCGCTTCAGGCACATTTCTTCGTATTCTATTTCGCAGTGTTCTCGACGCTCACTCCACCGATAGCGGTCAGTGTGCTCGCGGCGGCGAAGCTTGCGGATGCGTCCTTTCTCAGGACAGCCGGGGAATCAATGAAGATCGCGATGACAACCTTCATCATTCCCTTCGCTTTCGTCTATTCTCCGGAGTTAATGACCTTCCCCAATCTCACATGGGCGGTGGTCCCGCCGCTGTTGGAGGTGCTGCTCATACAGGCGTCGGTGTCGATTGCGTGTTATGGCTATGTGTTCCGGAGGCTCAGAACCTGGGAGCGGTGGACAGTGGGTGCTGCGGCGTTCGCAGGCTTTCTTGGCATGACCGATCAGGGATACATCTTTTTCGCGGCACAGGCCGTCCTGTTCGCACCCCTGTGCGCCTATGCCTTTGCCACACGCAGCTTGGTGTCGCCCAAGGCCACCGCTTGATCGTGTACGAGAATGGTGCGGCCGCCAGCGAATGGCGGCCGTCACCGAAAATGTCGCCTTAGGAAATGGCAATCGCGACGCGCTTGACCAGAGTAAAATAACGGCCGTCGGACAGCGGTGCATCGCTGGCAGAGGTCACGTTGATCAAGCCGATGTCCCTGAACTGGCGATTGAGACTTGTCTGATGCGCACCACCGCGAAACTTGATCATAGGTGCTTCGATCCAATGAGGCGTCGACCGAACCGGCCTCAAGATATTCGGGTCGGGCGCTCTCACGGTCCTGACGCACGCCGTCCAAGCTTCACAGCTTGCGTGCAGCAGCGTCTCTGTTCGCAGGGCCATTACGCTGACCGGAGAGACGACATGCGCATAAAATAAGCCGCATCCAAACACATCATATCATTTACCGACAAAGATTGTTGACAATCTTTAATCGACCATCAATGCTACTTTTGATAGAGGGAAATGGTGGTGGTCTTGTGAGTTCTTCTCCGCTGAAGCGTGAAACGATGAGCGTCCAGATCGCTGCAATTCTCCGCCGTGACATCCTCACCGGAGAGCTGTCGCCGAATGCCCAGGTCGTCGAAAGCGCCCTTGCGTTGAGGCTCGGAGTCAGTCGCGGGCCCTTGCGTGAAGCGATGCGCCAACTTATCGAAGAAGGGCTTTTGATTACCGTGCCCTATACTGGCACGCGCGTGGTCGATATTTCGGTGCGAGATATCAATGAAATCTACGCCATGCGGACCTGCATCGAGATATTCGCCTTCGAACAGATTTGGACACGGCGCAGCGAAGACTTCAAAGCAGAATTGATCAAACGAAACCAAGCCCTCAAACACGCGATTGACCAGGCCGATCATGTGGCCGCCATCGAAGCGGAACTCGACCTGCACGGCCTCGCATACGAACACGCAAACAACCGCATACTCCTCAATACATGGACCGGATTGCGCGGACATCTTCAGATGTATTGGGCATCCCATCATCGGGCCCACGGAACGACGGGTCCAAAGCGTGAAAGCCACGATGACTATGTGCGCTTTGCCTTGGGTGAGAGCCTGACCGCTATGCAGGACGAATTACGCGATCACATGCGCCGGGGTCTCGAGACGACCATAACCTTTGTCGAAACTTGCAGCGGTGCATCGGCATAACGCCTCAATCCCAAAACAAACGAGGAGACGACAATGAACAGACGTACAATGTTAACTGCGGCAATTGCAGCCACGATGATGGCGGCGGGAACAACCGCCCACGCCCAAGACAGTACAATGCAACAAGTGCGTGATAGCGGCGTGTTGCGCGTTGGCGTTACACAGGCCCCACCTTGGTATTCCAAAGACATCATCAGTGGTGAATGGACTGGTGGTTTGGGTATTTCCATGGGCAAGGCAATGGCCGAGGATTTGGGCGTCACTTTCGAACCTGTCGAGGTCACCTGGGGCACAGCGGTCGCCGCCCTTCAAGCAGATCGGATTGATCTGATGTACGTTCTCGACGCGACCGACGCCCGCAAGGCTGCGGTGAATTTCCCCGAGACACCATTGCTCTATTATTCGTTGGCGGTGCTGGCGCGTGACGACCTGAACATCACGGATTGGGCGGATTTGAACAGCCCCGACATCAGTGTATCGGTGCCTCAGGCGACCAGCATGGACGCGTTTCTGACGGAAAACGTGCCAAACGCGGATATCCAGCGGTTTCCGGGCAACGCCGAAGCCATCGCGGCTTTTCAGGCCGGGCGTGTAGATGCGGTGACATTGTTCCATCCGCCATTGATTGCAGCGCGCCAGAAACTCGGTGCCGGCCAGATCGTGGTTCCCAAACCCGTTGAGTCGCGCCCCTCGTCGGTCGCCGTGCGCCAAGAGACGGATACGGCATTCGTGGATTGGGTCAACGAACAGATCGGCGGCTATTACACCTCGGGCCAGACCCAGCTTTGGTACGAAGAGTTCCTGACCGAATTCGGGCTCGACCCGGCTGCTGTTCCCGCCATCATGCGCGAACGGCTGTAGTCCGGATGGCAAGGCGAAAAGCCAATGTATGAATGGGATTTTTCTGCGGTCCTCGATAACTCCGATCTGCTTTGGCAGGGGCTTGTCGGGACACTCACGATAACAGGAACGGCGTTGGCCTTCGGGCTGCCGCTGGGTCTGTTGCTTGCGCTGTCGCGGCTGTCGCCAAGCCGTTGGTTGGCGTGGCCCGCAGGTTTCGTAATCGAATTCTTCCGCACAACGCCCCCATTGGTACAGTTGTTCTGGTTCTTTTTCGCCTTGCCCATCCTCATGGATATTCAAATGACGCCCTTTCTTGCGGCGGCCATCACGTTTTCCATTCAGTCTTCGGCCTTCTTCGCCGAGGTGTTTCGCGCCGGTATCGTTTCAATCGAACGCGGCCAATGGGAAGCAGCCCGCGCCATCGGAATGCAGCGCCCACAGGCGATGCGCAGGATCATTCTTCCGCAGGCGGTCAAGCGGATGATTCCCGCATTTACCGAACGCTCGATCGAGTTGATGAAAACGACCACCCTCGTCGCGACCGTTTCCTATGCGGATTTGCTGTATCAAGCCAACGAACTGGCTCAGAAAACCTTCCGTCCAATCGAGGTTTTCACCGTGACGGCGCTTATCTATTTCGTGGTCATCTTCGGGTTGAGCCTCTGCGTACAAGGGATCGAACGTCGTCTGGCCGTCAGCGGCGATAGTACGGTGCGCTAGTATGGACTATGTTTGGGATTTTGGATCCGTATACGAATACCGTGCGGCCCTTTGGGTTGGTTTGATCAACACGCTCCGTATCTTCGGTATATGCCTTTTTGCAGGTCTGTCCCTGGGGCTGGCCATGGGGCTGGCCCGTTATTCCATCCGGCGCTGGTTGCGCTGGCCTGCCGCCTGTTTCATCGAGTTCTTCCGCAATACGCCGGTGCTCGTCCAGATCTTCTGGTTCTATTTTGCCTTCCCGATCCTGGCTCCCTTTGAAATCTCCGCCTTGATGGCGGCTGCCCTGGGGATCACCCTCAATTCTGCAGCGTTTTCAGCTGAAATCTTTCGCGGAGGGATTCAATCTATTGATCCCGGCCAATGGGAGGCTGGCCGCGCGATCGGCATGCGGTACCGCGAAATCATGGCGCGTATCATTCTGCCACAGGCAGTGCGGCGCATGATGCCAGCGCTGACCAACCGGGGCATTGAAATTTTCAAGATGACGACGCTGGCCTCGGCAATTGCCTATGCGGATCTACTGCATCAGGCGCGGCTCATTGCGTCGGTCAATTTCAACCCGATCGAGGCCTATACCGTGGTGGCGCTGGCGTTCTTTGTCATCCTCTATCCCATCGTGCGCGTGACCTATGTGCTTGAACGGCGCATGGCAAAAGGAGACTGACCCATGTCCATAGAGCCGATCCTGACCATTCGCGGGTTGGAAAAGTCCTTTGCGGATAACGACGTTTTACGCGGTATCGATCTGGACGTGATGCCGGGCGATTGCATCGCGATCCTTGGTGCGTCTGGCTCTGGAAAAAGTACTTTTCTGCGCTGTTTGAACTTCATGGAAATTCCCACGGGTGGTGAAATTACCCACGCGGGAACCACGATTGGCACGGCGCGCGCAGGCAAACCGCGTCATTATCCCGAGACAGAGTTGACGCAGGTACGGCAGAAAGTCGGCATGGTATTTCAGCAGTTCAATCTGTTTCCGCATATGACCGTGCTGGGAAACGTCACCGAAGGTCTGCGCACGGTTCAACGGATGGACAAATCCAGCGCCGAGACCAGTGCGCGGGCTGAACTCACCCGTGTCGGGCTGGCGGAAAAAGCGGACGAGTACCCTTCTCGTTTGTCAGGCGGTCAAAAGCAGCGTGTCGCCATCGCGCGCGCGCTGGCGCTGGCCCCTGACCTGATGCTGTTTGATGAACCCACCTCCGCGCTGGACCCTGAGTTGGTGGGCGAAGTGCTTAACGTGATCCGCGGCATTGCGGATGAGGGACGCACCATGATGCTTGTAACCCATGAGGTTGGGTTTGCCTATCATGTCGCAAATCGGGTGATTTTCATGGCTGACGGGATCATTCAGGAAATCGGGCCTCCCGAACAAGTGTTGAAGAACCCGCAAAACGCCCGCACCCAGGCATTTCTCGCCCGCCACAAACAATTCGAATTCTGAACAGGACTCTCATATGACCGATCCCACCCAAGCCAGCTCCCAAAGTTACGCATATGACGCGCGAAACGAAACCGTAGAAGTCTATGTCAACGGCAGCTTCTTTGCGCGTGACAAGGCCATGGTCCCTGTCTTTGACAGCGGTTTCGTGCTTGGGGACGGTGTGTGGGAAGGAATGCGGCTGATCAAAGGTCAGCTTCTTGCCGTCGATGAGCATATGGCGCGGCTATATGAAGGCGCAAACGCAATACAACTCGACATCGGCATGGATCAAGACGCCCTGATCGGCGAAATCTGGAAGACCCTTCGCCACAACGAAATGGAAGATGGCGTGCACATCCGCTTGATGATCTCACGCGGCACAAAATCCACGCCGAACCAGGATCCACGCTTCATTATCGGTGGCGCGACCATCGTCATTGTTGCAGAGTATAAGCAACCCAACGCCGCCCTCAAGGCGCGCGGCTTGAAGTTGTTGACATCGACCGTGCGATGTTCGACCCCTGATGTGTTCGATCTGCGGCTGAATTCCCATTCCCGGCTAAACTTCATTCAAGCCTTGATACAGGCGATCAACATGGGCGCTGACGAAGCTTTGATGCTGGACAATCGTGGTTTTGTCGCCAGTTGCAATTCCACCAATTTCTTCATCATTCGCGGCGAGGAATTATGGACATCGACCGGGGCCACCTGTTTCAATGGGATCACCCGATCAAAGGTGATAAAGCTTTGGCGCGACGCAGGTAAACCCGTGTATGAAAAAGACTACACTCTTGCCGAAACCTACGCCGCAGACGAAGCATTCGTAACGGGCACCTTAGGCGGCTTAACACCTGTTGCTACAATCGACGGGCGTAAGATCGGTTTGGGTGTGCCTGGCCCGGTGACGAACGCTATCGCGGAACTATATCGAACCTATATTGGAGAATGATATTAGCGCGGGACTGGATATCACTGTCGCTTACGATTGCCAGTGGATTACACTACATGACTTTTCCAGACATCGAAGTTTTGCAGCAAGCTGATCACGCGGCATCGCCGCAATGATCAAGCGATCTTCGTTGGAATATGGTGTACTACCCGAGCAAATATAGCGTCCTTCAAACCGGCGCGGGTCACATGGATGCAAATATTAACTGATATACGTCACATGCGTCCCAAGACATTGGTGTAAGATCTAGCGATTTTTCCACTGTAAGCGCCATACACTCACATTATTGTTCGAATTTGCTTAATTTAAAATACCAATTTTCATTTCGAGCAAAAGGCGTTAAGCATCGGAGCCGGATTTTTCACCACTATTTGCATTGACAAAATTAGTTTCCCAATCGTTAGTCAAACTATTCATCAAGGGAAAGTACTTGAATACCTCCGCAATTCGCTTTTCCGGCAACAACTCCTTGTCATATAAACCTCGACTATCATTATCGCCGTGTACAGAACGGATATAATAGGGGCTTTGAGAATAAATAATGCGTGAGGGACGATCGCGCATTATGTTCTTATGCGAAATATCGAACAAGCTATACCGCGACTTGCTCGGTGCGACGATCGCAAGACCGAGGTTGGTCGCAGCATTCACGCGGGGATGCAAAGTCAACTTGCCATCTTGAAACAGCGCAGTAACCCCACAGGCGTGTGAAATACATGTATAATTCTCAGTACGCGCGCGCAAAGGCGTGGCCGCCGCCGCCTCTGCATGCAACTTGCCATTGAAATCAACGGACAGCGCATCATCGTCATCGAGCACCACTTGTGTAGTCCACGGGTCGGCACTGAAATGCTCCCAGCAATAACTGCGAAAAAAAACATGTGTCGGTCCTGGCTCGGCGAACTGAACATGCGCACGATCCCCCAACATATCTCTGCATAGTGTCACAAGCTCCCTTTTGAACACCTCCGGCATCGCCGCAGCGCTCAAAATGTGCATAGCAAAATCTTGATCCGACTGGTCCGCGAGAGACTGCAATGTGATTTTTTCAAAGAAATACTGCCGTCGTCTCAAACGCTCTGCATCGAACAAAACATCTTGTTCTTTACTCGCCTTGGATCGCCACCCAGGCGATGGGTTGAAGAAGGAATACCGTGTCTGATAAATCATGTGCATATCGCAAACTTTCCAAACCAAGCAGCAGTGCTATAATACATGCGAGCGTAGTCCCACCCACTCAAACTGAGAAATGCAAACCATGTGCCTTACAACATTCTAGGTGTTTTTCGTTGACCAATGAATAATCCGGATGTGAGTTTCCAAGATCATATTTTTGCCACCAATCCTCTTTGATATTATACATTTCCGTCTTGCCATCGACATAACGAATAAACCGGTAATCTCCATATCTTACCCCGCATTCCCCAAGTAGATCTCTGATTTCGCTGTCTTGAACGTGATATTTTCTATATATATCATGGCGTTGGTTGCTGCGGAGGATGTGTTTCATGGATCACCCAGAGGGTGCGGGCTTGCAGCGGGCAGATCGTGTGGATTTTGACCCTCGCGTGCGGCTGGAATTCCGGGGCGCTCAGCTCAGTTCGGATGGCGGCCTTCTGGTGATGCGCGAGCTTGATGACGCGCTCGGTCTGTCCAATCTGGCGTCTGCTGCCCTGTGCGATAATCGCCGTGGCAAGAACACGATCCACCGGCTCGACGGGCTGTTTCGGCAATCGGTCTACGGCCGGTTGGCAGGATACGGGGACGTCAATGACGCCGACCGTCTCGCGCTCGATCCCGTGATGCGCCAGGTTGTCGGTGGCCGTGCCGTCGATGCGCATGCCGCATCCACGTCGCAGATGGGCCGGTTCGAGACCGAGGGACTGGCGACCGCAGAGAACCGGGCGGCTCTGTCTGA
>NZ_JAIMIA010000063.1 GCF_019966495.1 Tateyamaria pelophila | reverse complement strand
ACATCACGCAATTTCCTGTCGATGATCAAACTGGCATCCGTCAGGCTGTGGATCGAGTTTTATGAGTCCGCTGCCTAATACATCAAGGGCGATGCCTGTCCATGCGCTGGCATCGAAGGTTTCACCTCCCTCGCCCAGATCAAAGGCGATCTGAACAAAGCCGCCATTATTGTCGAGCGACACCTCCCCGGTCAGCCGGATCGCCGCGCGACCGTCCACGACCGTTTGCGTGGCTTCCCCGCGCGAGACACCGCCCATCACGGTATCAGCGACATATTCCCATTTGGGGGTAAGCTCCATCACAGTCTCCTCTGCTTGGGTCAACATCGGGGTCAGGGCCAGCACAAGGGCCAGCGCCCGGATCACGTGCGCGCTGCCTCGAACGCGGCCCATGCGGTTTCAAACTCGGCAAAGGTGACGTGTTTGCCGTTGACCGCGTCGAACACGATCTTTTCCGAGCGCATCAGCGTTTCGATCGCCGTATGCAGGGAATGGATCACATCCGGTGGCACCACAACGGCACCGTGCCGGTCCGCGTGGACAAAGTCACCGGGGTGGATATCAAGCCCATGGATGCGCACGGGCCGGTCAAAATCGACCACATGCACATAGCCATGGCTTGGCCCGACGGAGCCCGCAATAACCGGATACTCTTCTGCCAAATCCGCCAGATCCCGCATGACTCCGTCGGTGAGCGTGCCCGAGAGGCCAAAGGCCTTGTGGATATTGGTGTTCACCTCGCCCCAATAGGCCCCTATAGCATTTGGCACATCCAGATCCTGCACAACGCAGATGGCAGGCCGGGCACCTTCGGACATATATTTGTAATAGGCCATGCGCCGGGCCTTGATCACGTCGGGTGCTTCTGTCGGCGGGGCAACGGCACGGATGCGTGCGGTGCGGGCATAGCCCACCATCACGCCCGCCGGATCGGAGGCGAGCATGGTCCCTCGGGTAAATCCGTTAAAGCCACGCTTGCCCTGCGCCACTTCGATTGCGTTGCAAACGGTGGGCGTATCGACGGATTTCAGCAACTCCAGCAGAGTGTCTTCCATGCCTTACCCCCTGACCATTGCGGCACCCGCCGACAGCGCGGCAAGCTTTGCATAGGCGATGTCTGGATCGACCGCGCCGAAGCCTGCGAAAGTGCCAAAACCACAATCGCTGCCTGCGATCACGCGATCTGACCCCACGATGTCCGTGAACCGTTCCAGCCGTTGGGCGACCACCTGCGGGTGTTCCACAAAGTTCGTGGTTGTATCGACCACGCCGGGCACCAGCACCTTGTCATCGGGGATTTCTGACTTGCGGTCCCGGAACACGGTCCATTCATGCGCGTGGCGCGGGTTCGACGTCTCAAAAAGCACATATCGGGATTTTGTCGCCATCAATGTGGGAAAGACCGTGTCCATGGCGATGTCGCAGGTGTGCGGCCCCTCGTAATTGCCCCAGCAGATATGGACGCGAACCTTTTCCGCAGGCACATCCGCCAGCGCATGGTTGAGCGCTTCGACATGGGCGTCGGCGATTTTCACAAACTCCGCGTCACTCAGATCGGCAAACAGCATGTGACGGCTGAGCGCGAGATCCGGGCAGTCCAGTTGCAGATCAAGACCGGCACCCACAATCGTCTCATATTCGGCCTTCATCGCGTCGGCCAGCGCGGCAAGGTACGCGTCGCGGGTCGGGTAATAGTCATTCTGCAAGAACAGCGAGATGACACCGGGCGAAGCCGCGTTCATGAACCCTTGGGCCGCTCCATGTTCGGCCATCGCCGCCTTGAGGTTGGCGATATCCTTTTCCAACTCACCCTGCCCCTTGCTGCGGACTTCCCCGGTGCACATCGGGCGCGCATATTTCGGGGTGCCACCGTCATCGGCGAGACGTTTCAGAAAGGTCGGAAATTGCTTGAGGTCGGCCGGCGCATTGCGCGGGCTGTCGCCGGAAAAGCCGGTATAGCGGTCTTTGACATAGGTCGCATAGCTGATCTTGGAGGTTTCCCCGTCGCTGACGATATCCACCCCGGCCGCGACCTGTTTGGCGACGGTCTCTGACACTGCCTGTGTCATTGCGGCATCGAATGCGCCCTGATCATACGGAGTCTCATTTTCGCGGGCAAAGATGAAATCCACGACCTCCTGGGTCCGTGGCAGACTGCCGACATGGGTTGTGCGGATGGTCATTCAGGTCTCCTGATCCTTGCGCGCCATAAGCACGCTGTGTTTGTCTGTTTCGGGGTCTTCGGCCAGAAAACCGGTCAGGCGCAGGCCGTTTTCTTCGAGGCAAGACGCATAGCCCGCAGGTGAAAGCGAGGCATGATATACCACCTCGTCGCCCACGGTGCCACTGACCTCTCCGGCCTCGGGGCCGACTGTCATCAACAACGATCCACCGGGTGTCAGATGCAGTGCCATATGCGCGATGCAGATGCGTTGTTCATCCGGCCGCAAATGAAAAAAGCTATTCCAGGCGACTATGCCATCAAAGGTCTCGTCCAGATCAAGGTGGCGCATATCGGCCTGCCGCCAGTCGCCGTCCGGCCAGCGTTGCCGCGCGATATCCAGCATCGGAACCGCAAAATCAACACCCGTAACGTTGAAGCCTTCGGCGATGAACCAGCGTGCAATCGGCTCGCCTGCACCACATCCCAAGTCCAGAACGCGCCCGCCCTCGGGCAGGCCAGCGGCAAAGCGCGCCAGCCAGCGCGCCTCGAACAGCGCGCGGGATCGTTTTGCGTCATATGCGGCGGCCTGGCGTTCGTAGACGGCCTGCGTGCTGTCGGGTCCACCGTCTAGCTCAGCCATGTCGCCCCCGCGGCGTCATCCGTGGCCACCACGTGATAAAGCGATGCCTCGCCCGTCATCAAAGGCACAGCACTGTGGGGCAAGTTTTCCGGCACGCTCATCGTATCACCAGGGGCCAAGGTCACACTGCCGCCATCCCATGTGACTTTCCAATGGCCCCGCATCGGCATCAGAACCGAAGGGCGATCATGCTGGTGCATCTGGTCGCTCGCACTGGCACGGGTCACGAGATCAACCTCGAAACCGGGCTTGTCGCGGATGATCCCGGTCTCGCCGATGACCTTGACCGGAGCTTTGCCCGCCAAAGACACCATGTCCCAATAGCGACGCACCCCGTAGCCAACCACTTGCGCGGGCGTCATTTCAGGATACTCGGCCAGCGCGTCTTCGCTCAGCACCGGCATCGGGGCCACCCCGTCAGGCAATGTCTGGCCCTTCTTGCTGTCATAGAGCTTGCCGTTGTCACCCAACACCAGCCCATGGTCGCTGGCATCCTCGATGACCTGCGGTGCCCAGAGCACGCCCCCTCCGGCGTCATCACCGCCCAGGATCGCCATGATCATCCCGTAATCCGTACCGATGTTTTCAAACCCGCGAAAGATGCCTGTCGGGATGTTGATGATATCGCCCTCTTCCAGAACGACCTCGCCTGCATCTCCCCAACGGCCCCAGAAAAAACGCCACCGTCCTTTGAGGACAAAGAACACCTCCGCCGTGCGGTGCGAATGCAGAGAGTTGCGGCACTTGGGCGGTTGGCCGGCCGCTCCGATATTGAAACCATGCGGGATCGCGATATGCACGTGCTGGTCCGGGCTCTCGGAGACACCACCACCGATGATGGTGAAATTTTCCTTTTGATCGCTGCCCGGCGTGTGGGCGTCGATAAAGGCGGTCTTGCAAGGGCGAAGGTCGCCATAGCGCACAATACGCAGCTCCATCTCGGCGGGGGTCATGATCTGGTCCTTTCAGGTGGTATCAGGGGGTCGGGCATCCGATCGCCAAGACTGGTATGGGTGAGGGCCGCGTGCCGCCAGAGCAAACGGGCGCCACCCGCGGCTTTGGGCAGAATGCTCTCGGTCAGAGCCGCCATGCCTGCCGTCTCAACTCTACAATTTTGGTCTCCCGCACGGCTAGTGCCGTAGGCACGGACACCAATCCGTCATGATATCGCATCGCATATTCCACTTGGACGACCACAGGCACTGGGTGCTTCACACCACTGGTAACCTGTCGGTTCACTTTCACCGGAACGCCTCGCGCCCGCCCTTTTGCACAAAATAGTTCGCAAAACCCAACCTCAGCCGGTTTGCAACAGGATCTGCTTCCAGATCGCCGTCTCATCAAAGAGCGCGTATTCCCGGCGCAGGCCCCAAGGGCCGAACTCGGCATGGCTGATGCCGAGCACGTACACCTCTGCCCCGGTCGGCGCACCGAAATAGCCCCATCCGTCATGCTTGCCATGCAGCGCCCAGCGCACAGCCGCGCGCGGCGGCATCCTGTCATCTTCGCGACCAATTCGGTGGTCGATGGTAAATTTTGCATCCGGGAAAGAGGCGCGCAAACCCATCCAGAATCGATCCACCGGGCCGTGGCCATGGCCTGTCGTGCCGCCGGGGTATTCCGACTGCACGGCCCGGTCGAATTCCGCCGGGATCACGGCCATATCGGCGCTCATGATGCGGGTCAGGATATCGGCATATTTCGCGCCCCATTCATTGTCGTTGCCGCGCCCCTTATAGGGGCCAACCTGATCCGTGGCCGGGGTCAAAGGACGCACTGCATTCTCCGGCCCACCCTCGCGGGTGATCAAATCAGCGGCGTATGCCTTGGCGTCCCAACCGATCTGGTTCACGATGGCCGTCTGGTCGCGGATCAGCCATTCGTCATTGATCTGGTCATTGATGGCATGGCAGTCGGCGATGATCCGGTATTGCAGCTTTTTGCCGCTTGCAGGGCCATAGACGCCATCCGCCAGATGGGTCGCGGTCGACAGGATGCGGTGGCTCGACAACATTCCGTCTTCCGGCGTACCGGACCAGATCACATCCTCACCCAGCAAGGCCCGGTCCGGAAATTCGGCCAGCGTCGCCATTGTCGCCCCGATCACCTTTTCATTGCCGATGACTACGGATGCCGGAGATCGCACCACGATATCCGGGCTGTAATAGTGGTGAAGTGTCGCGATAGCGCGGTCTTCCCAAATTTCCTTGGTGATGCCGATGATATAGTCCGGGAAGTCTTTCCACCGGTTCGAAAAACCCTTCATGAGGTCCATCCTTTGGGAATACGGGCCGAACCGCGCAGGATGAGCGGGCCATCCAGCGCGACACGGCGGGGTTTTGCATCGGGATCGGCAAGCCGGTCCATTAGAATATCCACAGTCGCCGTCGCCATTTGCCCGGCGGGCTGGCGCACGGTCGTCAAGTCGTAACTGGGCCAGGCAGACAGGGTCACGTCGTCATAGCCCACGACCGACACATCATCCGGCACCGACAACCCAAGTTCAAAGCGCAGCACATCCATGACCGCAAAGGCCATATGATCGTTGGCAACGAAAACGGCGTCAGGTCTCTGTGCGCCGCCAAACATCTCGCGAGCAACGTTTTGGGCTTTTGCAAAGTTGAAGTCCGAAACACCCCGCGCCACCAGTGACTGCCCGGACGCCTTCAGGCCTGCAACAAAGCCAGCCTCCCGGTCCCGCTGGGTCGAGGCGCCTTCCCAGCCAGCGATATGCGCAATGCGCTCGTGCCCCCCGGCCAAAAGGAATTCAGCCAGTTTGCGCCCACCGTGATAGTTGTCCGACGTGACCGCAGACAGCCGATCATCATCCTGCGCCCGGTTGAACAGAACAATGGGAATGCCAGCCGCTTCACATCGACGGGTCAGATCATTGGACATGCTCACACTGGCCGCGATAATGCCATCCACCTGATAATCCAGAAGTTCTTCCATCACCTCATCGGCTTCTGCGCCCGAGTTTGACGCCATGAAGACCAGCACGTGATAGCCCTTGGCCTGCAAGGCCCGGCTCAACCGTTCTATGGCCTCGGGATAAAACTGGTTTTCCAGATAGGCCACCACAAGACCGATGATCCGGCTGCGCCCAGTGATCAGACTGCGCGCCAAGACGTTGGGCCGGTAGCCCAGCGCATCCGCAGCCGTGCGCACCTTGTCCGCCGTTCGTTTGGACACGGACGCACCGGGCGTGAACACACGGCTCACCGCCGAGCGGGACACACCCGCCCGTTCAGCCACATCCAGTGCTGTCACCTTGTCCGCCATCAGTCCGCTGTCCACCCTCCGTCGATCATCATCGCCGTACCGGTCACCATGCCCGACGCATCGGAAGCAAGATATTGGACCGCGCCCATGATGTCGGACACCTCGCCGACGCGCGGCAGCTTGATCTTGTCCATGATCCACGCCATCCGTTCGGGATCATTGAAGGTCGGTTCGGTCAGCGGGGTCCGGATGAAGGTCGGGCAGATCGTGTTGATGCGAATACCCGCCTTGCCCCATTCAATGGCCATTGCCTTGACCATCCCTTCAACGGCATGTTTCGAAGCACAGTAAACAGCCCGATCCACCCCGCCCACATGGCCCATCTGGCTTGAGATATGGATGATCGAGCCTGGGCGGCCCGCCGCCATCATCGTCTTGGCGGCATGGGTCGACAGGAAATACGCCCCCCGGACATTGATGTTCATCACAGCATCATAGTCCTCAGCTGCAGTATCCACCGCAGCCGAATGACGCGCCAACCCGGCAGAGTTCACAACCACATCAAAGGGCGTGGCACAGGCTGCAGCCACAGCCCCCACGTCGCTTTGATCCAGCGATAGCGCTTCGGCTTTCCATCCCTCGGCCCGCATGGCGTCCACCGCATCTTGCAACACGTCCACCCGGCGGGCGGCACAGACCACATGCGCCCCGATTTCGGCCAATGCGACGGCACAACCAAGGCCGATGCCCGACGATGCCCCGGTCACAAGCACTCGTTTGCCGCTCAGATCGAATGAAGGGGTCCGGGGCAGCCGGGTCATATCGCGCCCCCTGTGACAGGATCAAACCCCGCCCTGACCTTGTTAAACTCGCGCATGCGCGCCAGCACATCCACACCGATCTGATCGTACATGTGTAACAGATCCACCATCACCCAATTCTCCCGGATCAACCCGTTTTCAAGACGCCAGAAATCCAGCGACCGCATTGCAATCTTCTTGCCAACAGGCGGTATGCCCAGCCAGCCGCCATGGCTGATGGTCTGATACATGTCAGGCCAGCCCGTGACGGCCGCATAGTTCCGGTCCCCGAAAAAGTGATAGGTGACTTCGTCCACAAATGCGCCGCGGTCCGGCATCGCGTTCAAGAAAGGGATCTGGTGCCAGTTGCGAAATCCGGAAATGCCACGCCCGGTACCGATCCCCGCCGGGCCATACCAGGTCATGCGCGGATGCCAAAACCGGTCCATCTCCATCACTTCGGGGCCACCCTGAGACGGGTGGCGCTTCATATGCTCCAGCATGTCGACGATATGCGCACAGGTCGCTTCGCCCTGCGCATCATCATGCGGCGTGGGCACGAGGCCATCGCAGGTCGATGGGCCCGGAATGTGCCACTCACGTCCCAGCGACGGAGCCATGGGCCAGGCCCCTGCCTGCATCATCACTTCCGGAATGTCCCACAGCGCCTGTATCTCGACGATTTTGCCGCCCTCAAAACGGTAAAACTCGTGAAAGCGCGTGTGAACCATATGACCGGTCGGCGGGATATCCAGCCACGGCGCCGAGAAGGTCCCGACATACGTTCCGCCGCAGCCAACCCAATCATTATCATCGGGTGTGGGGCCGGCCATCACGATGAAATCGCGCCGTTCCAGATCGGGCCAGGCGGCCAAAAGTGGCACATAGGCTTTCTCCAGGTAAGCGTCGACACCAATGGTCGTCTCAAAAGGAAAGGCCAGCCGGAAAGCAACGTCCGGTGCGCAAAGATCATGCAAACACGCACGCAGCGCATTGAGATCAAAATCATACATTGCCGCCCGTAACGGGGCGATCAGGTCCTTGTGGCGTGAATGGCGGTCCATATTCTCTGTTCCAAAAAATCCCGGGGGGTCCGGGGGGCTGGCCCCCCGGCGCTTGAGGCTTATTCCGCCGCGTCGCGAGCCGGTGCGCCTTCGCCGTAAGGAACGTTGACGCCGCCATAGCGACGCACGCGCAAATTGCATTGCTCGGCGTGCCCGACAAACCCTTCGAGGATG
This sequence comes from Tateyamaria pelophila, assembly GCF_019966495.1. Lineage (GTDB taxonomy): Bacteria > Pseudomonadota > Alphaproteobacteria > Rhodobacterales > Rhodobacteraceae > Tateyamaria > Tateyamaria pelophila. Next base: position 20,612 of record NZ_JAIMIA010000063.1, on the reverse strand, counting down.
CACAAGCGCGAGCCATAGGCTCCGATCTCAGCTGCTGCGGCATCTGTGGTAATCTTCTGATAGGAATGCGTCTTGAGGTACTTCCCGACCCAGAGCCCCCCCGTGTAGCGGCCTGCCTTCTTGGTCGGCAGCGTATGGTTGGTGCCGATCACCTTGTCCCCATTGGCCACATTTGTGCGCGGGCCAAGAAACAGAGCACCGTAGCAGGTCATGTTCTCAAGAAACCAGTCATCGCGGTCCGTCATCACCTGCACATGCTCGGAGGCCACATCGTCGGCTACCTTCAGCATCTCCTCATAGGTGTCGCACAAGATGATCTCTCCGTAATCTTCCCAACTGGTTCGTGCCGTGTCTGCCGTCGGAAGGATCGTCAGGATCCGCGCAATCTCGGACACCGTGGCCTCCGCCAGCTTGCGGCTGTTGGTGAGCAGAACCGCCGGAGAGTTATACCCATGCTCGGCTTGACCCAGCAGGTCGGTCGCGCACATCTCCGCGTCCACCGTGTCATCTGCGATCACCATGGTTTCTGTCGGCCCGGCGAAGAGATCGATTCCGACACGCCCGAAAAGTTGGCGCTTGGCTTCGGCGACAAAGGCGTTGCCGGGACCGACCAGCATGTGGACCGGATCAATGGTTTCGGTGCCAAGCGCCATGGCGCCGACCGCCTGAATGCCGCCCATCACATAGATCTCGTGCGCACCACCCATATGCATGGCCGCGATTACGGCCGGATTGGGTTTGCCCTTGAAGGGCGGCGTGCAGGCGATGATGCGTGGCACGCCTGCCACGCTCGCCGTGGCCACCGACATGTGGGCCGAGGCCACCATGGGGAATTTCCCCCCGGGGACATAGCAGCCAACCGATTGAACTGGAATGTTTTTATGCCCCAGGATGACTCCGGGCATGGTCTCCACTTCGATGTCGAGCATCGAGTCCCGTTGCGCCTGTGCGAAGTTGCGCACCTGGTCCTGGGCAAAGCGGATGTCTTCCATCTCGCGCGGTGTGAGTTGGGCGATCAGGTTCTGGATTTCGGCTTCGGAGAGGCGGAACGACGCCGGAGAATAGTCATCGAACCGCTCCGACATTGCGCGCACGGCGGCGTCTCCGCCGGTTTCAATTTCGGCCAGCCCGGCCTCTACGATAGCACGGGTTTTTGCGTCGTCCTGTGCACGTTCCGCGTCGGGTTTGCCGCGCTTGAGATATTCAATTGTCATGTGTTTACCTTCTATGCTTGCGGGCGCGGCGGTATCTTGTCGCCGCGATCGAAGGCCTCCCAGCCTTCCCCATTGAAAACGTCCACGCCGAGCTGCGCCAGAACATGGGGAAAATCGACCATCACCCAGTTGTCGGTGATCCGGCCATCCTGGACCTTCCAGAAATCCATGTATCTGATTTCAATACGCTTTCCAGAGGCCGCGACCCCCATGAAGTCTCCTGAATGCGTGGCCTCCTGTCGCCCGAAAGCGGCGGCCCATTCGCCCATGTAGAGCCGTGCTTCATCGACGCAGACCTTGTCGGAAAAGGCCGCCTGAAACGGGCGTTGCCAGTTGTCCTGAAACTCTTGCAGGCCCGTCTTGGTGCCGCAGCCCGTGTTACCCATCCAGCGAAAGTTCTGCGCGAAAAACTGGCCGATATCGTCGATCCGGTGGTCGTTGAGACCGTCCACCATGCCTTCGATCACGGCGCGGGTTTCATCGGTTTTGCCGAGGTCCGTATCACGGCTCAGCACCGCTTGTTCGGGGCGTGACCCTTTCATGACATGCCCCGATCCGAGGGCCGGCACCGGGGTGTCACCGGGCGTGCACCCTGTGTGCACCACCTGTGCACCGGCAGCGCGCGCTGTGGAGCCGGCGCGCGCAACAGGGCCGTGGCGCCGGTGGCGCGGTCGGGAGCCTCCGGCGGGAGTTTACCTGGCAAGATGAAGGACCGGATCATCCCTTGACGGCTCCGGCGGTGAGACCCGAAACGATCTGGCGCTGGAAGACCATGACCAGCAGAAACAGCGGGGCCGTGATCGAGACGGCAGCGGCGACGGCTTCGACCTGATCCGTCGTCGTGGTCTCGCGGTTGAAGTAGCCCGCGATGGCCGGAACCATCGTCTGGTTCTGCGCGTCGAGCAACAAGGATGTCACGAGGAAGTCATTGTAGCCGAGAAGGAAGCTGAAGAGGCCCGTGGTGATCACCCCCGGCCACATGACCGGCATGATCACGCGGCGGAAGGCCTGGAAGTGCGAGCAGCCATCGACCCGCGCGGCCTCGTCCAACTCTGCCGGGATGTTCTGGAAGAAGCTGCGCAGCATCCAGATCGTGAAGGGCTGGTTGATCGACACCAGTACGGCGATCACCGCCCAGGGCTGGCCATAGAGAGTCGGGCTGAGATTGCCGAAGATAGGCCGCAGGATCTCGGCGGAATTGATGAACCACGGCAGGTAGCCCGCCACCAGCACCGAATGCGGCAGCGCCCGGAAGATCAGCGCCAGAATGAGCAGCCAGAAGGCGAGATTGGAGCCGGAGCGCGCCAGCCCGTAGCCTGCCAGCGTGCCGACGGTGAGCGAGATGGTCACCACCCCTGCCGTGACCAGCATCGAGTTCAGGAAATTTCGGTAGAACTGGTTTTCGCCCCAGACCGCCACGTAGTGTTCCGTCGTCAGCCCCAGCACGGGCGTGCCGAGCGGCCCTGCGATACTGTTCAGCGCCCCGAAGACCAACGGCAGCACCCCGAAGAAAACCAGCAGGAAGACCAGCGCATAGGCGGCCGCCCCGACCAGCCAGCCCAGCACGATGAAGCCGGGAGGCGAGTATTGCTCCACCAGCTTGGGCAGGCCGGAAAAGGCCCAGCGCAGGGCGAAGAACAGGAATGCCAGCCCCAGCACGATGTCGAGCACCGACAACCCGTTGCCCGCCGCCCGCGTGGCGGGGCCGACGATGACGTCCCAAGCGCTTGCCGCAAAGGCATCGCGGGGTGATTTGAAGCTCATGATCGCGATCCATACGATGGGGAACGCGGCGAGCAGGCACCAGAAGGCGAGGAACGCGCCGGAGGCGATCTTGAGCGAGAGTGGCTGAGCCGTTGCCTTCGAGGACATCAGTGCGCCCCTCCCTTGTGGTCGCGCCAGGTGCGGCGCAGTGGCAGGATGAGCAGCAGCACAATCCCGATCATCGTCAGCATGGCGGACGCGCTGGCCCGGCTGACCGCCCGGTTGCCCGCATCATCCGGCACGAGGAAATCATAGGTGAGCCATTGCAGCGAAATCACATGCGCCTGAGAGCGGAAACCCACGATTTCCTCGAACACGCGGTAGCAATCCATCAGGTGGATCAGCGCGATGAAGATAATGAGCGGCATCAGGTGGGGCACGATCACATAGCGCAAACGTTCAAACCGGCTGGCCCCGTCGATGATGGCGCTTTCCAGCGTGTCCATGTTCACCGTTTGCAAGCCCGCATAGAAGATCACGAAGGCGAAGGGTGCCACGTGCCAGACCCGGTAGAAATACATCAGCAATTCGATCGTCCAGCTTTGGGCGAACATGGCGATGTCCTGTCCGGTCCAGCGTTCGAGCATCACCGTGAGAATACCGTCGCCCACAAAAAGCCAGTAGATCGAGAGCGATCCGATCACCGGTGTGATGATGAAGGGCAGGAGCGAGACGAAAATGACCGGTCCGCGTACGGATTTGGAGGCATTGTTGACCGCAAGCGCAATCATCAGCCCCACCCCGATCACCAGCGGCAGCGTCAGCAGGGTAAAGGAGAGCGTAAAGCGCAGGGCTTTCCAGAAGTCGATCTGGAGAATGTCACCCCAGCTGCCCGCCCCGATCGCCTCCCAGACCTTGTCCATTTGCAGGACATTGCGGTAACTTTGCAGGCCGACCCATTCGGTTGTGGTCTGGGTCTTGCCCGTCACGTCGTCAATGATGGGGACCGTTTTGAGTTCGGTGGTGCAGGTCTGGGTGAGAAAGCCCGGCGTGCAGGTTTCCACTTCGATCTGCTGCATGACCGGTTGGGTGATCTGGAAGCTTTGCAGGAAAACCGAGATCAGAGGGGCCGCGATGAACAGCAGCATCATGAAGACGGATGGGCCGACAAAGGCGGCAAAGGTCTTGAATTTCATCGTCTGTCCTTCCTGCTGTCGCAGTCCGCTTGACGCAGCCGTATCACGCGCACGGCTGGGCAAAGCGGTTGGCCGAGGGGTGCCCCCGGCCAACGCGTGAGTGGCTTAGAGCACGCCGGCCTCTTTGGCCGAGGTTGTGTAGGATTCTTCGATGGCTTCCAGCGTGGCGGCGGCGTCGCGTTCGCCCGTCAGGAAGGCAGGCAATTCGTTGCCGAGCGCCGTGTGCAACAGGCCCATCTGCGTGGTGGAGGGATACGGAGGTGCCGTGGGCGAGGCCAGGGCCGTGTCGATGGCACCTTGCGCCAGCGGACCGGGCACGTAGCCCTGAACCAGCCAGATCGCGGCTTCGTTGTTGGCCGTCACCATGTCTTCGTCCATGCCTTCCATGGCCAGACGGAAGGCGGCGTCCGCCTCTTCATCGGTGATGTTGGTGGCGATCACGATGCCGTCCCACCACAGGGTCGTGGCAGGCGCACCGCCCTCCACGGCCCGCGGTGCCGCAGCCATCTTGACCTTGCCCACGACCGAGCTTTCGGCGGCATCTTCCATGGCACCGCCCCGGCTGGCCCACAGGTTCGACATGGCGATCTTGCCCTGCTGGAACTGCTGTTGCACGTAGGTGCTGTCGCTGACGAGCACTTCGGGATCCGTGTACTCAAGCGTCCGCTGCATTGCAGCCAGCGCGTTGAGCCCTGCTTCGGAGTTCACCGCTGTGGTGTTGTCGTCATTGAAGAACACGCCACCGAACCCGGGATACATGTTCACGAATTCCTGCGCCACGTTCCAGCCGGATTTCATGGTCGAGCCGATGGCGTAATCGACAACGCCTGCGGCCTGGATCTGCTCTGCGGCGGCAAAGACTTCGTCCCAGGTGGTCGGCACTTCGATGCCGAGATCGTTGAGGATGTCCTCGCGGTACATCAGGTGCTGTGTGTTGACCATCATTGCGATGGCCATCGTCTTGCCGTCGATTTTGATCAACTGGTTGGGTGTCAGGTTTTGACCGTATTTGGCGACCAGATCATCCAGCGGACGGATCGTGCCTGCGTTCAGCAGCGGTGTGATCGTGCCGTTGGAGACGCCGCCGATGTGGTAGAGCGATGGGTTGGCCTCGAAGGCGGCGGGCTGCTTGGTGCGAAATTCCTGATCCAGCTCGGCCTGGAAATTGCCACACTCGGCCATGGCGTCCGTGACGGCTTTCCAGGCTTCGAACCCGGCGGTCAGTGATTTCAACGGCACTGTGTTTTCATAGGAACACGCGGCGAATGCCGAGGTGCCCATGAGCGATACAGCGCCCGCAAGTGCCAGTTTTTTCAAATACATATGCAAACTCCCTGTTGCGGTGTGCGCCGGTGCATCTTCGAAGTCTGCACCGGCTTTGATTGGCCGACACGGGTGCCCCCGCGCAGGCGAGGTATCAGGCGAGACGTTCGCCGGAATTGCTGTCAAAGGCGTGACAGATGCCCGCCGGGATTGAGAACGACACCATGTCGCCAATCTCTGCACGGAACTCCTTGTTGGTCTTGACCGACACCAGTTGACCGCCGGCCCGCACGGTCAGCATGACCGCATCGCCGAGCAGTTCGATGGTATAGATCGGCGCCGTGATCTGACCGCCCGCGTCCGCCAGTGCCGCGTCTTCTGCGCGGAAGCCCAGCGTGACCTTGCCGTCCACCGCGGGCAGCCCCGAGATCGAAACCTTATCGCCGGTGAAGGTGCCGCCGCTCATCTCGCCATCCATCAGGTTCATCGCAGGCGAGCCGATAAAGCTGGCCACGAATGTGTTGGCGGGGCGGTCGTAAATCTCGGTGGGCGTGCCGACCTGCTGAACCTTGCCCTGCTTCATCACGACGACACGGTCGGCCAGGGTCATCGCCTCGATCTGGTCGTGGGTCACGTAGACGGTGGTCACCTTCAATTCATGGCTCAGGTTCTTGATCTGGGCGCGGGTACTGACGCGCAGCTTGGCATCGAGGTTGGACAGCGGTTCGTCCATCAAGAACACGTTTGGCTCCCGCACGATGGCACGGGCTAAGGCCACACGCTGACGCTGTCCACCGGACAGTTCGGCAGGCTTGCGATGCAGGAAATCGTCCAGTTCCACCATCGCGCTGGCGCGGCGGACCCGTTCGTCATGGGTGGCGGGATCGACCTTGCGCACCTTGAGCGGAAACCGGATGTTTTCGTAGACATTCATGTGCGGGTAAAGCCCGTAGGACTGGAACACCATGGCCACGTCGCGGTCTTTGGGGTCAAGGTCATTGACCCGTTTGCCGTCAATGATGATGTCGCCTTCGGTGGCGTCCTCAAGCCCGGCGATCATCCGCATGGTCGTGGTCTTGCCACAGCCAGACGGGCCCAGCAGAACCAGAAATTCCTCGTCCCCGATGGTCAGGTCGAAATTATCGACCCCCACGAAAGAGCCCCACCGTTTGTTGATGTTGCGCAGCTGGATTTCGGCCATGGGACCCCCCGTAACGGCGTGATGTCCAACGCTAGACAGACGGAGCCCGACTTGGCAACAGTTTTTTGCACACGTGTGCAAAATCCACGCTCAGAGCGAAAACCAGCCACCCGAAAGCGTTGCACCGCGCAGATTGGCGGCCTCGTTCAAAGGGCCGCAGGATCAACGCAATATGATCTATAGAGATTTTGAAAGCCGAAGATTTGTATTTCTTCTCTGCCGAAGCGTCAGCACGTGGACACCCGTCATCACCCAAGCCCAACTGTCATGATCAACCACGAAATTGATTCGCAAGATCGAGATTTCGAAGCTCAGACGCCGAGCATTCATGGAACGACTCGCAATTCCAACACCCGAGCGATCAGGCCCCCTGTCTCACAACGGCAAGGGGCCCTTTTCTCTGTTCCAAAAAAATCCTCGGGGGGCATCGCCGTCAGGCGATGGGGGGGGCAGACAGCCCCCCTGCCGACTTCAGAAAAACGCCTGAAGGCCCGTTTGCGCGCGTCCGAGGATCAGGGCGTGCACGTCATGGGTGCCTTCATACGTGTTCACGGTTTCGAGGTTCATCATGTGCCGCATGACGGGGAATTCGCCTGAAATCCCATTGCCGCCATGCATGTCGCGAGCGTTGCGGGCGATATCCAGCGCCTTACCGCAATTGTTGCGTTTCACGATCGAAATCATTTCCGGTGCTGCCTTGGCCTCGTCCATCAAACGGCCCACTTGCAGCGACCCTTGCAGGCCCAGCGCGATCTCGGTCTGCATGTCGGCCAGTTTCTTCTGGAACAGCTGCGTTTGTGCCAGCGGCTTGTCGAATTGCTTGCGATCCAATCCGTATTGACGCGCTGCGTGCCAGCAGGCCTCTGCGGCGCCCATGGCCCCCCAACTGATGCCGTAACGCGCGCGGTTGAGGCATCCGAACGGCCCCTTGAGCCCCTGCACATCCGGCAGCAGCGCATCCTCGCTCACTTCAACGTTCTTCATCACGATTTCGCCGGTGATGGACGCGCGCAAGCTCAGCTTGTTCTGGATCTTGGGGGCAGACAGCCCCGCCATTCCCTTTTCCAAGACAAAGCCGCGGATCTTGCCGCCATGGGCTTCGGATTTGGCCCAGATCACGAACACATCGGCGATGGGCGCGTTGGAAATCCACATCTTGGCGCCGTTCAGAACGTAGCCGCCTTCAACCTTCTTGGCCGTCGTTTTCATGCCCGCCGGGTCGGAGCCTGCATCCGGCTCGGTCAAGCCAAAGCACCCGATCCATTCCCCGGATGCCAGTTTCGGCATGTATTTCTGCCGCTGCTCTTCGGAGCCGTAGGCATAGATCGGATAGATCACCAGGCTTGACTGGACCGACATCATCGAGCGGTATCCCGAATCGACCCGCTCGACTTCGCGGGCCACCAGACCGTAGGAAACGTAGGATCCGCCAAGGCCGCCATATTCCTCGGGCAGCGTCACGCCCAACAGGCCCATGTCGCCCATTTCGCGGAAAATTTCCGGCTCGGAGGTCTCGTTGGCGAAGGCGTCGATCACGCGCGGCGCAAGCTTTTCAGTGGCATAGGCCGCGGCAGAGGCCTGGATCATGCGCTCGTCTTCGCTCAGCTGATCGCTCAGCCGGAACGGGTCGGCCCAATCAAAGCTCCCAAGGTCGGGGGCATCTTTGGCTTTCAGGATTTTTGTTTCTGCGTTCATTGCGGGTCTCCCTCACGGATCGGATGGTTTGCGCATGTATTACAGAAAAACAGGCGTCACACCAACGATGACTTGTTCTGCAAACCATGATAAAAAATCATATGTTCGCTCATCGTCGCTTTTTGCCGTCCATTCCCGCGCTGCTGGCGTTTGAATCCGTTGCACGGCTTGGCTCTGCCACAGCCGCCGCTCAGGAACTGTCGCAGACCCAAAGTGCAATCAGCCGACAGTTGAAGACCCTCGAAACGCAGATCGATGCGCGGCTGTTCACACGGGAAGGTCGTGCGCTGGTACTGACGCCCGTGGGGCGCGACTATGTTGTCCATGTGCGTGATGTGCTGATGCGCCTGGGCTCTGCGTCGGTGGCGGCAGGCGCCAATCCGATGGGCGGTGCCCTGAACCTCGCCATTCTACCGGCGTTCGGGATGCATTGGCTTGCGCCCCGCCTCGCTGATTTTGCGGCGAGCCATCCGGAAGTGACGGTGAACCTTTCGACGCGGCTCGCCCCGTTTGATTTTCGCACCGAGGCGTTCGATGCCGCGATCCATTTCGGGCGCAAGGACTGGCCGGGCGCGCGGCACATGCTTTTGATGCCCGAGAATGTGGTGGCCGTAGCCGCACCGGGGATGGCCCCGGAGGGCGCAGGCGCCGATCTGCTGGGCACCCTGCCGCTGCTGCATCTCGACACACGTCCACGGGCGTGGGCGCGCTGGTTTGCGAGACAAAACATGCCGCCGCCCCGAAACGCGGGCATGGTGTTTGATCAGTTCTCGACCATGGCACAGGCTGCGATCCACGGGTTGGGCGTTGCGCTTTTGCCTGACTTCGTGGCCCGCGCCCATTTGCAGAGCGGCGCGCTTGTGCGGGCAGCGCAAGACGTGGGGCAAAGCATCGGCGACTACTACCTTGTCTGGCCCGCCGAACGGCCTGACCCGCCCAGTCTTGCCTCGTTTCGTCAGTGGATTTCCGAGCATTTGTCACAGGACTGATCCAGATCCGTCCAATTTCCGCCCTATTTGATCGCGATACCTGCGCCATGTGCCTCTGGCCGTCGGGTGAAGCCGGGGTGGAGAAAGTACAAGAAAAGGAATGCTGCCATGAAACGCGCAATCTCAGTTGTGGCCGCTGTGGCCACCATGTCGCTCGGCTCTGCCGCGGCTGCGGAGCAACATGTCATTCTGATCATGTCAGACGGTTACTTCCCGCAAACCACCTATATGTCGCTAGGGGATACGGTCGAATTCATCAATGTCTCTGCCACAAACCAGACGATCATATCCGATAACAGCACTTGGACCCTCGGCCCAATCGCCCCGGACGGCACCGAAACGATGATCATCGACGAAAGCGTTGAGAAAACGTTTTACAATGCCGATCTGACGAATGAGGACGGGGCGTTTACGGTGGAGGGCAGCATGAGTTTCAACTCGGCACCACTGAACTAATCCTCGGCCTCGAAGGGCTCGATCAGGTCCGGCCCCGCAGCCCGGTTGGAATTCACCGCGGTCGAGACACGGTGCCAGACCAGCGCGTCATCGGGTGTGGCGCGCATCAGCCGCGCGGCCCCTTTGCCCTCTTCGCCCAGCCAAAGCGGCACATCCTCAGGCGCAAGGATCACCGGCATCCGGTGGTGAATCGCAGACATCCGCGCGTTCGCGCCCGTGGTGACGATGGCGGCGGTGCGCATCGGAGGGTCGGCCTCGTCCTTGCTTTGCCAGGACTGCCAGATTGCGGCAAAGGCCAGTGGCGCGCCATCAGAGCGGGTGATGTACCAAGGGAGCCGCGTATCCCCGTCCCGCGTCCATTCGTAAAAGCCCGACGCCAGCATAACCGCCCGTCGGTCACGGCAGGCCGCCCGAAAGGCCGGTTTTTCGGCAATGGTTTCAGCCCGGGCATTGATCAGGAGCGGGCCATCGTTCGGTTTCTTGTACCAATGCGGAATAAACCCCCAACGCATCGCGACCAGTCTGCGCCCCTCGCCTGCGTTGTGCACCACGTGAACGTCTGTGGTGGGGCAAACGTTGTAATTTGGCACATCCGGCAGGTCATTGGCCGGGGTCGCCGCAAAGAGCTGCGCCATCGCATCCGGCGGGAGGGTTACGGCAAAACGTCCACACATGGCCGCGACGCTACCCGATGCCCGACCGACCGCCAAGATGCCGCAATATCACAACCGTAACGCGGGCGCTGATGCAACAAAAACCCCACCTGCCATTGGGCAGATGGGGTTGATCTTGTCCCGTAAGGCGCACCCATGGTGCGCCATCGCCGGGTTACTTCACTGTGATCCGGCCGTCGGTATAGGGTGTGAACGGCCCTTGCGCCGCCAGGAACTCCGCCGTGACGTCCGCCAGATCAGGTCCATAATCATAGGCATCCTGTGCTCCGACGAACATTTTGTAACCATCACCGCCATTGCGCACATAGTTGTTGCTGACCACGCCATAAAGCTTCGCCATGTCAATCGGTGCACCCCCCACCATTACGTCACTGATCCGCGACCCGACAGGTTGTGATACGTCAAAGGCATAGCTCATCCCGCCGACTTGCGGAAAACGGCCCGCCCCTTCTTCGACTTCGCTCACGCCATTTTCAAGCGCCGCGACGATGGTCTCGCCCGTCACCTTGAACGTCGACAGGGTATTCTGGAACGGCAGCACCGTCAGCACTTCGCCCATGGTCACGGGGCCCGCATCTATGGATGCTCGGATACCGCCACCGTTCTGAATTGCGATCTCGACGCCCTGGGACCTGACCCGGTCCAGCATGGCATCGGCAATCAGCGAGCCCATGGAACACTCCATGGCGCGGCAAACGGAACGGTCTCCGCCAATCGGCGTTGCGGCCTCGGCGACAACACGGTTGCGGATCTCTTCGAGAGGTGCAGCCGCTTCGGCAATCCGCGACTTGACGCCCGCATTTTCGGATACTGCCGCGTCGATGATCAGTGGCTGGCCTGTGGCGCTTGTGATCTCGCCCGCGTCGTTGAAGGTCACGTTCAGTTCGCCCAGGAATTTCCCGTAGGCGTAGGCCTGCACAATCGCCGTGTCACCAACCATGGTGGGGTACGGCCCCTCGGCGCCGTCCATGTCGCCCAAAAGCGTGTTGGAATGCCCGCCCACGATTACATCGACGCCTGTGGTCCCTGCGGCGACGCGTTGGTCAACCGCATAGCTGGAGTGGCTCAGCACGATGATCTTGTTCACGCCCTGCGCCGTCAGCGCATCGACTTCGCCCTGCACAGCCGCAACCGGATCAGAGAAGGTGATGTTTGGCCCCGGCGAGGCAAGCTCGTCGGTATCTTCGGGCGTCAGGCCGATCAGGCCGATCTTTTGGCCGCCGCGCTCGATGATTGTGGACTTGGCCAGCGTATCCGCCAGCAACGGTTCGGCAGACACATCGGCATTGGACATCAGAACCGGGAACTCGACCGCATCCATGAACCCGCGCAGCACTTCCGGCCCGTCGTCAAATTCGTGATTTCCGACGGTCATGGCATCATAGCCCATCAGGTTCATCATCTCGGCCGCAAGCGCACCCTTGTAATAGGTGTAAAACAGCGTGCCCTGGAATTGGTCGCCCCCATCCACAAGGATCGAATTGTCAGAGCGTGCGCGGGCCTCTTCGATCGCCGTTACCAGACGGGCCGAGCCGCCAAAGCACTCACCTGCGGCGTTATCTTCTTCGCCGCAACTGCTGTCATATTTGTTGATCGGCTCAAAGCGCGCGTGAAAATCGTTCGTGTGCAGGATCGTCAGCGTATAGTCTGCAGCCGCCGTTCCGGCGCTCAGTGCCAGAGCCGCCGCGCCCATCAGAAATCGGGTCATTTCATGTCTCCCTTATTGGTTATGGCGGCATCGTTCACCAACCTGAGGCAAGAGTCAAAGCCCGTCGTGCATGCTTGACGCCGCGGCTTTGAAAAAGCGCGCAAGCGACGGTGGACTTGACCAATTTACAAGCGGCAGGCATCAGGGACGCCATGCTGATTTACAAAATTTTCCGCGCCTCCGAATGGGCGCAGTTGCGCACCGACGGGACGACCACCGGCGCGCCGATCGACGTGGCCGACGGGTACATCCACTTTTCGACCGCGGCGCAGGCCGCCGAAACCGCTGCCAAGCATTTTGCGGGTGTTGGCGATCTGTTTTTGATTGCAGTTCAAAGCGATCCATTGGGCGATGATCTCAGGTGGGAGCCATCACGCGGCGGGGCCTTGTTCCCCCATTTGTACCGCGAGATGACGATTGCAGATGTGCATTGGGCGCAGCCGCTGCCGTTGAAGGATGGCGCGCATGAATTCCCGGCGGGGGCCGGGTTTGAATGACCCATATCGATCCCACCCGCGCCCAGTTCGATGCCTTCAAGGACCTTGATCGGGATCATCCCATCGAGATGCTGAACCTCGTGCGCTTTCGTGATCTGGCGAACTATCCCGGCGATCATGTTCTGGCACGGGACGGGCTGACGGGCGCGGAGGCCTATCAGCTTTATGGCAAACACAGCGCCCCTGTCCTCACCAAGGTCGGCGGGTCGATCCTGTGGCGCGGAGCGTTTCAGGCGATGCTGATCGGCCCCGCGGATGAAGCATGGGATGCCGTGTTCATCGCCAGTTATCCAACGACGCATGCGTTTCTGGCGATGATCTCGGACCCTGCCTACAAAGAAGCGGTCGTGCATCGGCAGGCGGCTGTGGCGACCTCGCGCCTGATCCGCTGTGCACCGGCCAAGAGCGCGGACCGGTTCGGATGAAAGTCATGCTGGAACAGATGGGGCTGAAAGCCCTGCACCGGATCGACCCGGAAACCGCACATGGGCTGGCCATGGCCGCCTTGCGCACGCCTTTTGTCGCCCTGCCCGGTCCGGTGTCTTCTGAGAGGCTGCGAATGTCGCTTGCCGGAATGGAACTGCCCAATCCGGTCGGCCTCGCCGCCGGGTTCGACAAGAACGCAACCGCCATTGCACCGCTGAGCCGGGCGGGCTTCGGATGGATCGAGGTTGGGGCGGCGACGCCGGTGCCGCAGCCAGGCAACCCAAAGCCGCGCCTGTTCCGCCTGAGCCAGGACAAGGCGGCCATCAACCGGTTTGGCTTCAATAATGACGGCATGTCGGCCATCGCAGAGCGCCTTGCGCGCCGTCCCAAAGGTGTGCCCGTGGGCCTGAACCTTGGCGCCAACAAGGACAGCACAAGCAAGGCGGAAGATTTTGCCAAAGTCCTCGAATGCTGTCGCGACCATATCGACTTTGCCACGGTGAATGTCTCCAGCCCCAACACCGAAAAGCTGCGCGATCTGCAAGGGCCGATGGCGCTGGCGTCTCTGCTCGACGGCGTCATGCAGGTGCGCAACACCGTGCCCGTGTTCCTGAAAATTGCGCCGGACCTGACCGATCAGGATCTGGGCGACATCGCCAAAGTGGCCGAAGACGCCCGGATCGCGGCGATCATCACCACCAACACGACGCTGGACCGCGCGGGTCTGCAAAGCGCGCATGCCCATGAGGCTGGTGGGCTTTCTGGCGCACCTTTGTTCGAAAGATCGACGCGGGTGCTCGCGAAACTCCGCACTCTGACGGACATCCCACTGGTCGGGGTTGGCGGCATTTCCAGTGGCGAAGACGCCTATGCCAAGATCCGCGCGGGCGCGTCGGCTGTGCAGCTGTATACAGGGTTGATCTATGGCGGGCTCAGCCTCGCCGCCCGTATCGCCCAAGACCTCGACGGCCTGTTGGCCCGTGATGGGTTTCAAAACGTCGCCGAGGCCGTGGGCACGCAGACCCAACGCTGGCTGTGATCCTTTCCAGTGCTGCCAAAGGCCCCGGTCAGCCCCCTGCCTCCCGTTCCAACGCTGGATAACGCGCCCCGAGGGTCACGCCCCGCGCGACGAACGAGATCAGCAGCGCCGCCCACAGCCCGTGATTGCCCATCAGCGGCAGCAAGATAAAGACAGCCGCCCAGTAGATGACAAAACTGATGGCCATCATGTTGCGCATGTCGCGCCCCCGGGCCGCCCCGATGAAAATCCCATCCAGCATCCACGCCGCACAGCCCAACAGTGGCGCGGCCACCATCCACCACAGATAGGCGCGGGCCGTGGTCTGGACCTCGACGTCCTTTGCCATCAGATCGATGATCCACGGACCCGCAAAAGCGAAAGCGGCGGCAGAGAGCACACAGATCACCAAGCCCCATATGCCCGTCATCACGGCACTTCTGCGCACCCGTGCGGGATCGCCGCGCCCGTACGCGCGCGCAATCAATGTTTCGGCGGCAAAGGCGAACCCGTCCATCGCATAGGCGGTGATATACATGAACTGGATCAGCACCTCATTGGCCGCCAAGGTCACATCCCCGAACCGCGCGCCGATAAAGACGAAGCTGGAAAAAATGATCATCAACATGGCAGAGCGCAGCAGAATATCAGTGTTCAGCAGCGCCATCTTTATCAGCTTGGCCCGGTTGAACACACGCTCCCATGCCCGCCACGCCGGACGTGCAAATGCATCGCGGCACAGCCACAGCGCAAGCGCGACACCTGATACTTCCGCAATGACCGTGGCAATCGCCACTCCCGGTACGCCCCAGCCAAAGCCCAGAACGAATACGAAATCCAACCCGATGTTCACGCCGTTCATCACCAGTTGGATCCAGAACACACCGCCCGTGCGTTCCATCGCGATCAGCCAGCCGGTCAGCGCGTAGATCGCGATGGCGGCGGGGGCTGTCCAGATCCTGATCGACAAGTAACTGCGGGCAAGGCTTTCGACCTCTTCGCTGGCCGGAGCCAGTTGAAACGCCGCCCAAAAGATCGGCCATTGCAGCAAGATCAGCCCGGCACCCCCGGCCAGGGCCACCATCAAGGCCCGCGTCAGCCACGCCGATACTTCGTCTTCATCCCCTGCCCCTGCGGCCTGCCCCACAAGGCCGACGGTGCCCATGCGCAGGAAACCGAAAATCCAGTAGATCGTGGTGAGGATGATGGCCCCGATGCCCACCGCGCCGATCGGCGCGGCCTCTCCCAACTGTCCGACGACGCCCACATCGACTGCGCCAAGGATCGGAACCGTCGCATTGGAGAGCACAATCGGCAGCGCAATTCTGAGCACACGCCGGTGCGTCAGCGCGACGGGAGGCGTCGCAGGCGCTGGGTGATCCATTTCTAACGCCGCTGTGGCATCACGAAATGCCCGGTGGCCTGCGCAAAGAGTTTTTCGCGATTATCCTGCCAGCCTTCCACATGCACCGACGCATAGCGGCGACCGGAGCGGATCACCCGCGCCCGCGCATAGGCGTCGCGCGGCAGGCCCGACCGCAGATAGTTCACCGAGAAATCAACCGTCTTTGGCAAACGCGGCAGGCGCGTGCCCTGCGCCGGGTCGAAATCAAGGCTACCGCTTTCGATGTCTTCCCACAGATAAGCCCAGCTGAGCGTGACGACCGCCGTGACCTCGAGGAAGGCTGCCGTAACGCCGCCATGCAGGGCCGGCAACATCGGATTACCCACCAGCTTTTCGGCAAAGGGCAGCACGCCTGTCAGCTCGTCCCCGCGCCGATCAAACTGCACGCCGAGATATTGGATATAGGGCACGCCGCCCACCAAGGCGCGCAAGGCATCATCGCGGCGCTGTTTGACGACTTGAACGGGTTCGGGGCGTTTCATAGCTTGCCCTCCACCGTAAAGGCACCGGTTGCGGTGGCAACAGGGTTCTCTGTGTCATCGTCCATTGCCGTGGCCCGCACAAAGGCGACGGAGCGCGTGATGTGATAGCAATGTGCCCGGGTCACGATGGCTTGCCCCGGTGTGGCCGCCCGCATGTAGTCGATGCGCAGATCGATTGTCGCCGTCCCGCCCGCGTTCGAGGGATGGCTCATCACCGCGGCCCCGCAACATGTATCCATCACCGCCGACACCGCGCCGCCGCTGATCACGCCCGTCTCCGGGTCGCCGATCAGCCGCGCGTCATAGGGCATGGAAATCACCGCAATGCCATCGGCCATCTCTGTCAACTCCATCCCCAGATCGCGCGAATGCGGGATCGCTTCGATGAATTGGCGGGCCAGTTTGAGTTTATCGGTCATGGGGGTCGGTTTTCCTCGGCGCAATTCTTCTGAAGTTATGGGCCGCGCGCACATTCGGGGCAAGCACCTGTTGCTCTTGCGCCAGCGCGCGCTTAGGATTCGCGCAGGGAGAGAAGACGCATGGCCGAGGACCGCTTGAGTTTTAAGGAGATGTGCGCCGCGTTCGATGTCACGCCGCGTACGCTGCGCTACTATGAATATATCGAATTGCTGCAGCCTGATCGCGAAGGCCGCTCTCGATATTACAACGCGCGCGACCGGGCGCGGATGAAGCTTATCCTGCGGGGCCGCAAATTCGGCTTTCAGCTGGAAGACATCCGGCAATGGTTGATGATTTATGAACATGAAGGCACAGAGGCGCAGATGCGCGCATGGGTCAGCTTGGCGGATGGGCAGCTGAAAGAGCTGGCCGAGCAACGCGCTCAACTGAACGAAGCCATCGACGAATTGCAGGCCTTGCGAGACAACGTCGCAGAAGAGATCGGCACAGACTGATCCGGGATCAGCGCACTTTGTCCCAAAACGAAACCTTGCGTTCATGGCGTACCTGCAAGCCGGCCAGATAAGCGTCATGCGGCGCGACCGGGCCGTAATCGATAATTTCGGCGTCCAGCGCAGCACAGTCCATCAGGTGATCGGCGGCATGGCGATAGCGGGTCGCGCGGCCCTGGATCAGCGCGAAGTCAATCATCTTGCGCCACAAGAGGACAGCGGCCAGAGGATGTTTCTCGCGCAGCGCATCGGCCGCCGGGGCCAGTACGTCATAGAAATCACCGTCAAGTTCCGCGGTGCGGCTCTCGATCAGACGGGCAGCGGCGGAGAAATCCGGCCAGCTGAGCAAGAAGGCCAACGCCTTGTGCACGTTTTCAAACTCCAAGGCATGCGCTTTGGCGGCCTCTTCGGCTTCGACATCGTCAAAATCCGGCAAGAGCTTGAGATAATCGCGCAGAAAATCCGGGTGCAGCGTCTCTGAAAAGCGCTCCCAGCGATGGGCTTGCGCGTTATCGGTTCGGTCCAACGCAATCAGGCAGGCGATATAAGCGGCGTCCCATTCCGCCTGCCCAAATCCGCGACCGCCCAGATCCGCGCGGGTCAGCCTATCAAGCGCATCCTCCGCCCGCCCCTCGGCGAGCAACAACTGTGCAACTTCGGCGGCAACCAATGGGCGTGCCAGATCCTGGCCGGAGTACTGCGCGATGTAGGCTTCGACGTCGCCTTGTGCCTCGGCGATCTCCTGTAGACACTGCTGAACAAGGCGGCTCTGGCGGTCTGCGGCGTAATTGCCGCTGTCACTGCGCAGATCACGCAGGAAGCGCAAAGCCTCGTGATCCTGTGTCGGCTCGGGGGGCGTTTCGGCCTCGGCCTGCACGAGCATTTTCAGGTGCTCCAACCCGTCTGGACCCATAGTGGGGGCAAGCAGGCCAATCAGCCCGTCAAATTCGCCATAGCCATTGTCGGACACCGCGTCCCAAACGCGTGCGGCAAGCGCCACCGGGTCCGGCAAGGCACGGGGGCCGATGTCTTCGAACCGGAACAGTGCAGCGCGAAACACCTCCCCGACGTCGCCTCGGCTGTCATCCACGCGGCCATGTATGAATGGCGCCAGTTCGATGAATTCCCACAGCAATTCGAAAGCAGCCACGGGGTCGTCAGGGGCAATTTTTTCCGTGATCATGTCGCACTGAATGGTCAAGTCCTTGATCAGTGCCTTACGTCTGCGCCACCCCACGAAACTCGTCGATTTGCGCAACGCCGACAGACGCTTGCGCACATCGCGTGCCAGCTCGGCCGGCCCGATATTATGACTGAGTTCCAGCCGCAGACGCCGCTTGATCTCCGCACTGCCGGTACTGACCTCGATCAGCAGATTTGCCAAGCGGTCCGCGCCGAGAGCCTTGAGATTTTGTGCGTTCAACGTTTTTTTCGACATGCGCCCTCTGTGGCATCCGAAGGCAAAAAAGAAAAGCGCGCCCGGTTCAGCGGCATATTGCTGCGCACCCGGACGGAGTGTGGCGTCCGGGTGGGCCGTGTGCCGCGCCTGTCCGCCGGATCGGATCAAGACCGATGAAACCACGCCAGCGCCGCGGCACCCGTTAAATTTGTGACTTTCAGAGGTCGGGAAGACTTGGAGCGGGCGGCGGGAATCGAACCCGCGTCATTAGCTTGGAAGACAGTGGTTCAAATGAAGTTTAACAGAACAAATACAAACACATAAATCTGTAAAGCCACGCTCTTTATAGGTAATTTGTCGGAAATGAATTTCTGGAGCGGGCGGCGGGAATCGAACCCGCGTCATTAGCTTGGAAGGCTAAGGTCTTACCACTACACAACGCCCGCTCAACAGAAACAGCAGTTAATCCACTGTATTACCAACGTCAAGTCCAGTCTAGCCGAGTCCAGGCAATAGCAAGTTCTGCGCGCTAAATCCTACCATTTGGCTGTTATTCAATTGGTCGTATCTCAAGCAACGGAAGGGCCACTTGCTGCTGACTGGCTCAGCAGCTGGGCGGCGCCACATCTCCGGCTCGGTTTACGGCGCCTCAAAATGGTTCGTGCATGGCTACGGGGGCAACCTGTCGGAGGAAATGAAGTCTTTCGGCGGGCGTTGCACGGTGGTGGCTCCAGGGATGGTGGACACGCCCTTCTTCGACACGCCAAAACCAGACAAACTGCAGCCTGAGGACGTGGCCGAAGCAGCTATGCATGCTTTGAACGCCGATCCGAGGTGTGCCATAAACGAAATATTTTTGATGCCGACGCAGTAGGTTCTGCGCCGGTCCCATCAGAGAAAACCTGTCTGACCGGCGGGAAGAAACGCAGCGGCATTTCCCTCCCGCCGGCAGAGTTACATCGTAACCTCGCACCTCATGCATTTGCTGGAGCTTGATTGAGGTTACGCAACTCAATCACGTTGGTTAGAGCCCCGCAAAGTCCGCATAAACGAGAGCATGATCACTTGCATGGCTCTGCGTTGTGTCATGAACAACAAAAGAGCCCGGTTCAGAGAGATACCGGGACATTCCAGTTCGCACTATCTGGGGAACGACTTCCGGGTACTCTTTTGCCAATCGCGGAGAAACAAAAATCCGGTCAGGTCGTGAGTGCACATGCGTGTCCGGCACTTCGAAGGTCCAATCGGTTCCGCGTGGCATGCGGTCCAGCAGATCTTCGGAAAAACCATGCTTTAATGGTTCAAGCGCCGACGGGTCAGAGCCGCGCCCCCAAGCGGGCTCATTAAAATCTCCCACAATCATCCACCGCTCGCCTTCTGGTTTCAGAATACGGCTTTCGACGATCTTCCGGACAGCGCGCGCCTCGGCCTCCCTTACTATCTGAGCCTTGGCTTTATCCGGATAAGGCGCCTTGAAGTGACAAACAAACAGCGTGAAGGTTTCAAATTCCAGTTGAAGGCAATCGCGACGAAAGAGCGGAAAATTCCGAAGGTCTTCTGGTAAGTCTGCCAGCCCGAAATCCATTCCAGTCAGATGCGCATGGCTTTTGACGGACAGCGGAGCGACCTTTGAAAGCACAGCCACATCGAGCCCACGACCATCGTTGCCAGGTAAACAGGTGCGGGCAGGGTAAAGAGGTGACCCGGCCTTGAGCAGGAATTGGTCATGGAAGAAGTCTAGGGACTCAGCATCAAACACTTCCTGAAGAGCAATGACATCGGCTTGCGCCGCCGCCATGACCTTGGCGGTCAAAGTTCGGTCAGCAATATCCTGATCGACCGATCTGGGCCGGTCATCAAAATCATGGTCTACCGCCCCATCTAGAACGAGGTGTCCCTGCCTCTCGCGCAGTCGTAGATTTTGTACATTGAACGTGGCGAGACGCATTGAAAGTACCTTGGGTCACTCGGGCTTCCCTAGGTTACTCGAAATTGTCGTTGCGACCATGTTTGAAACCAGATTGGCATTTTCAAAGCCTTCTGCTGCTTAGCGGAACAACATGAGGACATCCCGATCTCAATCCTGCAATGGTTTGGTGCTTTGCGCAGGCGATGCTATCAACGCTCACACCTCCGATAGGACCGGCATGTCAATTCTCCAGATTACATCACTTCTTATCGTGCTGGCCGGGGCCTTTGGGGCAATCAACTATCTCTTTCTGAGATTGCCATCCGCGATCGGGATCCTTGTCGTGGCGCTCGTGACGTCTTTCGCAGTCATTGCCACGGATGCCTTGCGGTGTTTGTCAAAGGAGTTGTCCGCCGATTTCATGCGGCGTCTCTGATTTCTGGGGCGCCGGTATCGCGTTCCGGG
>NZ_JAIMIA010000062.1 GCF_019966495.1 Tateyamaria pelophila | reverse complement strand
GCCTGTTCTCAGACGAGGAATGCTATAACTTCTTCAGAGCAGCAGGCTATGAGGCCAATTAAGTGCAACACGCTCTAGCCGATGAGAGCTCTCGAGATGTTGGAAACGGTTGCCTGAAGCTTGGGCAGCACTTCAGCCACCATTTGCTCCGGTGTCATGCGCAGGGTCGGAACGCCCACGTTGATCGCACCAACCAAAGCGCCTGCACTCGTCCGAACCGGAACAGAAATGGACATCAGCCCGATCTCAAGCTCTTGATCCACGAGGGACCAACCCTGATCGCGTACCCGTTCGAGCACCTTCTTGAAGGCCTTGCGCTCCGTCACCGTCTTTTGCGTCATTTTGGTCAGTTCGATGTCACGTAACATCGCTGGCCAATTTTCTTTGGGCTGCGCGGCCAGAAGAACACGTCCGTTGGCGGTACAATGGGCCGGGAAACGCGAGCCGACCGATATACCGACGCTGATCACGCGATGATATTGCGCGCCCGACACGTAAACCACGTCGTAATTGTCGAGAACCGCCGCAGACACACTTTCACCAATGTCTTCGGACAGATGATCGATGAAGGGTTTCGCGATTTCCCAAACGCCTTTCGACGACAATACCGAATGTCCCAGTTCCAACACCAGTGGCGTCAGATCAAACAGCTTGCCGTCAGCCACCGCATACCCTTCGTGTACCAGCGTCAGCAGGATACGCCGCGCGCCTGCGCGGGTATGACCGGTTTCGGCGGCGACCTGGCTGAGCGTCATCTTGCGCCCCGTCCGGTTGAATGCGCGCAAGACCTCAAGTCCCCGTCCCAGTGAGCTCACATAGTCACGCGGGTTCATGCCATTTGAATCAGCCTCATCCATACGGTCCGGTTCAGCCGTCATGAGACCTGCTGGCGCTGTCGGTCTATCCGGTGCAGTTTTCGTCAAATCTTGATCCCGCAGTTACTTTTTCTCATATGCGCCTCTTCGGACGCTTATTCGGATACCACGCAGCCCTTACGCGCGCCAAGGGCATAATAATCGCCCCAAAACTCGGGCAGCGAAAAAAGCGCCTTGCGCGACTCGATAGTTCAAGTGTTATGTTGAACAAACGTGCGCTATGCGAACAATAATGCTCAGGGAGTTGCAGAAATGAATAAACCGTCAATGATCGGCAAATCAATTTCGCGTCGAGGCGCGCTACAGGGAATGGCTGCAGCCACCGCAGTGGCCGCAATCCCGATGCGGGCGTCCGCCCAGGACGCAACTCTGCGCTGGTGGTCACCGCAGGGTGCCCCGGCCCAAGTCGCCGCCTACCAGGCGCAAATCGCCGAATTCGAAGCTGCAAACCCCGGCATAAAGGTGGTATTCGAGACAACATCCGACGAAGGATACGCCCCCCAGCTTGCAGCCGCGTTCTCCTCCGGTGAGGTGCCCGATATCGTCACCCACCTACCCTCTTTCGCAACGCAGTCCTACTATGCCAACGGTTTGCTAGAGCCTTTCAACGACGTGATCGAAGCCATCGGCGTGGACGATTTCTATCCCGGCGCGAACGACGTCTTCAAAGCGGCTGATGGTAACTATGCCGGCACCGGCATCGGCAACTCCGCCGCAAACATGCTTTGGCTGCGTACGGACCTGATGGAAGAGGCAGGGATTGCGGAAGCCCCCACAACGTGGGACGAACTGCGCACCGCCTGTCAGGCCATGCAGAAGGGCGGCATCTATGGCGCGGTCCTGCCTTATGGTCGAAATTCAATGACGACCCTCATCTTCGTGGGCGTCATCCATCAGGCGGGCGGTCAGGTGTTCGACACCGATCTGAATGTGAACCTTGACACTCAGGCGACGCGCGATGCGCTGGAATTCTATGCGTCGATGCGCGAGCTTTGCCCTCCCGGCGCCACCAACTACAGCTGGGGCGAAGCGATCACGGCCTTTGTTTCCGGTGCAACAGCCACAGGCATCTACACCGGGCGCGTTCTTGGCAACGTAAACGCTCAAAACCCGCCAATCGCGGACTTCATTACCTGTGTGACCTACCCCACGAAATCGGCGGACATCCCGACATGGACGTTCAACGACTTCCCCAGCGTTTTCATTCCCAAGCAATCCAGGAACATCGACGCAGCCAAAGCCTTCGCTGCCTCGCTGTTTAACCCGCCGGGCTATATCCAGCAGTTGCACGCGGCCCCCGGTCACGTGCTGCCGGTGCTCAAGTCGATCAACAACAACCCCTTGTATCAGGCCAACGAGATCATCCAGAAGTACCCGGCAGAGGTCGAGTTGATGTCGCAAGCGGCGGCGGGCGGTTTCAACCTGGGATATGAGAGCGAGAACCATCCATCCAACGAGAAAGCCGGCGAGGTCGTCGGATCGGGTGTGATCGCGGATATGGTCCAGCGCGTCGTCCTGAATGGTGAAAACCCGGATCAGGTGATCGGCGAAACCACGACAGCCATCGAAAACATCATGAACGGGTGATGCCGAAACAGGTCGGGCCGCCTGACGGGCAGCCCGACCCCGAGCGACATATAATGGCAATGCAAAAACAGACTCTTCTAGAGCGCCGGTATTCCATGCTCGGCCTCCTTCTGATCGCACCCACCGTCTTGGTGTTTTGCGCGGTCATCGTCTATCCGTTGATCTCTGCCATCTATTTGTCGCTGTTCAAGATTTTTACGCCAACGCTGGAAGGAACCTGGGTCGGGCTGGACAATTACCGCGAACTGCTGACCAAGGGTGAGTTTTGGACATCGCTCCGGACGAACCTGATCTGGACTGTCGGCACGCTCTCCCTTCAGATCATCTTTGGCGTCGGCATGGCCTTGGTTCTGCATCAGAATATCTGGTTTCGCAGCCTTGCGCGATCACTGATCCTGTTTCCGTATTTCATATCGACCGTCGTTGCGGTTCTGGTGTGGAAGTGGCTGTTCAACGATCTCTATGGCATACTAAATCACTTCATGATGAGTGCAGGGCTTATCGAGTTTCCAATCGACTATCTGGGCACGATGCCCAATGCGATGATCTCTGTCATTCTGGTCGGTGCGTGGAAATATTTCCCGTTCGTCGTCATCGCTGTGCTGGCGCGTCTGCAATCCATCCCCGATCAACTCTACGAGGCAGCGCGGATCGATGGCGCGGGACCAATTGCACGGTTTTTTGATGTCACCTTGCCGCAACTTCGTGAAGTGCTTGTGGTCATTATACTGCTCCGTGCAATCTGGGACTTCAAGGAATTCGATCTGATCTTCCTTTTGACTGGGGGCGGGCCCGTGACGTCGACCCAGACGCTGCCGCTCGTGGTCTACAAAGAAGCCTTTTCGCTTAATCAGATGGGGATGGCGGCGGCCTATGCGGTGATCATGATGCTGATCATGCTTGTTTTCATGCTCTTGTATATGCGCCGCACCCGGACGGAGGGCTCGTGATGGTTCGCAAGATCGCGTTCAATCTTTTCGCATGGTCAATCGTTCTGGTGGTGGCCTTTCCGCTGTTCTGGATGCTGGTCACATCGGTCAAGCCACAGTTCGAACTGTTCCGCCGCCCGCCAACCGTCCTGCCCGAAACCTGGACATTCGAGCATTACTGGAAACTGCTGAGCGAAACCAACTTCCTCGGCTACTTCTGGAATTCCGTCATCTTGTCGACCACCACGACGATTGTGGTCGTCGCCATTGCAACCCTGGGATCCTACAGCCTTGTGCGGTTTCGGTACCGGGGCCGCGAATCCCTCGCATTTCTGGTGCTCTTCACCTACCTTTTGCCTTCCGTGGTGCTGATTCTGCCGCTGTATCTGATGCTGGTGCAACTTGGCCTGTCCAACACCATCACATCTTTGGTCATAGCCTACACGACATTCGCCCTGCCCTATGCCCTGTGGCTCTTGCGGTCCTTCATGGCGGGCATCCCCGAAGATCTGGAATCGGCGGCACTGGTGGACGGCGCATCCCGGCTGGGCGCGTTCTGGGACGTGATCCTGCCGCAGCTTTTGCCGGGCATTATTTCCACGGCCTTGTTCACATTCATCCTGTCATGGAACGAATACCTTTATGCGCTGGTGCTGGTGAATTCCGACGAGGCGCGGCCCCTGACGACCGGCGTGATGAACATGCTGATCTCGTCGTTCAATATCGAATGGTCGCTGCTGATGGCCGCGTCGGTGATGATGAGCGTGCCGCTGATTGTCGTCTTCGCCTTCCTGCAAAGTTATCTCACCCGCGGTTTCGGCGCGGGTGGTGTGAAAGGATAATCGATGGCCGATGTGGTCTTGTCGAACGTGAACAAGAAATTTGGGACCTTCTCTGCGGTGGAGAATTTGAATCTGGATATCCAACAGGGCGAGTTCATCTCCCTGCTTGGACCGTCGGGATGTGGCAAGACGACCACCTTGCGCATGCTGGCCGGACTGGAGTTTCCGACCTCCGGCGAGATCCGCATCGGTGACCGCGTCGTCAACGATGTGGCACCGGGCGACAGGGATATCGCGATGGTGTTTCAGTCCTACGCGCTTTATCCGCACATGTCCGTTGGCCAGAACATCGCCTATCCTTTGAAAAAGCGCCGGGTGCCAAAAGCCGAGCGCGGGGAAATGGTCGCCAAGACCGCCGAGATGCTGCAACTGACGCCGTTGCTCAACCGAAAGCCCAAAGAACTGTCTGGCGGTCAACAACAAAGGGTCGCACTGGGGCGCGCGCTGGTGCGCGACCCCAAGGTCTTCCTGTTCGACGAGCCGCTGTCAAACCTCGATGCAAAGTTGCGCGGCTACATGCGGGCCGAGTTGATCGAACTGCATCAACGCCTTGGGCGCACGATGGTCTACGTCACCCATGACCAGCTCGAAGCGATGACCATGTCCGACCGCATCGCCGTGATGGAAGGCGGCAAACTGCAGCAATTCGCACCGCCCCAAGAGGTCTATCGCGCCCCTGCGAACCGCTTCGTCGCAAGCTTCATCGGGACACCCGGCATGAACATCGTCGATGGCGAACTGCGCGAGGAAAACGGTCGCTGGCTGTTCGAGGCCGAGGGACTTTCCGTCGACGCGGGCCACCTCGGGCCCGATGCCCGGCCCGGGCCTGCAGCGATGGGGATCCGTCCCGAAGGCCTCGACATCGGGGCTGGTCCCATCACCGGCACCGTTCAACTCGTCGAACAGACCGGCCATGAGAACATTACAGTCGTGCGCCTCGCAGGGGATTTGCGCATGACTGGCCGCACAGCCCCGGATCAGATCTGGAAAACGGGCGCGCCCGTTCAATTCAGCATCGACGCCACGCAGGCGCATTTCTTTGCGGAAGGCCCAACCGGCAAGCGACTGAACCGGGAGGACCCGGCGGTCGAGGCGCAAGCGGCCAACCACGCGACACTGAAGGAGGCGATATCTTGAACCGCAATTCCGTAAACTGGTCCGGGCCAATGCCCGCCACCACCACGCCCTTTACCTCTGATTTGCAGATTGACGAGGAAAGCTTTCTCGCCAACCTCTCAAGGCTGTTTGACTCAGGGGCCACCGGCATGGTCGTCGCGGGATGCACCGGCGAGTTCTGGGCGCTCACGTTGGACGAACGGGCCAGACTGGCAAAGCTTGCAGTGGATGCGAGCAAAGGGCGTGGCACGACGATCGTTGGCACCGGGAGTATCCGCGAAGAGGAAATCATCGACCAGATCTTTGCCGCCAAAGAGGCAGGGGCCGATGGTGTTCTGGTCATGCCGCCTTATTTTGCCCGGGTGACGGACGCGGAAATCATAGCCCATTTCGAGGCGATCGCCGACCGCTCCGTTTTGCCGGTCGTCTTGTACAACATCCCCGGCAACGCGGGAAATGCGATCACCCCCGCAATTGCTGATCGATTGGCCGATCTGGACAAGGTTGTCGCAATCAAGGAATCGAGTGGTGACTGGAACAATTTTCAGGCCACCCTGAACCGCGTCAAAGACCGCATCCGGGTGTTCTGCGGCCCGTCTTCGATATTCGGCGTGCCTGCAACGCTTGCAGGGGCTGACGGATTGATCGATTGTTTTCCGAACGTCTGGGCGCCCGGTTGTCTTGATTTGTGGCACAAGACAAAAGCCGGGGACATGGAGGCGGCCTGGGCCCTGCAAGAAACCGGGATCGCCCTGACCGAACTGTTCACGACGGGCGGTCGCACGCTGTATCCGGCGACCAAGGCGGTGATGAACCATCAGGGCAATCCGGGAGGTGGTCATATGCGCCCACCCTACCGCGATCTGGATGGTGCGCCTCTGGAAACCCTCATCGCGGGGCTCGAGAAATTGATGCCCATCCCCGCCCATGCTTAAACAACACCCAACAAAGGAACGCAGGAATGGATCTAGGACTGAAAGGCAAACGCGCCATTGTGACGGCTGCCAGTCGCGGCCTTGGATACGCGACCGCACGGTCTTTGGCAGGCGAAGGCGTAGATGTGACGCTGAATGCGCGCAGTGAACCGGCCCTGATGGAGGCTGCTGACACGATCCGCAACGAAACAGGCGTCGAGGTCAGAACCATCGCGGCCGATTTCACCGATGCGACCGGGCGCGCCGCCATCCTCGAAGTGGCAGGCGAAGTCGATATCCTCGTGTCCAACCCCGGCGTCCGGCAAGTGCCGACACCGTGGGAAGACATCACACCTGACGATTGGCGATACTGGATGGAGGCCCATTTTCTATCGTCGGTCGAAATGATGCAGGCCGTCGCACCCGGCATGAAAGCCCGCAAGTTCGGACGGATCGTCAACATGTCGGTGAGTTTCATCAAATTTCCACAGCTTGGCTTTGCGCACAGCCATGCAGCACGTCTTGCCCTGTCGGGTGCCACCGCCGCCATGACGCGGGACCTGATCGGGCATAACGTAACGATCAACACAGTCTGCCCCGGGCTTTTTGACACGGATGCGTTGCATACCAACCTGCATGGCCATGCCAAACGCGGCAACACGACCTATGAAGCGATTGTCCAGAACCGCAAGGACACCTGCCCGGCTGGCCGCTTTGCGGATCCAAAGGAATGCGGCGACCTCATTGCGTTTCTGTGCTCTGCGCAGGCGGGCTTTATGTCCGGACAGAACATCGTGAACGACGGCGGCGTGTATCAGGGCTTGTTCTGATGAAAAAGGTGGCGATGGTTTCCGGTGCTGGTCGGGGGCTTGGTGCGGCCATCGCCGACAAGCTTTTGGCGGATGGCTGGTCTCTTTCGCTTGGCCTGCGCGATACCACACAGGCCAAACGGTTCACTGCGGACCCGGAGCGTGTTCAGGTCAGCCCGTTCGATGCAACCGATCCAGACAGCGCCACCGCGTGGGTACAGGCCACCGTCGATCAGTTTGGCCAACTTGATGCACTGATCAACAATGCCGGAATTTTGCGCATGGTGGATTTTGATCAAGGCTCCGAAGACGACCTTGACGATCTGTGGGCGGTCAACGTCAAAGCCCCGTTTCGACTGATCCGTGCCGCGCTGCCCCATCTCAAGGCCAGTGGTGCGGGGCGCGTCATCAACATCGCGTCCACTGATGCCAAACGGTTCCGGGCCGGCACATCCATTGGGTACTCGATGACCAAGCACGCCCTCCTTGCCATGACCCAAGCTGTGCGGCAGGCCGGATGGGATGACGGCGTGCGGGCCACGGCCCTGTGTCCTGGCGCCATCGATACGGACCTGATCGCCCATCTTCCGGGCGTGACACCCAAAGCGGATCGCCTGACGCCAGAAACGGTCGCCAGCATGGTCGCCTTCATTGTCGCTTTGCCCAATCAGGCAAGCGTGCCAGAGTTCATCGCGAACACCCGATTGGAGCCACTCATATGACCCTGAATGCACATATCAACGATGAGCTCGCCGCTTGGGATCGTGACAACCTGTTGCACCCCACCACGCATGTGGCAAAGCACGCGCGGGGCGATACGCCGGGCCGCATTATGACAGGGGGCGACGGCGTCTATGTCACGGACCGCGATGGCAACCGAATGCTCGATGCTTTTGCAGCCCTTTACTGCGTGAACGCGGGCTATGGCCGGACCGAAATTGCCGATGCCATGTCAAAGCAGGCGCATGAACTGGCATACTTTCACTCTTTCGCGGGTCACGGAAACGAACCGGCAATCCGGCTTGCCAAGATGATCATGGACCGGGCACCGGATCATATGGCGCGCGTCTATTTCGGTCTGTCCGGGTCAGATGCGAATGAGAGCAATGTCAAATACGCCTGGCACTATCACATCTTGCGCGGCCAGCCCGAAAAGAAGAAGATCATCAGCCGTTGGCGCGGGTATCACGGCTCGGGTCTGGTCTCCGGTTCGTTAACTGGTCTCGCAGGCTATCACGCGCGGTTCCATCTGCCACTGCCGGGTTTTCTGCATACGGAAACGCCGCATTACCTGCGTAGGCCGGACGCGGACATGTCAGAGGCGGACTACCTCGATCACTTGATCACAGCCCTTGAAGACATGATTGATCGCGAGGGCCCCGAGACCATCGCCGCCTTTATCGGCGAGCCGATCATGGGGACCGGTGGTATCCTGCCTCCGCCGGCAGGGTACTGGGCGCGGGTTCAGGAGGTTCTGTACCGCCATCATATTCTTTTGATAACAGACGAAGTCGTCACAGGCTTTGGCCGTATGGGCGAGATGTTCGGCTCGACATATTATGACATCAAGCCCGACTTCATGACGATCGCAAAGGGGCTGACGTCCGCCTATGCGCCCCTGTCCGGATCGATCCTTTCGGACCGCGTTTTCGACGTTCTGAGCCAGGGCACGGACGAACACGGCGTCCTTTGCCATGGCTGGACCTATTCGGCCCACCCTGTTTCGGCGGCAGCCGGTGTCGCGACCCTCAATCTGATCGACGATCTTGGGCTGGTCGCGCAGGCGGCGGAAAACGGCCCCTATCTCAAACAACAATTGCTGGCCGCCGTCGGCGATCATCGCAATGTCGCCGAGGTTCGGGGCGACGGTCTTTTGGCGGCCGTCGAGTTGATGGACGACCCGGCCTCGCGCACCTTCTTTCCGACCATGAGTGTGGCACCCAAGGTGGCGGACGCCATGCTCAGACGCGGCGTGATCTCGCGCGCGATGCCCGAAGGCGATATCATGGGTTTTGCACCGCCTCTGTCCATCACCAGGGACGAAATCGATATCGTAGCCGCCGCCCTCAAGGATGCGTTGCACGAAGTTCTGGGGACATGAACACGGACAGGCCGTGGGAGACACCCGAGGCTGAGTGGCGCGCGGATGTAACCCGTGTGCGCGCCGGCAAACCCTTGAAACCCAAACGCTGGCCGGGCG
Source organism: Tateyamaria pelophila (assembly GCF_019966495.1). Classification (GTDB taxonomy): domain Bacteria; phylum Pseudomonadota; class Alphaproteobacteria; order Rhodobacterales; family Rhodobacteraceae; genus Tateyamaria; species Tateyamaria pelophila. The sequence goes on along the minus strand of NZ_JAIMIA010000062.1, from coordinate 19,896 downwards.
GAGCGCGTTGTGCTTTCGCGCTGTCGTTCGACTGCGATCACGAGACCTTCGAACTGGGAACAGGACGCGCTGCGATCGGGCGCATGGCGTGGGGGGAGTTCGGGCGCCGCACCGGCGTGCCTCGTATCCTCGAAACCCTAGCCAGACATGATGTGCGCGCGAGCTTTTTCGTCCCGGCCGTCGCAGGATTGATCGAACCGGACGCCCTGAACCCCATCGCCGATACAGGTCACGAGATCGGCGTACATGGCTGGATACATGAAAATACATCTCTGCTGACCCGCGACGTCGAGAAAGACCTGATGCTGCGCTCCCGCGACGCTCTGCGCGACATGACGGGCGTTGAACCGGTTGGCCACCGCGCCGCCAATTGGGATCTGAGCGCAGACACGATCGACCTCGTCGCCGAATTGGGCTTTGCCTATGACAGCTCGATGATGGCCGACGACAGTTGCTATGAACTTCTCTCGAATGGGCACCCAACCGGTGTCGTGGAAATACCGGTCGATTGGGTGCGCGACGATGCCGTTTACCTTCTGTTCAATCGCGCCCCGCCTACCCGTCCGTGGACGCCACCCGAAGCGGTTTTCGATATTTTCCGCCGTGAATTCGACGCGGCATACGCTGAAGGTGGCGTGTGCCAACTGGTCATGCACCCATTCGTCATCGGCTACCGCTCACGGATCTGGATACTCGACCACCTTGTCCAACATGCCAGGTCCAAGGGCGATGTCTGGTTCCCGACCCATGCCGAACTGGCCGCCTGGGTGACTGATCCCGGTGCGTATTGACAGGCATCCTTTGCTCATAAGTTTTTTGGATCCACGCGTCTGGACGATCCAAGAAGCCCGGCCAAAATTCACCAATGATCAGCGTGACCACAGTGGTTGTATCACTGTTTGACGACAGATTGTGCAGTTTATCCAGATCGCCTTGGCTCAAGGTGGATTGCTTCAGATGAAAACAGGCCTGAATTTCAATGAACAAGCGCTCCGCGTTTTGATTGGCACATAAACTATGTTGGTCAAATGAAAAATTCAGCGCTACCGTTGGTAGAATACTTGCGGTCAAACCAGTCACCAACACAGTTGAGGGAGCACGACCATGCCTGCCATGATCCAAGGCGAAGCGGCCATTTCGCCGAAACTTGACCTTTTGCTCCGGAAACCGGAGGACAGACCGCCCGCTGAGCAACTTGCCCTCACGTTCGACCCTATCGAGGTCATCAAGGACCTCGAAGACTTGCACGAATCTCTGAAAGAGGCCGATGCCATGCTGAAGGCAATCGTCCCGTATCTCGAACCACCGCATCACCGGCCTGAAATCCCTGCGGTCGGCGAGATCGAATTCGGGATTTTACCATTCTGGGCCAAGAATCCCGACCAGATTCCTTACGAAGAGGAGATACCACATGTCTTTCTCAAGTTCCTGAAACTTGTCGATGATCTTGGTCTGATCCCGGAACCGACGGTCACACTCTGTGATTACAAGAAAATCAAATTGGCGGCTCAGAACAACACGGCGATTTCGCCCGATGGCACCTCTTGGGAAATCAATGACTTTGGTCAATTGGATTTGCGCTGGCTCGAGGCGCCGATCAACATGCTTTTGGTCAATCATGACTACAAGAAGTATCCGTGGCCTGTACCGGACCCGAAAAACCCGGCTCTCAGTCCCCTCGTGGGATCAATCCAGGCCGACGCAGCGCGCGGGGGCAAAACGATGTTTGCCATTGCAGGCGACTGGGGCACTGGGGCTGCTGACGCCGTTGCCGTGCGCGGGGCGGCGATGGAACTCAATCCCGATTACCTGTTTCACCTCGGCGATGTATATTACACAGGCACTCCGGAATTTTCGCTCAAACGTCCCTTTCTCGGGTCAGGCTATGAAAACGCGCATCTTGTCGACTTCTGGCCCAAGGACGATTTGAAGCCGGGTCGATCCTTTACCATGAATTCCAATCACGAAATGTATACCGGCGCCTGGGGCCTGTTCGAGGACGCGCTGTCCAGCCCCATCTTTGCGCACCAAAATGGTTTTTCCTATGGCATGATCGAAAACGATGATTGGCAGATCTTTTATCTGGATAGCGCGTATTGCAGTCCGGATTTCCTCAAAATGTATGGTGCGCTCAGCGACGATCAGATCAGTTTCGTGCAAGCCATGCGCAAGGGCAAAAGCAACAAGAAAACCATCGTCATGACCCATCACACGCCTTTTGACCTGACCGGGCAGATCGAGCAGATCAGCGATGGCAAATCTCTGCTACGGGACGTTGCCGCGGCACTGGGCAATTCGCTGCCGGATTATTGGTACTTTGGGCATATCCATGATGGGATCGTGTACGCGCCGAAAAAGGTCATGGACACACCATCAGGCCCCGCCATTCCGGGGGTCTGCCGCATGCGCTGCACCGGTCACGCATCCATGCCCTACGGAGCGCCTTGGGGTCTGGCAAAAGTGAACAGGACGCCACCTTTTAAAAAGACAGGCTTCATTGATCATATCGAGTTTTTTGCGCAGTCGCCAAAACTCGACTGCGGCCTGTTGGTCAAGAATGGTTTCATGACCGTCACTCTGGACGGCGATACAATCGAAGAAGCCTTCTACGACAGTGATTGTGTTAAGGTTTGGCCTCTGGACGAGGCCCCCATCGCGTAAAGGAACCGGTCATTTTACGCCAATGGCACCGCGACGCGTCCGAAACGGCCGGTCCGCAGGGCTCAAAGCGGGTTTACGTATGCGCATGAAACCTCCGTTGCACGGCGACGTCTCGTGAGATCGCAATCGTCCGCCAAAACAATCGTGTCGTCGGCCTATAGACCCGTTCGGAGTTGATATCCGGGCGTGAACAGCAATTGCACTTTCGTCACCGATGCCTCCCGGTTCCAGGTCAGCCTGTCTATCGCCAGGACCGCACTGTTTTCGGCGATTCCAAGGCTGTCAGCGTCTGCGCCGTTCGCCTGAATCGCACTGAAGGCGATGTCACCATGGGTGTAAGCGGCGTGTTGCAGCAGCCATTCATTGGCACTGACGCGATCAAAAGGTTCGTTCATGGCCTCGGGCACAACCCGCATGTTGATCCAGCGGTTTTCAAGCGCATAGGGCGCACCCTCTGCCAGATGCAAGGCCCGCACATGCAGCAGCTTTTCTGTCGATCCTGTCCGCATCGCACCGCTGATGGCGAGGGGCGGCGTCAGATAGTGGCGCTCGATCAAGAGATGGTCATAGGTGTCACCGCGCGCCTCGACTTCATGGCGGATCACCGCAATCTCCAGCGTGGCCTTGGCCACAGGCTGTGCCGCAACGCGCGTTCCCGCCTTGCGCCGCCGGTCAAGCAGGCCTGTCTCAGCCACAGCGCGCAGCGCCCTGTTCACCGTGGCGCGCGCGCATCCGAATTCCACGGCCAGATCCGCTTCGTTCGGGATCAAATCACCCGGCTTCCAGTCCCGCGCATGGATGCGCCGCAAGACTTCGGCCTGAACGCTTTGCCAGGTTCTGAATGAAGATGGGGTCATATCGCACCTTTCAGAGCATCGACAGCCTGCTTGTAGGCGGCAACGATCTGCGCGCGCGCCACATGTTTGCCGTCCACGACCACATGGCGTCCCGCTGACCACACGTCTCGGACGAGGTGATCGTCCCCCGCGAATATCCAACTGTCCAGAATGTCATCGCCGGATCTGCCCCAGAGATGTTCCGACGTTCCATCAAGGCTCAGCATGTCAGCCCAATAGCCGACTTCAATGCGCCCTGATCGACGCTCGGCAGCTTTCGCACCGCCCTGCAACGTGGCGTCATACATCCGACGACCCGTAGATCGCTCTGCCGAGGCCAGCGCCGCGCGCGAGCCGTCGCGCAAACGCTGCGAATAGTCGAGCGTCCTCAACTCCTCGCTCAGCGCAATGCGGATGTTGCTGTCTGAGCCGATTGCAAATGCACCGCCTTCCTCGACCCACCGCACCGCGTCGAATATGCCATCCCCAAGGCTGCTTTCCGTGATTGGGCACAGGCCCGCCACGGCCCCTGTGCGCGCAAGAGCAATGGTTTCGTCAGCCGTCATTTGCGTGCAATGGATCAGACACCAGCGTTCGTTCAGATCAAGGTGCTCCAGCGCCCAGTGAACCGGACGGGCGTTCCAGTGGCGCATCACCTCGTCGACCTCCGCGGTTTGTTCGGCCAGATGCATATGGATCGGCCCGGTCGGAAAGGCATTTGTATAGGATTGCAGGTCAGCGATGCCGACGGCCCGCAAGGAGTGGGGCGCGACACCCATGCTTGCATCAGCGCAGGCCCCTTTCATCGCAGCCCCTGCGGCGGCGTGCAGCGTCTGGAACTGTTCCATCGTGTTGCCAAACCGGATCTGCCCCGCCGCGAGAGGACGCCCGTTGCAGCCGCCGAACTGGTAGTGCACCGGCAGCAAGCACAACCCGATGCCTGTCTGCTCTGCCGCTGCCATGATGCGCGTCGATGTTTCGGCAATATCCGCGTAGGCCGCGCCACCCGGTTGGTGATGCAGGTAATGAAACTCGACGGACGCGCCGTACCCGGCCTCCAGCATTTCCATCTGCACAAGAGCAGCAATGGCCTCGATCTGCTCTGGCGTCAGACAATCAAGAAAGCGGAAAATCAGGCGACGCCAGGTCCAGAAGCTGTCCTTTGGGTCCGGACCACGCCGCTCGGTCAACCCGGCCATGGCGCGCTGGAAAGCGTGACTGTGCACGTTGACGGGGGCGGGCAGCAGTATCGGGACGCGGCGGCCATCAGGCGCTGCGCCGATTTGAACCGCGTCGATACGACCATCTGCGCCGACTTCTATAAGCACATCCGATGCCCAGCCCGATGGCAACAAGGCCGTCTCAGCCCAAATGCTGGTCATGTTTCACTCCGCTTGACAGATTATTATGTATGCACATAAAGATATAAAGATCACGCTAATGCAATCAGAATCGATCAGATGCTTTTGACAAACATCCAGGTAGCGACCCTCGCGGACAATCAAAGCTATGGTTTGATTGAACACGGGGCCATTGCCATTCAGGGCACGCAAGTTGCGTGGGCAGGCCCCGCAGACGCAGTGCCGCGAGCCTATCGGTCGGAGCCGGTGCATGATCTTGGCGGCAGGCTGGTGACCCCTGCCCTGATTGATTGTCACACCCACGTGGTCTTTGGCGGCAACCGTGCCGCTGAGTTCGAACTGCGTCTCAACGGCGCCAGTTACGAAGAAGTCGCGCGCGCAGGGGGTGGAATCCTGTCCACTGTCACAGCCACCCGGCAAGCGTCCGAAGCCGCGCTCCTGCGGGACGCACTTGGCCGGGTCGATGCGCTCATTGCGGAAGGTGTTACCCTGCTCGAAGTGAAATCCGGATATGGGCTGGATCGCGCGACTGAACTGAAAATGCTGCGCGTGGCCCGCCAGATCGCGCATGTCCGGCCCGTTGACGTGCGCACAAGTTTCCTTGGTGCACATGCCATTCCCCCCGAATACATGGGCAAACCCGATGCCTATATCGACGATGTCTGCATTCCAACGCTGCGGGCCGCCCATGCGCAAGGTCTGCTCGACGCCGTAGACGGGTTTTGCGAAGGGATCGCCTTTGACACCGGGCAGATCGCCCGCGTCTTTGATGTCGCAGCGGAGTTGGGCCTGCCGGTGAAACTCCATGCCGAGCAACTGTCTCACATGGGCGGCACGCAACTGGCCGCACGCTACGGCGCCCTCAGCGCAGATCACGTGGAATACGCGACAGACGACGATGCCAGAGCGCTCGCGGTCTCTGCCACCGTTGCCGTCGTGCTCCCCGGTGCATTCTATACCTTGCGCGAAACCCAAAGTCCGCCGATCCAGACCTTTCGCACACATGACGTGCCCATGGCGCTGGCCACGGATTGTAACCCGGGCTCTTCTCCGCTGACGTCACTGTTGCTGACGATGAACATGGGCTGCACCCTGTTTCGCATGACGCCGCTTGAAGCGCTTCTGGGCGTGACCGCCCACGCAGCGACCGCTCTGGGACTGACAGACCGGGGCCGGATCATCGCAGGATCCCGTGCGGACCTGTGCATCTGGGACGCCGCGCATCCGGCGGAGCTTGCGTATCGGATCGGCTTCAACCCTCTTCATCGGCGCATTTTCAAAGGCACCCTATGACCATCACTCTCACGCCCGGCGCGGCGACATTGGCGCAATTGCAGGATATCTGGGAAAACGCATCTGCCGTCACACTGGATCCCGCGTCCCACGCTGGCATCACGGCGGCCCATGCGCTGGTCCAGAAGGCCGCAAGCGGCGATGACGCGGTCTATGGCATCAATACCGGCTTTGGAAAACTGGCGAACGTCAAGATCGCAGCACGGGACGTCGCAACCTTGCAACGCAATCTGATCCTTTCGCATTGCTGCGGCGTCGGTGAAGCGCTGGATGACGCCACGACACGGCTGATGATGGTGCTGAAACTGCTCTCGCTCGGGCGCGGTGCATCCGGTGCCGCGATGCGCACGATCGAAATCCTGCAGGATATGCTTGCCAAAGACGTTATCCCAGTCATCCCGGATCAGGGGTCGGTCGGCGCGTCGGGGGACCTGGCCCCGCTGGCCCATATGGCGGCGACCATGATTGGCGAAGGTGAAGCAGTCTTTGGCGGTATGCGCATGCCGTCACGGGATGCTCTCGCCAAAGCGGGAATTGCGCCGATTGTACTTGGCCCCAAGGAAGGTCTGGCCCTGATCAACGGCACCCAGTTTTCAACGGCCTGTGCGCTTGCCGGGCTGTGGGGCGCTTGGCGGAATGCCGAGACAAGTGTGCTCACCGGCGCGCTCTCGACCGATGCAATCATGGGCTCAACCGCGCCGCTCCAGGACGCCATCCACACCCTGCGCGGCCACACCGGGCAGATTGCAGTCGCCCGCGCGCAGCGAGCGTTAATGGAGGGCTCTGAAATACGTGAAAGCCACCGTGATGGCGATACCCGCGTGCAGGACCCCTACTGCATCCGGTGCCAGCCGCAGGTGACAGGCGCCGCTTTGGATCTGCTGAGTTTTGCAGCCCGCACGCTGGAGATCGAAGCGAATGCCGTCACGGATAATCCATTGGTATTGGTGGATGATAATCTGATTGTCTCAGGCGGCAACTTCCATGCGGAGCCCGTTGGCTTTGCCGCAGATCAAATCGCCGTGGCGATCTCTGAGATAGGGGCCATTGCCCAAAGACGCGTCGCGCTGATGGTCGATCCGACCTTGTCATTCGATCTGCCGCCCTTTCTGACACCGGATCCGGGGCTCAATTCCGGTCTCATGATCGCCGAAGTCACCACGGCTGCCTTGATGAGCGAAAACAAGCACCTCGCCAACCCCTGCACGACCGACAGCACCCCGACTTCCGCCAATCAGGAAGACCATGTCAGCATGACCGCCCATGCAGCACGGCGCCTCAAACGCATGAACGCAAACCTCAACGTCATCTTGGGGATCGAGGCGATCTGCGGCGCGCAGGGCATCGAATTCCGGGCGCCTCTGCGCACCAGCGCGCCTCTAAGGGCGGCGATTGCCACGTTGCGCAAAAGTGTACCGTCCCAAGCCGAAGATCGCTATATGGCCCCATCGATCGACGCGGCCAGAGCGCTGGTTGCCAGCGGTGCATTGGCCGCTCCGGTCGACCTGGCATCTGTCACGCGAGACCGCAAATGAAACCGGTCCAAGTGCGCCAAGGGACATCCCCCATCGTCCTGGGCTTGCCCCATACGGGGACGTTTGTACCGGATGAAATCACCGCACATCTCAATGATCGGGGCCGTCAATTGACGGATACCGATTGGCATATCGATCAACTTTATGAAGGGCTTCTGCCCGATGCGACGACAGTCACCGCAAATTTCCATCGCTATGTGATCGACGCAAACCGTGATCCCGACGGGCAAAGCCTGTATCCGGGTCAGAATACGACGACACTGGTTCCGCTGACGGATTTTGACGGACAGGATATCTGGACGACCCCGCCGAACGCCGAAGACGTCGAAAAACGCCGCCGCCTCTATCACGCGCCCTATCACGCAGCGCTGGCCGCCGAAATCGAACGCATCCGCAATCTGCACGGAGTCGCGATCCTTTACGATTGCCATTCCATACGCTCGACCATTCCACATCTGTTCGAGGGCACGCTTCCCGATTTCAACATCGGAACCAACATGAGCACGACCTGCGCTTCTGAAATCGAAGCATTGACCGCTCAGATCTGCAAATCCGCAACACCCTTTACCTCGACAACCAACGGGCGTTTCAAGGGCGGCTGGACCACGCGGCACTATGGCAAACCGGATGAACACGTCCATGCCATCCAGATGGAACTGGCACAGTCCACATATCTGACCAATGAGGCCGCGCCGTGGTCCTATGACAGCGACAAGGCTGCGATCCTGCGCCCGCATCTGACCTCAATCCTGAACACTCTGGCCGCTCTGGCACCGACCCTTGGAGGCACGACATGACCAATTCCCGCCACAATTTGCGCGATATTTTTCCACCGACCGGCTCCGAAATAACGGCCAAAAGCTGGTTGACCGAAGCGCCGATGCGGATGCTGATGAACAATCTGCACCCGGACGTGGCCGAAAACCCGCACGAGTTGGTGGTTTATGGTGGCATCGGGCGCGCGGCGCGGACATGGGAAGACTTCGATGCCATCGTCGCGGCGTTGAAGGACCTCGAAGAAACCCAAACCCTGTTGGTACAATCCGGCAAGCCTGTGGGCATATTTACGACCCACAAAGACGCGCCCCGTGTGCTGATCGCAAACTCCAATCTGGTGCCGCACTGGGCGACGTGGGACCACTTCAACGAATTGGATAAGAAGGGTCTTGCGATGTACGGTCAGATGACGGCCGGATCATGGATCTACATTGGCACGCAAGGAATCGTGCAGGGCACCTACGAAACCTTCATGGAGGCCGGGCGCCAGCACTATGAGGGCAATCTCAAAGGCCGCTGGATCCTGACCGCCGGTCTGGGCGGCATGGGCGGCGCACAGCCTTTGGCCGCGGTCATGGCAGGAGCTTGTTGTCTGGCGGTCGAATGTGACGAAAGCCGCGCGGATTTCCGTCTGCGCACGCGCTATGTCGATGAAAAGACCCATGATCTGGACACGGCTCTGGAGATGATCGACCGTTGGACAGCCGCCGGGGAGGCCAAATCCGTTGCGTTGATCCGCAACGCCGCCGATGTGTTTCCCGAACTGGTCAAACGTGGCGTCCGGCCCGACATGGTAACCGACCAGACATCAGCCCACGACCCGATCCACGGCTATCTGCCACAAGGCTGGAGCGTCGCGGAGTGGCGCGCCAAGCAGGAAAGCGACCCAAAAGCGGTTGAGAAAGCCGCCCGTGCCTCGATGAAGATACAGGTCGCCGCCGTGGTGGACTTCTGGAATGCCGATGTGCCCACATTGGACTACGGCAACAACATCCGGCAGGTGGCACAAGAAGAAGGTCTGGAAAACGCCTTTGCGTTCCCGGGTTTTGTGCCTGCCTATATCCGCCCGCTGTTTTGCCGTGGGATCGGCCCGTTCCGGTGGTGCGCCCTGTCCGGGGACCCGGAAGATATCTACAAGACCGACGCCAAGGTGAAGGAACTGATTGACGATCCCCATCTGCACAACTGGCTGGATATGGCGCGCGAACGTATCGCCTTTCAAGGCCTGCCTGCGCGCATCTGCTGGGTCGGTCTGGGGCAGCGCGACAAGCTGGGACTGGCGTTCAACGAAATGGTGCGCACGGGTGAGCTCTCCGCGCCGGTGGTGATTGGCCGTGATCATCTGGACAGCGGATCGGTTGCCTCTCCCAATCGCGAAACCGAAGCCATGAAGGACGGCTCGGACGCCGTGTCCGACTGGCCATTGCTGAACGCAATGCTGAACGTTGCAAGCGGCGCGACATGGGTGTCGCTGCACCACGGCGGCGGCGTTGGCATGGGCTTTTCCCAGCATTCCGGCATGGTGATCTGCTGCGACGGCAGCCATGATGCAGACAGGCGCATCGCAAATGTGCTGTGGAACGACCCGGCGACGGGCGTGATGCGCCATGCGGACGCGGGCTATGAAGACGCGTTGGAATGCGCCAGGGAAAAGGGCCTGAATCTGCCCGGCATTCTTGGGTGACGTTGGCCGACCGAAAGGGTCCGCGTGCCGCTTTAGTCCATGCGCGTATCTGAAACGGCTCAGACCAGACGGCTCTTGAGCAAGTCACCGGATTTCATCAGGATCGGATAGCCGACCATGGAAAACGCCGTGTTGATCTGTTTCAGCGCCCGCAGCGTTTCCTGATGGATATTACTGGTGTCGATGCTTTCGATCAGCCCTTCGCGCAGTCTGGAAATGTGACTGCGCTGGAGTTTTTGTTCGACTTTGCGCACCTTTTCCTTGGCCGCCACAAGCGCGCGCGCCTCGGCCGGATTCTGGTTCAACATGACATTCAGGGCCAACTGCACGTTGCTTTGAACGCGCTCCGCAAAGTCACGGACTTCTTCACGGCCCTGCGTTGAAAACTGAAGGTTTTGCCGGTCCAGCCGTTTTGCCAGTTCCAGCATGATCCGCGCGATCGCATCGGATGCAGAGTCGAGACTTGAGGATATGGAGACAAGGTCCATGGAGCGGCGGCTCAGATCCTCGTCCAGACCCTTGCGCCCGATCCGCGCAAGGTAGAGCTTGATATCCAGATGCGTTCTCTTGATGGCTTTGTCCTGGGTACGGATGGCCTCGGCTGTGGTGTCTTCCCAGCGGTCATACAGGGGCTCAACCGCCAAAAGCATGTGCTCGATTTTCTGACCCATCCCCAGAAGTTCACGCGCCGCGCAGTCCAGTCCGCGCTGCGGAATGTCCAGCAAGGCGGGATCAAGCGCGCTGACCGCATCAAGCGGTTTTTGCCCTGTTGGCTTGTCGACCATCACGCGGGCCAGCGTTGCAGTCACAACACCGACCAAAGGAAGCGCCAATATGGCCAGCACCAGGTTGAACGCCAGATGCAGATTGATGGATTGTCGCGCGGGCGACGCCCCAAGATGGTCCAGAACCTCTGGCATGATCGCAATCAGCAGCACCGCGACGACAGCCCCCCCGCCCCGCAGAACCAGATTGGCCAACACCATGCACCGCGAGGCCAATGGCGCGCTATACGTAAGAATGAAAGCAATGAATGCCCCGCCCAGATTTGCCCCCAAAATCATTGCGGCGGCGGCCATCACCGGCAAAATGCCCTGTCCGGCCAGCGTGACGAAAAGCAGCACAGCCGCAACGCTTGAATGCACGCCCCACGCAAACACGGCGCCAATGATAAATGCGGTCAGCGTGTCCCGCCCCAGATAGGCCATGACGGTTTGCGTGGCAGGGTCCGACAGCATGGGTTCGGTCGCGTTGCGGATCATGTCCAGTGAGACAAAGATCAACGCCAGCCCGATCAGGATACGCCCAACCTGACGGGTGTTGCTGCCCCTTCCGCGCAGAAATACGATCACACCGATCAGGATAAGCAAGGGGATCAGAACCGGTTGCCGAACAACCAGCAACTGCGTCACCACGGCCGATCCCACATCGGCCCCCAACAGGATCGCGAGCCCGGTCGCAGTTGCAAGCCCACCCCTGGCCACGAAGTTCGAGACCAGAACCGCAACAGCCGTGGAGCTTTGCAACAGCACAGCAGCACACATGCCGGTCCCTGCCGCCAGCACCCGGTTCTTGGCCGAATGTCGCAGCCAAATGCGCATCGGCGCTGCAAAGCCCCGTTCGACTCCGGTCCGCACCAATCGCACGGCCCAGATCAACAGGGCCGCAGCGCCTGCGATACTGATAATAATCTGAATCACGTGCGGTTCAGTCACGAACTCTTCTTTCTGATAATGTCGTATTTCAAAACGGAAACGGGCCAGCACCTGCCACCGGGTTCAGCCGTATGGACTGAAATGCTCCGTCCCATCGATGCAACAGACATCCATCGCGTTGATCGAGGAACCCGACGGGCGCGTCTGGGCGTCTGTCATAGGCGAATGTGCTACAGGGAGAAGGAGCAGAGATTGCAATATGACCGGCGACATCCGTGACCATCATCATGTGTATGTGACCACAGACAATACGCATTGGGCCGTCAAAACAAGCAACGAGATCGCGAAAATCCGCCGCGTTCGTCAATCCAATATCGTCCATGAACCTGATACCACAGGCAAAGGGCGGATGATGGAGTGCCAGCAGGACCGGCGTTGCATCCGACGCGGAAAGCGCGCTTTCCAGAAAGGTCAGGCTTTCGGCGCTCAAAGTACCAGCGCCCTGCCCCTCGACCAAGGTATCAAGGCCAATCAACCGGATACCGCCGATCCGCTGCTCCCAATTCAATGGGCCGTCCGCAGGCAGATGTGACGCAAAAGCGTGGCGCATGGGCGCGCGCGCATCATGGTTTCCGGGGATCACATGGATCGGTAAATCCAGCGGCGCCACCAAACGCTTGAACCGCGCGTAGCTTTCTACGCTGCCATCGTCGCTGAGGTCTCCGCTGACCAGAACCGCATCGACCGGGCCAATCTGGGCGCGGATGCTGTTGATCCATGCAACCAAACGCTCCAATGCGTCCGCTGAATCGAGCCTGCCGGACACAAGCGCCCCTTCCCGCACGATATGGGTGTCGGTTATGTGCAGAATCGCCGTCATTTGATCCCGGCACGCAAGAACGCCTGAACAAACTGGCGTTGGAACAGCAAGAACCCGATCAGCAAGGGCGCGATCGACATCATCGTCGCAGCCGAAATGATGCTGATATCGACACCGTTCTCGGGTGCCCCAAATATGGACAAACCGACCGTCAGCGGGCGCGTGTCTGGTGAATTCGTCACGATCAGCGGCCACAGAAAGTTGTTCCAATGGGTCGAGACGGACACGAGCGCATAGGCCAGATAGGTTGGCTTGGCCAAGGGCACATAGACTCGCCATAAAATACCCAACAGCCCGCAGCCCTCAATCCGGGCAGCTTCGTGCAGTTCGATGGGCACACCCTTGAAGGCCTGCCGCATCAGGAAGATGCCGAAGGCGGACGCCATATAGGGCATACCGACGCCAAGGATCGTATCAAACAACCCGAGCCTGGAAATCATCACATAGTTTTCGACGATCAGAACTTCCGGCAGGATGAAAAGCTGCATCAGCACCAGAATGAAAACGAATTCCTTGCCGCGAAAGTTCAGTTGCGCGAATGCAAATCCTGCCAGAGTGGTAAAGAAAAACTGACCGATCAGGATGATCGTCACCAATACGAATGTGTTCAGAAAATACTTCAACCACGGCGCCCCATTCCATGCGACGCGGAAATTTTCGAGCGTCCAGGGGGAAAAGAGGTTCAGGTTCACGGCATCGGACGTTGAGTGCGTCGCGGCCCAGAAGGCAAACAGCAGTGGCGCAATCCAGATGATGGCCAAAAGGATCGCACCGAAGCTATCCAAAAAGCTTGAAAGGCGCTTCATTGGTAATGCGTCCGTTTATCAAGATAGCTGAACTTCACTGCCGCCACGACGGCCAGCACGGCAATCACAAGGATCGTCATCGCAGCCGCCTGAGGCGCATCAAAAAACGCAAAGGCCATTTCCCAGATGTAATAGAGCAGCAATTTGGACGCGTCCGACGGCCCGCCTTTGGTCAGAATGAACAGATGATCGATGAGCTTGACCGAGTTGATCAGCGCGTTCACCGCAATGAACAACGTGGTGGGCATCAACAGGGGCAGCACGATGCGTCGGGTGTAAGTCCAGCGGCTGGCGCCTTCGATATCGGCGGCTTCCTTGAGATCCTCGGGGATCGTCTGGAGCGCAGCGAGATAGAAGATCATGAAGAACCCCGCCTCTTTCCAGATCGTGACGATGATAATCGCCCAAAGTGCGGTTTCCGGCTGACCCAGCCAATTGACGGATGGCAGGCCAAACAGACTGCCGATCTGGTCGAGCACGCCAAGTCCGGGCGTATAGAAAAAGAGCCACAGATTGGCTGCAGCGATCATCGGCAAAACCGTCGGCGTAAAATAAGCGGTCCGGACAAAGCTACGGGCGCGGATTTTTCCATTGGCCCACAACGCCATGGCCAGCGCGATGCCGATGGAGACAGGAATTGTCACACCGGCGTAGAGCAGGTTGTTTTTGACAACGAGCCAGAATGTCGGGTCGGCGAAAAGATCAGCATAGTTTCCGGTGCCGACAAATTCGACCGGATTGCGCCGCGTGCCGCGCGAAAACAGGCTGGTCCACAGGGTCGCTATGGTCGGGTAGAAGGCAAAGATCGACAAAAGAGCCAGAGCAGGCGTCAGCAACAGCCAGCCGTAAATGGCCTGTCTACGGCGTTCCAGATTGGCGTGGGCTGACATGGTGGATCTCCGACTGAGGAAACGGATGGGCCGGTGCGGATGTGCACCGGCCCGCCCGAGAGGTTACTGGTAGTCGGACAACAGACGCTCGGCAGCGGTCTGTGCTTCGTTCAGCGCAAGGGCAGGCTCTTTCGCCCCGGTCAAAGCGGACTGAATCGCGCTGTTGAGCCCGTCACGCACCCGTGCGGTTTCAAAGGTGGAGAATTCGGCAACCGCGTTTTCGAGCTGATTGCGCGCCACAAGTGCCGGTGGGAAGTCTGCGACATAGGCCTTGAGCGCTTCGGTTTCATAAGCCGCAGGCGATACGCCCATGTAGCCTGTGCCGATGGACCACGCCGCCGCCTGCTCTGGCGACGTCATAAACTGCATCAGCTTGAGGGCAGCGGCGCGCTCTTCTTCGCTCGTGTCCTGGAACAGATAGAAATTGCCGCCACCCGTTGGCGATCCAAGACGGACATTGGCCGGAAGCTCAGCCACGCCAAAGTCAAATTCCGCAGCATTCTTTACGGCCGTCAGATTGCCGGTGGAATGCCACATCATGGCCGTCTGACCTTCGAGAAAGGCCTGACGCAACGTGCCCCATTCCACGGTTCCGGTTGGCATGATGCCATGCTCGACAGACAGCGATTTCCAGAATTCCAGCGTATCAACCACTGTTGGATCATCAAAATAGGTGGTCAGCCCATCATCTGACATCAACTCCTTGCCGTTCTGAATCGCAAGCGCCTGGAACATCCAATACGGATAACCTGTCGACGGGATCATCAGACCAAATGTATCGTCACTGGTCAGGGCTTTGCCCATATCGACCATCTCGTCCCATGTTTTTGGCGGTGCTTCGGGGTCAAGACCAGCCGCGCGGAACATATCCTTGTTATAGTAGGCAACGATGGTTGAGCGCTGGAACGGAATGCCCCAAGTCTGGCCTTCGATTTTGCTGTTTGCCATCAGAGCTGGATAAAAACTGTCCAGCCACGCCTTGTCGGCATCGGTTGTGGCAACGTCTTCGAATGGGACAATCAGGTCCCGCTCGATCAGATCATAGGCATCAATCGAGAACATCACCGCCAACTGTGCCGGTTCGCCCGAAGCAAGGGCCGACAAGGCACGCACGCGCGTGTCGTCGTAGTTGCCGGAATAGATCGCGTTGACTTTGATATCTGGGTTCGCTGCTTCGAAATCGGCGACGATACCGTCAACCACTTCCGTCAGCGCCCCGCCCACGGCAATCGGGTAATACATCGTCAGTTCGGTTTCTGCGCTTGCCGAAGCAGCAAGGCCAGCCGTCATGATCGTGGCCAGTCCCAGCCCGGTTGTCGAAAATAGCTTCATGTTTCTCTCCCTAGGTTAACGTCGTGAATTTCGCAGTTGCACCACGCCTCAACTGACTTGGCGCTGACCTGCCGCGTCAAAAACGTGCAGGTGTTCGTTGTTAAAATGGATGTCGATCTCTTCGCCCTCGGACATCATTGCAAGACCCGGCCTGAGCACGCAAAGCCCGGCGGCACCGGCATGAGCCAGTCCGATCAACGTCTCTGATCCCAGAAACTCGCTCTCGTTGACGGTACAGCTGAGCCGCCCCTCCCCTTTCGGCACGATCTGGATGTTTTCCGCCCTGACACCGAGTGTCTTGCCCTTCCCAAACCCGTCAATCGCCTCGGATCCGATCAACGCCATGGGCGGCGCACCGACAAATTCAGCGACGAATGTGTTGACCGGCTTGTTATAAAGGTCCTCCGGCGCGCCGACCTGCTGAATCCGTCCGTCTTTCATCAACACAACCGTGTCGGCCATGCTCATCGCTTCGGTTTGATCGTGCGTCACGTACACAACGGTGATACCCAGATCGCGCTGCAGTTTCTTGATGTCCTTGCGCACCGAATTGCGCAGCTTTGCGTCCAGATTGGACAGCGGTTCATCCATCAGGCACAGCCGCTGGCCCGCCACAATCGCGCGGGCAAGAGCGACGCGCTGACGTTGCCCGCCGGACAACTCACCCGGCTTGCGATTTTCATAGCCAAGCAGACCGGTGATCTCCAATGCACGGTGCAGCTTTTGCTTGCGTTCCTGCTTCGGCACGCGCCGCACTTTCAGGCCGAAAACAACATTTTCCTCGACAGACAAATGCGGAAACAGGGCATAGGATTGAAACACCATCGACAGATTTCGATCAGATGCGGCACTGGTGGTTACATCCTTGTCGTCAATCATGATCTTCCCTTCGTCCGGAAGCTCGAGACCGGCCAGAAGCCGCAAAGTCGTCGATTTGCCGCAGCCGGACGGGCCAAGCAACGCGGTAAAACTGCCCTCGGGAATGTCCAGCGAGATGCCTTCGACGCCTAGCTGCCCGTTCCACCGCTTCGCCACGTCCATTAGCCGAACGAAAGGGGCCTGCGTCATACCAATTCTCCTTCGGCCACCAGAAGCCGATCCTTGATCTTTTCCAGAAGCGGCGCGTAAGCCTGCCCCGGCCGACGGTCGATGATCGTCCTGTCGATCTGCATGACATTGTCCCCGAGTGCCGGCGCCTGGCGGCCAAACTTTGACCCGTCGATCACCAACAGAGAGTGTCGCGCATTTTCACGAATTTTTTGTGTCGCCCGGACTTCGGTTGTGTGAAATTCCAGCAAGCCGCCATCGTCTGCGATGCCCGCCGCGCCAAACACCGCGAAATCCGCGCGGAACCGGCCAAAGAAGTCCAAAACGTCATTGCCCAGGATATCACGGTCAGGCAGGCGCACCTCTCCACCGGGCAGGATGATCCGATTGGAAACCTCATCGGTCAGCGCCATTGCGGCGCTCAGGTTGTTCGTGATGACGGTCAATCCTTTACGTCGGCGCAACGCCTGCGCAACGCTCAAAGGTGTCGACCCGATGGAGATAAATACCGTGGACCCGTCCGGGATCAGCCGTGCTGCCGCCTCTCCTATCGCTCGTTTGCCGACAAGGTTCGTTCCGACGCGTTGATCAAATGGCGTGTTCAGAAACTCTTCGCTCAGTTCAATGCGACCATGGGCACGGTGCAGCATGTCACCCTCGCACAGCGCATCAACATCACGGCGAATTGTCTGCATGGACACATCAAAGCGGTCCGCAAGCGAGCCGACCGTAACGGCACCGCGCTCCAACACAAGGGCCGTGATCGCATCCCGCCGCTTCCGCTTTTTTGACGACATGATCCCCCCGACGCCTGCATTGATCAAACGTTAGGCTCCAGAAAACAACAAAACAACAGTTTAGTTCGCTACTTTTGTCTTTTTTCAGATCTATGTGCAGAATTGTGATCATATACTCGAATGACAGTATCCAATATCGTGCACTTTTTGTCGTTTTGTTGTTTTTGCTTTCACTTTTTGGAGATACCCCTAGGGTAAAGATCAGGTGATTGATCACTTACCGCAGCGGGGAACGATGCTCACAACCCAGGCAATATTTGACAGATATCAGGAAGTGCGCGTTCGGTTTCCGCAGGTGGTTGCCCGCACGCAAACGGTCGATATCCATTCATTGCTGGACATTGCGAGCGATGTCGACGCGTTCGTATTCGACGCGTTCGGGGTTCTGAATGTAGGCGAAACCCTGATCCCCGGGGCAGATGATAGGCTGGACCAGTTGCGCGCTCGCGGGTGCGCCATCCGCATTCTGACCAATGCCGCAAGCTACGATCGCAGTGGAGCGATTGCGAAGTTCAAGCGTCTTGGGTTACGTGTCAAAGATGACGAAATTATCACCAGTCGCGAAGCTGCGTTGCTACACCTGACAACGGGTCACTGGGGCGTGATCACGGCCGACATCGACACGCTCGATGATCTTCCTGACAGCGCAACCCGGCTTGGCGACACCTCGGACGCTTACGATGCGGTTGACCATTTCCTGTTTCTCTCGACCGCCGATTGGACGCCTGCGCGGCAGGACATGCTGATGGCGGCAATGCAGCGGCGTCCGCGGGACATACTGATCGGCAACGCGGATCTGGCTGCACCCCGCGATGACGGATTTTCCGTCGAACCGGGTCATTTCGGCCATTTGATCGCAGACCGTTTTCCCGATCACGTCCGGTTTTTCGGAAAACCCTTTCCGGAGGTGTATGATCTGATTGAGGCATCGCTTCCGGGCGTATCATCGGACCGGATCGCGATGTGCGGCGATACACTACACACGGATATTCTCGGTGCTGCGGCCCGCGGATGGCGCACCGTTCTCGTTACACAAGACGGCTTGTTCGCGGGCTACGATACACAGTTGTTTTCAAAGCAATCTCGCCTTTACGCAGATTGGCGGTTGGACCGTATCTAGACTAACCCGTATCTAGACTGAAAGGAAGGAACTTGCCGACCAGAGGCCAAAGAAGGCGAGACCGACATATTCATTCTCGGCGGAAAATAATCTGCCTGAAGGGCACGCCACGTCGGACGCGCAGCGCGTGCACTACGCCACGCCCGCCCTGTAAAGCATTTTCTGCGGCAGTCCGGTCGCGATCAGGACCTAGTAGCCGCTTTCGTTCATCAACAAGTTCAAGCGGCGGGTCAATCCGTCATTGTCACCAACCAGGCTCACATCATCACACACTTTGAATACGATGTCTTCGGCCACAGCCGCTGGCATATTGGGACGAACTCCCTGCACGAATGCAACGAACTCGGCACGTGGACTGTTTATGATTCTCCACGATGGGATCGGCCCGCGTTCGCACGGGTTCGTCATCACATTCGTCGATTCCTGCGAAAATGCAGCTGCGGACGATAGCGACAAGCATGTGGCGGCCAAAAGAAGATATTTCATCAGTTAAGCTCTCTCGTTTGTTGCGTTCACAGATGCCGTCCTCGGGAACAAGCGTGTCAAATACACGAACGGCAGTAAGTTCCCACAAGTTTAATCAATTGAAACAATAAGGGAACGATTTCAACAGAAAAGGCAATAGGCATCGACCATTTTGGCAGTGTCTTTGGATCAATTACAGCGTGTAATCAGAGCAAAACCCCCAGTCCGTGAATAAAGCAAAAGTGTGCTGTTGTGCCCACGCGCCGCCACACCCGACATGGTGAACGCCAGTCGAATTTCGCGTATCTTTGACGTGGCTTTCCGACAGGGCGGACAACTGCAATGCAAAGCCGAAACAGATCAACTTCACCTTTTGAAGCCTTCCTGAAAAGGCACGTCAAGTCGACTGCGCTTCTGTTAAGAAATTGTTAAATATGAAAATATCTCCCCTGATTAAAACCAAAAACGATCCGTTTGAGCCGCCGAAAGTCGGCTTGGCTGGAGGCGTCATTGTGCACGTTTGCACCAGATCGTAGGACAACATCGACAGAAGGTTGAAAGCCGCGATCATCAAAAGCGACATCGGGGTGGTCGCCTTCACTCACGGCAAGCCCTTGGCGCGCGCCGGGCACAACGCATCGTTTGATCTCCTGTGACCGCCCCCGAAGATAGCGGGATTTTAGGCAGCGGACTCATAAAACTCGATCCACAGCCTGACGGATGCCAGTTTGATCATCGACAGGAAATTGCGTGATGT